>CAYRTQ010000375.1:652-4510 GCA_964426865.1 uncultured bacterium
CTCCCCTTCGGCAAACCGAATTTCAACATGCCCATGGCCGCGATTTCTCCTTGTATAGAAAAGATATTGAAACACAGAGAACAATTGACCGTTGAGAACCGGACAAGAAGCGCCTGTCTCCCCTGTTGTCCGGAGGAAGTCGAAGACTCTCCGACCACCGAAACAGCCCGCCCTCACTCCCCGCCCTCTCTCCCTCGCGAAATGACTCGCGGGCGAGAGGGAAAGGAAAGCTGCTCAGTAACAGGTCGGGAGCCAACGCAAAGCTGCAAGAAGAATTATCCTTTTGAGCGGATATATTCTTCACAAGCCTTCCCGGAAGCACTTCTTTTCCCTCGCCCGCGTGTCGTTTCGCGGGGGAGAGGGTGGCCGCAGGCCGGGTGAGGGTCCGCAACGGTGAAAATACAACACCTTTTTTTGCGGAAGTCCGGGGTGGTAGACAGGTACTGTCCGTTGTCACTTTATTCCAGCGCCTTGATTCCAGCCTCGAACCGGTCCAGCGCCTTCTCGATATTGGCCATGGAGGTGGCGTAGGACAGACGAACATGCGCATCGGCTCCGAAGCCGCCGCCCGGAATGATGGCGATGCGTTGCTCCTCCAGCATATAGTCGCTGAACGCCACGGATCCCGCGATGAATTTCCCGTTGCAGCTCCGTCCATAGAGAGCGGAAACATCGGGAAACACATAGAACGCACCCTCCGGCAGAAGGCAGGTGACTCCCTCCATGGAGTTGAGACGGTCCACCATGTAGCGGCGGCGACGATCATACTCCGCGACCCAGCCCGCGAGAAAATCCTCCGGGCCGTTCAGCGCGGCGAGTGCGGCCTTTTGGGAGATGGAGGTCGGATTGGATGTCTCCTGGCTCTGGACCGTGTCCATGGCCTTGATGAGATCCTCCGGTCCCGCGGTATATCCGATGCGCCATCCGGTCATGCTGTAGGCTTTCGAGGTCCCGTTGATCGTGATGGTCCGACGGAACATTTCCTCCGAGAGGGAGCCGATGGAAACGTGCCGGTTCCCGTCATAGAGGAGTTTCTCGTAGATTTCATCGGAAAGAACATAGATTCCGGCATCCACGATGACTTCCGCCAGCGCCCGGAGTTCCTGCTCGGTATAAATCATGCCGGTCGGATTGGAGGGCGAATTCAGGATGAGCAGTTTGGTACGGGGAGTGATGGCTTCCCGGAGCTGCCGCGGGGTGATCTTGAGCCCGTGCTCCTTCTTTCCCTCCACGATCACCGGAGTTCCCCCGGCGAGCGAGACCATGTCCGGGTAGGACACCCAGTAGGGCGAGGGCACGATGACCTCGTCTCCCGGCCCGATCAGGACGAACATGGCCAGAAAGTCGCTGTGTTTCGCGCCACAGTTGATGATCACCTGGGAAGGAGCGTAATCGAGCCCGTTATCCCGACGGAACTTTTCGCAGACCGCCTTCTTGAGTTCCATGGTTCCCGAGGAGGGAGTATACTTGGTAAATCCCGACCGGATAGCCTCCACCGCGGCGTCGGCGATATGTGCGGGCGTGTCGAAATCAGGCTCTCCGGCGCTCAGGGGGACAACATCGATCCCTTTCGCCTTCATGGCATTTGCCCGTGCGGTGACCGCCAATGTAATCGAGGGCTTTATCTTTTGTACCGTGGGTGAAAGCAGCATCGAATCAAATCTCCTCCATCAGGTAGTGTATTCCGCGTTGATTTTGATGTAATCGTGCGACATATCGGTGGTATAGATGATGGACTCGGCCTGTCCCATGCCCAGACCGATCTCCACCAGGATTTCGCGGCCCGACAGGGTTTTACGCATCTCCGCCTCATCGATGGGGATCACCCGTCCGGTATCGAACAGCGGAGCGCCGTTGACCGCGATGGTGATGAGCGATTCATCCACCGCCACCCCGGAATAGCCCGCGGCGCAGATGATCCTTCCCCAGTTGGGGTCGTTGCCGTAGAAAGCGGTCTTCACCAGGGGGGAATTGGCGATGGCCAGCCCCACCTGACGAGCGTCTTCCTTGCTCGCGGCCCCGGAAACCCGCAGGGTGATGAACTTGGTCGCCCCTTCGCCGTCCCGCACCAGCGCTTTCGCCATACGAAGGCAGACCTCGGTGAGCGCCTCGGTGAAAGCGTCGAAAGCCCGGGAGCGGCTTTTCAGCGTCGGGTTGCCCGCCCGGCCGTTGGCGAGCGCCACCACGGTGTCGTTGGTGGACATATCGCCGTCCACCGTGATGCAGTTGAAACTTGCGGAAACCGCGTGACGGAGCGCCTTGCGCAGGGCGGAGGGATCGATGTCCGCGTCCGTGGTGATGAAGCAGAACATGGTGGCCATGTCCGGGCGGATCATTCCGGCGCCCTTGGCGATGGCGGCGATGCGGACGGGAACCTCGCCGCACTCGAATTCGATCGCGGTTTCCTTGGGCACCGTGTCGGTGGTCATGATGGCCCGCGCGGCCAGCGCTCCCCCCAAGGGAGAGAGCGCGGCAATCGCCCGGGGAATGCCCTCGGTCACCTTCCCGATGGGAAAGGGACGTCCGATAACCCCGGTGGAGGCCACCAGCACCTCGGATGGATCGCAGCCGAGGTGACGGGCGGTTTCCACGGTCATGGCCACCGCGGCGGAAAGACCGTCCTCGCCGTTGCAGGTGTTGGCGTTCCCGCTATTGGCGATGATGGCCCGGGCGGAGCCGTTCTGGACATTGCAGCGGCTGACCAGAACCGGCGCTCCCTTGATGCGGTTGGTGGTGAACATGCCCGCGCAGGAGGCCGGTCCATCCGAAACGATGATGGTCAGGTCCGGACGGCCCGCGTGTTTGATCGCGCACTCCGCCGTACCGGCGCTGAATCCCCGGGGAGCGGTAATTCCGCCGTTGATGTCTTTCACTTCGATCCCCCTCAGAAAAGACATTTCTTGATATTACGGACTGCCTGGTTGATACGATGCTCGTTTTCGACCAGCGCAATACGGATATAGCCGTCGCCGAGTCCGCCGAAATTGATTCCCGGGGAAACCATCACTCCGGCCTCGGTGAGCAGCTTCATTGAGAAATCCATGGAACCCATGGAACGATATTTTTCCGGGATGGGCGCCCAGAGATACATGGAAGCCTTGGGTCGCGGGACATCCCAGCCGATCTTCTTCAGCCCGTCCACGAAGGTGTCGCGCCGTTTCTGGTAAGCTTTCACCGTCTCCGTGACACAGTCCTGGGGACCATCGAGCGCGGCGATGGCCGCGACCTGCACCGGGGTGAAAATCCCGTAATCGAAGTATCCCTTGATGCTGTAGAGGTCCTCGATCACCCGGGAATTTCCGACACAGAATCCCGCGCGCCAACCCGCCATGTTGTAGACCTTGGACATGGTGACAAACTCCACCGCGATGTCCTTCGCGCCGGGAACCTGGAGGATGCTGGGCGGCTTGTACCCGTCGAACCCGAGCTGGGCATAGGCGAAATCGTGCACAATGATGGTATTGCTGCGCTTGGCGAACTCCACCACCTCGCCGAAGAAATCCAGGTCCACGCATGCCGTGGTGGGGTTGTGCGGGAAAGAGAGCACCATGACTTTCGGCTTGGGCCAGATCTCGCGGGAGATGTCTTCCATGGCCGGAACGAATCCCGTGTTCGCGTTCAGGGGCACGGATACCACGTTTCCGCCCGCGATGACCACGCTGTAGATATGCACCGGAAACGTGGGGTTGGTCACCATCACCGAATCACCGGGATCGAGAAGAGAGAGCATGAGATGGGAAAGCCCCTCCTTGGAGCCGAGAAGCGCCATGGATTCGGTTTCCCATTTGAGATCCACGTCGTACATACGCTTGTAATGACGGCAGATGGCCTTGCGCATGTTGGGAATGCCGCGGCTCG
>CAYRTQ010000376.1:0-4495 GCA_964426865.1 uncultured bacterium
GGAATATCGCACCCCGGTGTCCCGTGAGGATAAGGGACTCCAGGCGAAATCGTCCGTCGCCCGGGTCCGCGCGGTGCGCCATACCCGGTTCCGTCTGATTCGTCTGAACGCCCTCGAGGAACGGTTCGGGGAATGCCCGCTGACATACCCCACCCTTTCCACGGGAGTTCACCCCGGAAGCGGTGACAACCTCGGAGAGAAGCAGCGGCAGGAGTAATTTCTCCGGCGGAATGCAGGGCGAGAAGAAGCAAACAACGACTGTCCATCCGTGCGAATGCCATACGTCCCTGCATATTGCCCCGGAATCAGCCGCCAATCAGCGAATTCAACAGAATTCTCCTCTTTCCCTTCCCGACGGACAGACGCGGAATCACACCCCTATCATCCCTCATGCTTCCTATTCCAGTTCGATGACCGATACCACCGGTTTGTGATCGGAGCCGTGAGCGTCGCTGAGCACCCGCGCCGAATGGATACGGATATCCTTGCTGACAAAGATATGGTCTATCCGCACCAGATCCCGGGCGGCATAGGAAATGAAGGGAATCCAGCTCAGGTTATCCTGTATCCTGGCCTCGCCGAAGGTGTTCCCCAATCCCCATCCACGGTTCGAAAAGGTGTTTTTGTACGACTTCTGGAGGACCTGGAAAACCCGGCTGTTCGGCGTATCGTTCAGATCTCCGCAGAGTATGGTCGGGTTGGTGGAATCGGCCATGAGATCGACCAGTGATTGGGCCTGAATGGCTTTCTCCCGGTCGTTCTTCTCCTCATTCTTCGCCGCCCATTCTATCTTGTCCTTGACAGCGAAATCCTTGTCCGCCACATATTCGATGTAATGTCCCACCGATTTCAGGTGATAGTTCACCAGGTTCACCTTACGTCCGTCCACATCCAGTTCCGCGAAAATGATGCTGACCTTGCTGCTCCACTTATGCTGCATCTTCCGCTGATTGCGGAGATTGTAATACCGTATGGGATATTTCGAGAAGATGATCGAACCGCTTTTCGAATACCTGGAGTGGTCGCTGGTGAGCGTGTAGGGGTAGAGTTCGCCGATTTCACGACCGAACAGGGGGCCGTCCTTCTGGAAATTGAATTCGATGCAGCAGAAGATGTCCGCGTTTTCCTTTTTGATGGTATCGATCACTTTCATGCGGTCTTCGTGCTTGCCGTCGTAGTAGATATTGTAGCTCAGGACCTTGATCGTCTTGTTGACGGGAACGCCCGGCCTGCCCGGAAGCATCTGGTGATGGTAATGAACGATGGTCAGGGCGGTCACGATGATGATCGGGAAATACCATCCCAGAAGATGGAATCCGGTCCTCCCATCCAGAATTCTCTTCAAACAGGCGATAGCGGAGATGGCCAGCGGGATGAAAAGGAACTTGAATGCGGTATCGGTAAAGAGGATATGGAACAGGATGACGAGTATGGCGACAACCGGCTTGAGCAGAAGGGACTCTTCCCCGCCAGGACGCAGAATTCTCTTCAGGAAAAGAACGGCGTAACTCCAGGCGAGTATTCCCAGGGGGACCCATACGAGATCGTTGATGACGCTGGCGGCGACACGGAGGAGAACCGCCCATTCCGGAGTGCTGCGGGCGATGTGCCAGGTGAATATCACCAGCCCCGCGTATGCCCAGAGCATGATGGCGACACAAAAGTCCCGGAAGAATCTGCCGATGGTCAGGAGAAGAGGATTCATAACGCGCTCGGATCGTTCGAGAAGAAAATTCAAATGGCAACAGGACGGGAAACATGGCTGCCCCCGTCGAACTTTTTCAGATAATCATCCGGCTCATTCCGTCGAAACCCGTTTCCCCGGACACGCGGGCGCGGAGAAAGCCCGGAAGCGAACGCATGCGAAGCACCCGCGCTTCCGGGAAATGCCATTCCGGATTTTTGGCGCGGCCGGTTGTAATTCCAGCCGCGCTCTTTCGTTCTCGCGGTCACCGCATTACCGCAGCGACAGGCCGTGCCCTTCCAGATAACCGAGGAAAGCGCTTCTGAACTGCGCCAGGTCCTCGCCGGTCAAGGTGCGTTCCCGAAGCCCGAGCCAGAAGCGGAAGGAGTAGCTCAACTTGCCTTCCGGCAGCCCTTTGCCGTTGTAGAGATAGAGGAATTTCACCTTGCGAAGGATGGGATGGGTAAACCCGCCGACAATCTGCTCCAGAGCGGCATATTTCTCCGAAGAGTCCGCGAGGATGGAAAAATCCATCCAGGAACCGGGGTACACCGGAATCTCCGAGTAGGCCGGCTCGGGGAAGGCCGGTCCCTCCAGGACGTCCACATCCAGTTCGAACCACACAACCTGGGTTCCCTTGTCGAAGACATCGAGCAGCTTTCCGGTCACATAGCCGATCTGGCCGGCGGGTTTGCCGTCCACGATGATATTCAGGTAAGCCCCCGGAACATTCCAGGGGCGGGGGGAGTCCTGCGAGGCCTCGAAACGGACGGTCCCGGCGTTGGCCATCACCACCGCTTCCTCAATCGTACCCTTTACACTCAGGAAGAGGTCCTGAAGGTTCCCGTGTTTTTCCGACTGGTAGGACAGGCCGCCCATGCGCATTTCCTGATGAAGGCCTTCCGCGACGGGGTGAAAGACATTTCCCATCTCATACAGGGAGAAGAAGTCGCGGTGCACCGCGTTCATTTCCACGAGAGCGAGCAGGTTCGGCAGGAGTTCACGCCGCATGCGGGTGCAGTTCTCCGCGGCGGGATTGGCCAGACGGAAGGTTTCCCCCGGCTCGTATCCGATGCGCCGCAACCAGTTCTCGTCATACCAGCCATAGGTGTGCACCTCGTAGAACCCCCGTGACTGGCTCAGGAAACGGCGAAGCTTGTGCTGTTTCTGACGCTCGCGGTTGAATGCATAGGGCCGCATCTCAACCTCGGGCATGGAGGGGAGAATGTTGTCGTAGCCATAGATGCGCGCCACTTCCTCCACGATGTCCCGCGGGATGGAGATATCGCGCACGCTCCGGTGGGGCGGAATCACCACCTGGAAATTCTCGCCATCCACGGTGCAGCCGAATCCAAGCGAGGTAAGGATTCCGCATACCCGCTCGTCGGGAATATCAATCCCCATGGAGCGTCGGATGATATCCCTCCGGATGGTCAGGTGACGCCCGTGTTCGCCGGTTTCCCCGGCGCAGGTGAGCTGCGAGCGCAGCACGGGATTCTGCCCCGCCTCGCGCAGGAGTTTCACGAAGCGACGGATGGCGATGGCCATGTGGTAGGGCGGCTGGCCCTTTTCGAACCGCATGCTCGCATCGGACCGCAGGACGAGCCGGAGCGCGGTGCGACGGATCCGGGCCGGATTGAAATTGGCGCTCTCCAGGAGCAGGCGGGAGGTGTTCTCCTTGATTTCCGTGTCCTCGCCTCCCATGACTCCGGCGAGGGCGATGGGGCCGGTATGATCACAGATCATGAGATCCTCGGGAATCATCTTGCGGTCCACGCTGTCCAGCGTGCGGAAGGTCCCCGCCTTTCCGAAGGACGAGACCACGACATCCCGCACCCGCTCGCCGTCGAACGCGTGCATGGGTTGCCCCAGTTCGAGCATGATGTAGTTCGTGAGATCCACCAGCAGATTGATGGGACGCAATCCCACCGCCAGGAGACGATACTGCATCCACACCGGGGAATAGTCGGGGGTGAGACGGTCTATGTCCATGCAACAGTAACCCGGACATCCGTCCCGATCCTCGATACGCAGGGGAAACGCGGGGAGATCGGCGCCCTCACGGGAATCGATCGTTTCCAGCGGGCGCAGCTCGCCCCCGAAAACGGCGGCCAGTTCCCGCGAGAAGCCATAGTGACCCCACAAATCCGGACGATGGGTGATGCTCTTGTTGTCGATCTCGATGATATAATCCACTTCCGGCACGATTTCAGACAATTCCAGCCCCACCGGGAGGCTTTCCGGGAAAGCCATGATGCCGACATGGGAATCGCCCCAGCCCAGTTCCTTCGGGCTGCAGAGCATGCCCTGGCTCAAACGTCCCGCGACCATCTGTTCCCGCACGGTATGTCCCTCGGCGATGACCGTGCCCGGCCCGGCGAACGCGGATTTCATTCCCATCGCGACATTGGGAGCGCCGCACACCGTCCGGAACGTATCCTTGCCGGTATCCACGGTGACATAATTGAGCACCTTGCCGCTCTCCGCGGCAAGCGGTTCAATTCCGGCAATCCGTCCCACCACGATTCCCTTCACCGTCCGCCGCAGGGTTTCCACGCCCTCGACTTCCGCGGTCGCCATGGTCAGACGGTGGGCGATGTCCTGGGGAGAAAGGTCGGGAAGCTCCACATAATGTCCGAGCCATTCGAGCGAAAGTTTCATTCCGTCAGAGTCCTTTCTATTTTTTATAGCGCCTGAGTATCTTTTTTAAGTGCCTATCCATAAATAAAGAAATCGTATAATTCGTGAGATCCCGCCCCCCTAACCCTCGATCCCTTGCCGCTTCGCGGGAACTGCGTTTACCCCCGGAGG
>CAYRTQ010000377.1:0-4492 GCA_964426865.1 uncultured bacterium
GTCGCTGCGCCACAAGCTTATCCTGCCCCCTCCGGGGGAAGGTGGCCCGGAGGGCGCGGGGTCCCCGCTCGTACGGAGTACGAACGGGGTGCGTTGTAGGGGGCTGCGTTCCCAGAGAAGGCTATATCCTTATTTATGGATACGCTCTTCTTCTCCTGTCCAGTTTTGGGGGAGCAGTACCGGTCATTCTTCATTCCGGGGACTTTCTTTCGAATATCACCGTCTTGTACCGCTGATACAGGTAGGATACGGTCAGGAGGATGACTCCCAGTCCCAGGAAGGAAACGATACGGTACAGGGCCTCCAGGAAAGAGAGGTCATAGATGAAAATTTTCAGGATGGTGAACCCGAAAAGGGCGATGGCGATGATGCGGAGCGCCGGAAGCCGTCGCCACATGCCGCAGGCGATGAGGAAAATGGAATAGAGCATCCATACCCCGGAAAGGGTCATCTGCTGAAGGTTCCGCAGGATGTCCACCGGCGGGGCGATGTCGCCGCCGGTGTTCATGGCGAGCAGGGCGATGGATTTCCGGAAGTAATCCAGGGTTTCCCCGGTGAGCAGGGAGAAGGCGAGGAAAACCATGCCGAGCGGGAAGATCGCGGCAGCTCCGCGCAGACGGGGAACAAACGAACCGATAGCCCGCATCCGGAGCGAGAGGAGCGCGGTTCCCGTCATGAGCGCCACCAGGATGAGCGCGCGGGGATTCAGGAGCGGGCGGAAGTCTGTAATGGGGTCAAACGCCACCAGCCCATCGGCCACTCCCGCGATCACCGCCAGCGCCGCCGATCCCAGCCCGCAGTACAGCACCGGCTCCGTTCTGGTCCGCAGACCCGTCCAGACCATGGGGAGCGCGTACGCCATCCAGCAGAGCGCCAGGAAGGGGAGAATCGCCTCGATGGACTGTCCGCCAAACGGGGCGTATGTTTCCAGCGTACACAGGATGAAGAGGACCGCGCCCCAGCAGTAGTGGAGGATTTCGCGTATCCGGGCCGGGATCTCGCCCGGTACGCGCCGCATGGGGAAGACCGCCGCGCCGAGCGATACGGCCAGCGCCCCGAACGCTGGCGTCCATTCATTCCGTAAGAAGCTCACCCGCGAGGGGGGCCAGGACATGACCTGCGCCGCGTACAGTCGCAGCGCGGCCAGCCCGAACAGCGCCAAGCCCGCTTTCCAGACCGCGGGAACGTTTCCGTATACGCCGCACCACACCAGCGCCGCCGCCTCCAACGACCAGACCGTAACCAGGGTGAGACAGGAGAAGTGAAATCCGGTGGCGAGGACCAGCAGGGCGACAGCGGTGAGCGCCTGACGGGAAGGGGCGTCTCCCCGCGCGGCCAGACGACTCCGGGTTGCCAGAAATGCGGGGAAATACACCGCGCCGAGTATCAGGTATGCCGCGGGCAGCCAGCCGGGATAGCGGGTGTCGATCAGGTTCTGCAATCCCAGGGCGAAGAGGGCCGCGTTGAGCGCGTGCATGGCCCGCCGCAGCGTAAGATGGAGCGACGGAGTGGTCAGCATGCGGGCCAGATCGAGCGCGAAGAAGAATGCCCAGAACAGGGTCAGGAAAAAGAGGGTCAACGCGGGATCGGCTTTCGGAGAATAGGAGCCATACCACACGAAGTAGACGAGATAGGTTGCCAGAAGGGTGAGCGGTTCAAGCGAAATCCAGGCGGGTCTCCGGAACAGGATCCCCAGCAGGCCGAGATCGAGGAGCGCGATATAGGTGAAAAGGCCAACCTCGTTCGCCTCACCGGAAGCGAGCAGAAAGGGGGTGAGGAATCCGCCGCACCAGCCGAGTAGTGAGGCCGCCAACGAGTTATACCGGAGGGACTGAAGCAGTGACGCCGTGGTGACCATGGACATGAGGACGAACGCGGCGGGCAGGCTGACCAGATGATAGAAGTTATGGGCGGCATACACCGAGAGATAGAGGATGGATATTCCGGCCCCGAGCAGTCCCTGAGCGAAAATCGAAAGGCCGCGAACCTGGAATCGCCATGCCCCGGCGAGAAGCAGAAGGCCGATACCGCCGCCGATGAGCACCCTCACCGTTTCCGAAATCCAGTTGTTGTCGAAGGCGTGTTTGAGGAAGAAGCCCATTCCGAGAATGAGCGCGAGCGCTCCGATACGGTTCAGCAGCTTCCCCCCGATGAGCGTTTCCCACTCCTCCCGGGACCGTGAGTGCAAGGGCTTGGATTCGGGGGCGGGCATGACCGGCGCGAAGGGAGGGGGAACCGCCGCCGGGGGAGGAATCACCACGGACGGGAGCGCGGCATCCGGCGCGAACGGGGTCTCCGTCCGCACGGGTTCCGCTCCGGCTTTCCCCGTCCGGGGGATTTCCGGGACGGTCGAACCGGAGAGCGCCTCCAGTCTGGTCCGCAGTACGGATACTTCCCGCTCCAGACGCTCGACACGCTCGTTCAGCGACCGGGGTTCCTCTTCCCGCATGATACGCCGCCCCCCAAAATATTCGCCCATCGTTTCAGCCTTTTCATACTCGTTATCTGCAATAAAACACAATGACCGCCGATGTCAAGCGTATTTTGACGCGGGAGCGGCGCGTACTCTGTCAAGTCGATACTATTGGGGAAACGTGTTTCCGATGTGCTGGCTTCGACAAGCTCAGCCCGCGGCGGACACTGAGCCTGCGGGCGCCGAGCCTGCGGACACTGAGCCTGTCGAAGTGTCGAAGCCAGTTGATCGAGAAGACTCAACCCCGCAATATCGACTTGACAAGGCGCTCGGTTTGGCCGCGCCGTCACATCCCCCCCGGAATGTCCGGGCGTAGCGCCATGAGATCGGCGCTTTTCTTGCGCCCAAAGGAGAGGCGGGATGGACGCAGGCGTTCTTGCCCCATGAAGCGCTTCCCCAACCGGCGTATGAGGCCGATACCCGGTCAGGGCTTCTCCCCATTGAAAATCGTGAAACACCTCTTATGCACGCAGGCAAAACTGTACTATTTGTCGCTAGAATTATAAATAATGACATTATGGCCGGTTTTCTCCGCATTTCCCTCCTCCGTTTCCCCCATCCATTCCCTCGTCCCATAAGCCGTCGCCCCTTGTCCGGAGCACTCCGGAATTTACGAAAACACCGTTCATATCTCCCTGAAGTCTGTGACGGAGAATACATTCCATGAGATTTCCCCTGTTTTTTTTCAGCGTTCGCCCGTAGCGGCAACTCGGGATATACCGATAATAAAACAAGAGGTTACCGCCGGGGAAGATGGAGCGGGACCTTCTCCGGAGAGGACACGGTGTCATTTTTTACTTGACAAAGTGTCTGGATTTTCTCGATTATACCGTTTAAAATTCACGAGGGTAACTCTGGATAAACCGGATATGTTCTCGAATTTTTAAATCCGGGCGTCCTGTTTTTTGTGAACACCTGTTTCGATCCACGTGTACGGATCGTGTGGGGAAAGGAGGCAACCGCCCACACGAAACCAGTTGGCGTCAGGAATGCGGACGATGGCCGGAGGAAGCGGTATAACGTATGGGGACGCTTTCCCGGAGCAATTTTCCGCGCCGCGGGATGTATTGAACGATTTCCGCAATCACGCCGCTCTTGGCCCCGGCGTCCGGGGATGGGGGCATGGCGGAAATCACCGGCAATCTGCATTGCAACAAGGAATCTCTCATGAAGTCAAAACAAGAAGCCAGAATGTTTCTCCCTGCGCTCTTCCTGTCTCTTTTCGCGCTGTTCTCATGGGGAAGCGGGGCATATGCCCTCGCGGCCTTCGGTCCTTTCACCGGCCCCTACACGGGATCGGGTTCGTTCAACTTCCGTATGCCGGTCAACTCCAACACGGTGCAGAGCAGCGGGAACCAGATCCGCGTCAACCTCGCCGCCGGAACCACATCCTTGACCGTGGTGGAAGCCTTCATCGGCGAGAGGGCTTCCACCGGGGATCTGTATGACATGGTCCCGGGAACGGTCAAAGCCATAACCTTCGACGGCGGCAAGGCCGGGGCAGTGGTGACCGCTTCCGGAACGAAGTACTCCGACTGGATCGGCATCACCTTCGACCGTACGAAGAACTATGTCGTTTCCCTGGGGGTCACCGGCGGTTTCCGCGCCTGGAACCCGGCGGGAGCGGGCGCATACTATTCCTCCGGCGCACAGGGCAGTTCCGACGCGGCGGCGGTGAGCGGCTATCAGGCCAGTCCCGCGGTCTATGTTCTGGAGCGGCTTGAGGTCGATACCTCCACAACGGGCGGCACGACCACTCCGCCCTCCGGCGGAACGGCGACCGCGACCTTCGGTCCTTTTACCGGCCCCTACACGGGATCGGGTTCGTTCAACTTCCGTATGCCGGTCAACGCCAACGTGCTTCAGACCAGCGGAACCCAGGCCCGCATCAATCTCGCCGCCGGGACCACCGCGCTGACCGTGGTGGAAGCCTTCATCGGCGAGAGGGCTTCTTCCGGGGACGCGTATGACATGGTCCCGGGAACGGTCAAAGCCATAACCTTCGACGGCGGCAAGGCC
>CAYRTQ010000378.1:0-4425 GCA_964426865.1 uncultured bacterium
CCGCTTTCCGAGAACATCACCTACGCGCCCGGGGTATCGTTCCATTTCAATCTCATCGAGAACGCGGTCCGGTATCTCTATCGCAAGACGGGGACGCCGCTGCTTCACATCCCGCGCTGGCCCGGTTCGGCGCCCTTGGCCATCTTCCTGAGCCACGATGTGGACATGGTGCGCAAGTGGACCCGCAAGCGAATCGGCTACGAACTCCTGCTCTCCGCCCGTGAGCTGCTGCGGATGAACACCGCGCGGCTCGAATCCACGCTCGCTTCCGTTCGCGAGGCGCTCCGTGGCCGCGATCCCTACTGGAACTACGACGAGCTCATGTTCATGGAGAGCGCAAACGGGTTCCGGTCCACCTGGTTCTGGGCGCCCTTCGGCGGTGAATACAGCGAGCGGGCGAACGACATCGATCCGGTTTATCATCGCAAGCCCTCTGAAATCACCGCCATGATCCGCCGCATCGTGGACAACGACAGCGAAGTCGCCCTGCACGGGACCCGCGAGGCATGGCGCGATCTGAAAGCGTTCCGGCGTCAGATCGAATTCTTCGAAAGCAGGCTGGGCTTCAAGTTCGGGGGAGTCCGCCAGCATTACCTGATGTTCCGTCACGGTCAGACACTGGAGACCGCCGCGGAGGCGGGCGTGCTCTACGACGCCACGCTGGGATTCAGCAACCGCGCGGGATACCGCAACGGGATCGCGGCGCCGTTTTTCCCCTTCCCGCAGACGCACCAGTCGGGGAAGATCGTGGAAATTCCGCTCAACTTCATGGACACCATGTTCGCCCATTCGACCGAAAGTCCGGAGGCGCTCATGCGGCGCATCACCGAGACCTACATTTTCGCCAAGGCGGCGGGCGGGCTTTTCAGCGTTCTCATTCACCCCGGGAACATGGACCCCTCCGAGATGCCCCATCTCTCCGGGTTCTACAATTCGCTGCTCAACCGCTGCCGTCTGGACCGCGCCCGCGCTTTGACCGGCATGGAGTTGGCCCAGTGGTGGCTGGCCCGCGAGAATGTCATCCGGTGCATGGAGAGCGGCCCGGGAGTGTGGCGTATCCGGGGGGTCAATCTGCCCTCGGAAATGGATTTCTCCATCGGCGCGCCGAGCATCAAATCCATGCGGTTCAGCATCGAGGGTGCGCCGGAGGCTTCGGCGAGCCTGGATCACGACCGTCTGGTGGTGCGTCCCGGCAATATCGACCCGGAGAAGGGCATCACGTTCCTGCGCCGGTTCTGAGCGGGGAACTCTCCGGCCTCGGGGACGTTTAAAGCGTGCGCGTTAACCCGTCGTTTTCACCGGAGACGGTTGAATCCGTCGGGATTCAGAGCGAGTGTGTCATACATGGCCGCGGAAGCTTCGGGAATGTCGTCCGAATCCTCCGGAGTGTATTCGTTCTTCCTGAAACAGCAGTGTGAAGAGAACCTTCCTTTCCCCCTTTCGCAAACCCCGTCTCCCGGAAAACACCGTGCATCCCGAACCGTCCCCGTCAAACAAACCGGCGAAGGCGCTGGTCCTTCTCATCGGCGAGGTGCTGGAAGACCCCCGTGTGCTGCGGACCTGCCAGTCCCTGCGGGATTCGGGAGTCGAGGTCACGGTGGGATGTACCCGTCTCTCCGGGCGCGCTCCGCGAGAGGAATGGGAGGGCCTGCGCATCATCCGGTTTCCGCATCGCAAGGAATCGCTTCTGAAACGGGGATACCTCTGGTTTCAGGGGAAGATACGGCCGGAATACAGCGGGGTGTTCGCGCGTGCGCACGAGGAGGCCCCGGCATCGGGAATCCGGACCGCACTGCGGAACCTGGCGCTCTCCCTGAATTTCCGGACATACCTGCGGAACACCCTGCGCATCAACCGGGCCATGGTCCGCGCCTTTTCCGGGGGCGCGTTCGACCTCGTACACTGCAACGACGCCGATACACTGTCCGCCGGGAGCGCGCTGAAACGGTGCGGAGCGGCGCGCGAGATGCTCTACGACGCTCATGAATACTGGCCGGGGATGGGCGTGACCGGAAGCGCCGCCAATGACTCCATCCGTCGTCTGGAATCGGCGGGAATTGCGAACGCCGATTATGTGACCACGGTCAATCCGCTCATTGCGGACATGCTGCAGCGCGATTACCGTCTCGCCGGAACGCCCGCGGTGGTGATGAACTGTCCCCGTCTCGACACCGGGGCCGAACCCCCGGACGCGGTGCACCGGCCCGTGCGGGTGCTCTACCAGGGGAAAGTGCAGGCTTTCCGGGGGGTCGAGCAGCTCGTGCTCGCCTTCCGACTCCTGGAGGGCGCGGAACTGACCGTGGCGGGCGACGGTCCCCTCCTGGACCGCTGCCGTCTGCTGGCCGTCTCCGAGGGCCTGGAGGACAGGGTCCATTTCACCGGGCGGTACGAGCCGGGCGATACCCTGTCCATTGTCCGCGAGCACGATATCGGGGTGCTGCCGTTCAGTACCGCGACCCTGAGCATCACCTACTCCTCACCCAACAAGCTCTTCGACTACGCCATGGGCGGACTGGCCATCGCTTCCAGCGATCTTCCCTTCATGCGGACGGTGATCGGGGAGTGCGACATGGGGGCGCTCTTCCCGGATAACCGCCCGGAAAGCATCGCGGAAGCGCTTCGGGAAATGATCCGCGATCCGGAAAGGCTCCGTGAGTGCAAGCGGAATGCCAGAAGAGCCGCGATCGAGCGGTTCTCCTGGGAGAAACAGTTCGGCGGGAATTACCCGTGGAAGAAAGACGGGCCGTCTACTGAATAGTGGTGCGTTCATCATCCGGCTTCGAAAAGCTCAAGCGGCGGGCGCAATCACCCAACGATAGCTGCTTGACCGTCCAAGAGGCTATACGGTTTATTCAGCCGAAAAGCGAAAAGCCCTTTACCACGAAAGACACGAAAATCACGAAAAATGAGTGTTTCACGGGGGGGGGGATTCCGTGTCTTTCGCGGTTACATGAACTGTATTGGTCCAAGAGGACAAATCTTTCACCATTCGCCCATTTCCTTTGGTCCATGATTCCCGAACAATTCAGAAATATCTATCCCAATCCGGTTCAGCATCCGGGCGGAATTCCCGCGGTGATATTTCGCGACCACCGATGGACCCTGCCGGTGCTGCGGTTCGCGTCGGAGGCGGGCTTGCTGCGGCTGCCTTCGAGAGTGGTGACATTCGACCGTCACTGTGATTCGCTGGTTCCCAAGGGAGATCTCGCGGAACTGGCGAGACTTCGGGCCGGGGCAAGCGATGCGGAGTTTGTCGGGACGGTGGCGCGTCGGCTCTCGCCTCGAGACGACGACTGGATCATCGGCGGCATGGAGTTGGGGCTGATTTCGGATGTGATGCAGTTCCGCACCGAGGCGGACGGCATGGAGGGTATCACCCGGCATACCGATGCAAGGGGAACCGGGCGACGGATATTTCATCTGGAACGGCCCTCGGTGGAGTTGGCCTGGAAGGGAGCGCTGGTGGACGCCGCCCACCCCGCGGCGCGGGAGGGGCTCTGGGACGTGTTCGGGTGGGACCCCGAAGGAATGAGGATGGGGGAAGCGTCCGATCTGGCGGTCGATATCGATCTCGATTTTTTCACCATCTGCTGGGAAACCCATGTATTTCCCTTTCCCGATGAGGTTTATGAAGGCGAGTTTCTCGTCCCGCGGCCCTCGGGATATCACTCCGGATATCCTCCCGTGGAATTCCTGCGGGGTCTGATGCGGAGGGCGAGAGTGCTTACCATCGCCTGCGAGCCGGATTTCTGCGGAGGAGAGCGGAAAACCCGTACGATTATGGAGGCGGTGAACCGATTGCTGCCGGGAAAAGGGCTGGAAATGGGGGATATCCGGGTGGATTACCCGACGGAATATCCGGTGGAGTGACAGAGGCGGAGAGAGAATCGATGCATCGGTGCGTCGCGTGATGAAACGATCGACGTTCATCGTTTCAACGGTCCGGTCAAGGGGGGAGCCGAAACACGCTTTGAAAAAGGGGACGCGCTTTCTTTGGGCTTTGAAACCAACATGGTATCCGACATGCGGTTGCGAGAGAATAAAAAGAAATATAATGGAACCTCATCATGACCCTGGCGTTTAAGGGGAGCGATATTTCGAAAAAAAAGGGTGAAAATCAGGAATTTTCCGGTTGACTTCGTGTCTTGTACACCGTATTTTACAAATCTATTGCTTGGTGATGTTTTGAAACGCCGTTCACGCGACCGAGTGAAGATTTTGGAGGGCGGGAATAACTCAATTGGTAGAGTGTCACCCTTCCAAGGTGAAAGTTGCGAGTTCGAGTCTCGTTTCCCGCTCCACTATGAAGCGGCAGTCATGCTGTATTGTACATGTATCGAAATGCGGAATAATAGCTCTATCAGGCCCACATAGCTCAGTAGGCAGAGCGCATCCTTGGTAAGGATGAGGTCGGCAGTTCGAATC
>CAYRTQ010000379.1:0-4419 GCA_964426865.1 uncultured bacterium
CACGGTCACCTGCTCGCCGCTGCATACCGCCTGCATGAGCTTGGGAGAGGACTTGTCGAAAGCCTTGGTGATCACCAGGGGCTTGTGAATGCGCTGGCCGGTGGGAAGGCCGGTATGGGTGTCGCGCGGAATTTCCACCGAATGATCCATTCCGTATACCAGAATCAGGCCTTCACGTCCGGCCTGCGGGCAGTCGCCCTGCATTTCGCCCTGGTTTCTTCCAATAACTTTCATGTACGAGGTCATTGCCATGATGCAATCCTCCTCTTCGAGGGTGGATTATTACATTGAAAGAGATCGTCAGGCCTTGTCAAGCTTGCCGACGAGAGACAGGGTAAATGATGCACCCATATACTTGAAGTGCGGTTGAACTTTCAACCCGACCCGGTACCAGCCCGGCTCGCCTTCGACATCGGTGACTTCCACCAGCGCCTTGCGCAGGGGTCTCCGGCTGCGGACGCCCGGCAGCGGATTCTCCATGTCGGACACATACTGCGAAATCCATTTGTTCAGTTCGGTGTCCAGATCGTTCCGCGATTTCCAGCTTCCGATATTTTCCCGCTGGAGAACCTTGAGATAGTGCGCCAGACGGCTCACCACGAAATTGTAGGGGAGTTCCGTACCCAGTTTGTAGTTGAGCTGGGCTTCCTTCCCTTCCGGGGTATTGGCGAACTTCTTGGCTTTCTGGCAGGAATTCGCGGAGAAGAAGGCGGCGTTGTCGCTCCCCTTCCGCATGGTCAGGGCGATGAAACCCTCCTCGGCCAGCTCGAATTCCTTGCGTTCGGAAATGAGAATCTCGGTGGGAATCTTGGTATGGTTTTCGCCCATGGCCTCGAAAGAGTACACCGGAAGATCCTCCACCGCGCCGCCGCCCTGCGGCCCGATAATGTTGGAGCACATGCGGTACTTGGCGAAGCTGTCGGTCACCCGGCTGGCGAAAGCGAACGCCGCGTTGCCCCAGAGATAGGCATGATTGGAGGCGTTGGCTTCTTCCTTGTAGGTGAAACTCTTCACCGGCTGGTTCTCCGGGTCATAGGGCGCGCGGAGAAGGAAATGGGGCAGGGTGAGCCCCACGTTACGGGCGTCTTCCGATTCCCGGAAACCCTGCCACTTGGCGTACTGCGGCATCTCGAAAATGGATTTCAGATCCTTCAGGTTGGGGAGGGCGCTGAAATCATCGACCCCGAAGAACTTGGGGTTCACCGCGCCGATGTACGGCGCATGGGCGATGGTGGCCACACTGGCCAGATGCTGAAGCATCTTCACATCCTGCGCGCCCGGCCCGAATTCGTAGTTGCCGACCAACATGCCGTAGGGCTGACCGCCGAACTGCCCGTATTCCTGGGTGTACGCCAGCTTGTACAGCCCGGAGGAAACCACTTCCGGGGCGTCCTCGAAATCGTCGAACAGGGACTGCTTGTCCACATTGAGAATCTCGATCCGGGTGTTTTCCCGGAAATCGGTCTTGTCCACCAGGTATTTCAGGGAGCGCCAGGCGGATTCCAGTTTCTGGAAATTCTCGTTGTGAAGAATCGCATCCATCTGGAGACTGAGCTTCTGATCGATGCTGGTGATCATCTCGTCCACCAGGCCCGCGGAAATGCGCGCCTGCTCGCGTCCCGGCTTCAACAGTTCGTCGATGAACGCCTGCACGCCCATCATGGTCGCCTGGTATCCCTCGTCGGAGGGTTTCATCCTGGTGGCCTGCACGATCTCATCCAGGAGGGAGAACGATCCTTCCGCGGCGCCCGCGGCCTGTTCCTGCTGTTGTTTTTCCTGCTCATCAGCCATGGTTCATCCCCTTACGATTCGATGCCCAGTTCCTTTAACAGTCGCGCCCTGGCGCCCTCATCCTTGACGATATCCCCTATCTTCTTGCGGAATTCCGGAACATTGCCCAACGGTCCTTTGAGCGCCTTGAGCGCTTCGCGCAGTTCCACCAGACGGCTCAGTTCGGGAACCTTGCGGATGACCGCGTCCGGCTCGAAATCCCGCATGGTCTTGAAATCGAGACTCACGTTCATCTTGGCGCCGGGGTCGTCGGAGAGCTTGTTGTCCACGACCGTGTCAAGCTGTACATCGTGCGCCTTGAGCACATCGTTGAAATTGTCCTTGTTGACGTTGACCGGTTTACGGTCTTCGACGGGAGTGCCATCCGGGCGCATGGTGAAATCTCCCATGACCAGGACTTTAAGCGGCAGTTCCACTTCCTGCTGCGCGTCTCCGGTGGCGGGACGGTAAACGATGTTCACCCGCTCCTTGGGGGCTACGGAAGCTTCTTTCGCCATCTTTCTCCTCCTTGTTTGCAGTGCGTCCGGTAAAGAGCCCTCGCGCCGCGCGGGGAACCGGTGAACGGCATTCCCGTAAAGCGGCTCGGAGAGGCGGTGAAAAAGCGTGGTAAATATTTTCAAGAAGCGCCAAAGTAAAAGAAAAAATGATGAGTCCGGCGGATTATTCCATGAACTCCAGCGCCCGCGCCGGATGGAGTGTTGCGATACGGTTCAGGACACGCTCGATGAGTTCCTCGTCACGTCCGCCCTCCTGGAGACGCAGACCGGAAAGGACCAGCGTCAGGCCCTCGATGGCCAGTTCGGGTTCCCATTGTTCCACCCGGCATTCATCGAGCGTTGCGAGCATCTCCCGCACGAACGGCAGCATGAGCCTCGGCAGACGGGCGCTCAGGAGAAAGCGGCAGAGTCCGGTCTGCCAGATGAACCGCTCCCGCAGGGAGGAGGAACGGGCCAGCTTCTCCCGGAAAAGGTCCAGCGCCTGATCGCGCTTGTTCTCTCCCGCCAGCTTCTGGGCCTCGACCAGTGTCTGCGCCGCCCGGGACTCGATTCCCCCGGAACTGTCGCCGGTTCCCGCCGCTCCGGGACTCAGCCGGGAAATCCACCCGTTCAGCCATTCCCGTGTGATGTTGTCCGCGAAGGGCTTTCCATTGGAAAAGGCCAGTTTCTCCATGCCCGCCAGACGGGTCACATATCCCACCGTTTCCGTGGCGATCACTTCCGCCGGTCCGGGGTGGCCCAATCCCTCCAGCGATTCCGCGGCATACCGGCTGAGATCGATCCAGAAACGGAACTGGGGCACCCGCGATTCCGCGGCATCGAGGAGATCGGTCCAGTTCTTCGACCGGTACATGGCCTCCAGCATGGCGACAATCTGGTCATCCGGAGGCGGCAGCATGGTCTTTCCCCCTCCCGATGGCGGAAGCTCCTGCACCGAAAGCCACGATCCGATCCGCAGGAGACGGTAGGGCAGCGCCGCGAACCGGTCCTGACGCAGGTACAGGGTGGCCGCCTGACGCAGCACATCCAGCCCGTGGGCGAGGAACCGCTCCCCGTCGGCATTGGACAGGTCCGCCTTGGGCAGCGGGACCGAGGGCGCGGCGGACTGCGGAGCCGCGGGAGGAGCCGCCGGTTTTGGGGTCTCCACGGGGGCGGGTGTCGCCGCGAGAGCGGGAGGGGCTGCCGGCTCCGGAACCGGTTCGGGTTCGGGCTCCTCCTCCGCCAGGGAGAGAATCCGCTCCCCCAGGCTGCGGAGAATGGGACCGTTCTCCATGTTCTCGCCAAGAAAGGAGTCCACGGCATCCAGGTCTTCCGCCAGACGGCCCCGGTCATCACGCGACCATATCTCGGGCTTGAGATCCCCGATGGCGGCGTCCACCTTGTCCGACCACCATGTTATGGCGTTCACTCTCCCCCGCATGCGCTTCTTCGGCGGGTAGAGGGTCTCCCAGTAGTTTTCCAGAAGCTCCCGGAGCACATGGACGCCGTCGGAAAGCCCCCGCAGTCCTTCGGTCTTCAGGAGCGCATAGTTCAGGTACGCGGCGACCAGGAGGTTCTTCGACTTCGTCTCGAGAATGGTTTCCGCAAGACCGGCGACTTTCTTCCAGTCCACTCCGCCGGAAGCGGTGGGAGAGGACATTTTCTGCAGCTCACCTTCCAGCGCCTCGAATTCCGGCTCGTAGCTCACATCTGCGCCCGATGGATTGTCTCCCGGAATGGGCGCTTTTCCCAAATCAATTCGATTCATGAAACCCTCGAAAACAGAAAACGGAAGTCGGAATACAGGAGCCGGAAAATACGTGTTGTCGCTTTCCCGCATCTTTCATGAAGAAATATTTCCCCTCGGCTCTATCAACCGGAAAGGGCGTATCTTTTGTTGGCTGGCCTCGACACGCTCAGCCAGCGCAGGCGCTCTGTCAGCGGGCGCTCAGCCTGCGGACACTGAGCCTGCGGACACTGAGCCTGTCGAAGTGTCGAAGTGTCGAAGCGCAATCCACACAGCACATCAATTTGACAAGTTAGTAGATGCCATGACCGGACATGACCTGCATGTGCCGATTACAAAAGCGCTTTCGTGGGGTAAGGAATCCTTCACCCCTCCCACTGCCTCTGTACTTTTCTGGTGCGCCCA
>CAYRTQ010000380.1:0-4370 GCA_964426865.1 uncultured bacterium
CGCGAGCCAAAGCGAGGGCCGGAAGGGGGCTTCCGGCGCTGGGAACACACCATGCTTCAGGTGAAACGACAGTACTATAGCGTTCGGCGCAATCACTGTCAACGTTTTTATACAGAGGAACCGGTATCTGACGGGAGGGCGGGATGCGTATGGTATGAAATTTGCTTAACATATCTTTACCCATTCATGGCCGCGGAAAAGGAAACCATACGCTCAGGGAAAGGACTCCGTCATGATCTCTCCGGCATCGGGAACGAACACTGTATATGGAACAGCCGCGGCCTCTCCGACGCGAACCTTGAAAACTGAAGGCGGACAGCGGTTTGCGGATGCGCTGGCCACCGCTTCCCGTGCGGGCGGCGCGGCTTCCTCCGAAAATGAACTGGATACGGTCACCCTTTCCGGGAATTCCGGGATGTCCCCGCTGCTCGGGAAATCGGCGATTATTCTGCCCACGATGAAAAATGTGCGGATACTATCTTCCGCGCTGAAAGACGAACTGGGAAGTTTTTTCCGGGATAACGGGATATCCATCCAGCCGCCGGTCGAGCTGAGTGTGAATTCCGAGGGACGGATCGTGGTGACCGGAGACCGCGCGGACGCCGCCCGGATCGAGGAATGCATCAATGCCGACCCCACGCTTTCGGAGGATATCCGCACCCTGAACGCTCTCGCCGGAACGGCGCATGATCTGCCGAGGCACCTGCAATTTCAGGCCGAATACCGGGCGAGCCGTAACCCGGAAGCAGTGGTGGCGAAATACAGCGACCTGTTCTATCCGCGTCCGCACACCTTTTCCATGCGCTACGGCGCGGAGGAAAGCGATGCCAACCTGGAACTGCTGGCCGATGGAGAGGTCTGGGAACAAACGAATATCCCGACGGAAGCCTGGGCCGACAGTCGCATCGCGAGTTTGGTCGAGTCCGTGGAGGAGTCCGTAGAGGACACCATCACCGGTCTCGGTGAGGAGTAAAGCACCCGTTACCGCAAAAGACCACACGGGGGGCGAACGCCTGCATTCGTCCCCCGCCGCGGGGTCATTTTACCGTACCTCCAGATTCCGCTCCATCCCCATCGTTTTCGCCATCTTCTCGTACCATCCCCTGTCGAATGTCGCCCCCGCATTCAGGAGTGTCAGCGGCTTGTTCATGAGCAGCAGCGCCGCGGTGCGGAAATCCCCGACCCGCCGTATGCCGCTGCAGGGAAGGAGCGCGAGGAGTTCGCCGTCGTATCCGGGATCGGTTCCGTTCAGGTCGGCTACCACCTCGTCCGCATGGCCGGAAACCGCGCAGGCCAGGGCGGTGGTGAGCCCGCATTCGCCGAGTCCGACCACCCGGAGCGTTGCCCGGGGATGATCGCGCCGGATGTATTCGATGGCGGTGATGATGTCCTGAATGGCGTTCTGTCCGTTGTCGCGGTTGTATGCGGCGGACCAGGTAAAGGAATCGAAGGTCTTTTTCGGAATGGAGAGTTCGCCCGAAGCATACCCGTGTACCCGGTAGACCCGGTATCCTGTGGCGCGCCATTCCTTTCCCGGTGATGATTTCGGGTCGGAATCCCCGGAACGCTCAGGCGCGACAAGGAGTACGCACTTCTCCGCTCCCCCTTGGGCGAGAGTTTCGAGGGCGACCGCATCCCCCCGTCCCTTCCTTCCGAGCACGCCGGTTTCGAGAGTGAGGCGGGCGGCTTTGCCCGTGCTTCCGGCGCGAAGGTCCCGCCAGGTGATGTCCGCGGACGCGGGAACCTCCACCGAAAGAGCGAACGCCAGCTTTTGACGGAAGGTTTTCGCGAACCCGTCCCAGTCCGCGCGTGACACGGGCAGCATCGCCTCATAGGCCTGTCCGGACATCCCTTTCCAGTCCGCGATGATCTCGGGCGCGGACTTCGCCCCTTCCGGAAGCATGCGATCCGGGAAGACGCGCAGGTCGCCCAGGGATTTCGCCTCGGCGCAGATGACAGCGGGTTTGGCGATGGCCGGGAATTCGCTTCTCAGGTGGGCGCAGAACCAGGAGTAGACCGCGGCCCGGGTATCGGCGTTGTAGTTGTGCCCGGCGGTGATGTGGACGTTTTTCAGCATGTCTCCGGCATTGTAGAGGTCGTAATATTTTTTGATCATTGGATATTCGCGCTCGGGAGCCCGGTTTGTCCAGGGGTCCTCGGTGGCGGACATGAGCAGCAGGGGTTTGGGGGCGAACGCCGCGCAGAGTTCAAGGGTGGTGGTGTCCAGCCAGAGACCGCGGAAGTTCTCGCACCGGCACCCCGGATGCTTGGCCGCGCCCACGATGTTCACCGGGGCGGCGCACCGGATGCGGTCGTCGGCGGTCATGAGCAGGATGGTCTGGGTGGCTCCGCCGGACGCGCCGGTGGCCCCGATGCGGTTTTTGTCCACCTCGGGAAGGCTGCACAGGAAATCCACCCCGCGGATGTTGTTCCAGAGCTGGAGTGCGCCGAGACTGAATCCGTAGAGTTCGGCCTCCGGGAAGTTGAAATCGGCGGTGAAATTACGCTTGTCCATGGGCAGGGGAATATCCGCTTTCACCGGCACGGGATACATATAGGAAACATGGGGAAACTGCATGGAATCGCCGAACCCGATCATGTCGATGGCGAGAACCACGAACCCCATCCGCGCGAAATCGATGCAGCGCCCGGGAATGGAGCAGTCCTCCACGTTCACCAGACGGCCGTTGGGCCAGTGCCCGTGGGGGGTGATGATCGCCGGATAGGGCGCCGTTCCCTTGGTCGGGCGGTACAGGTTCCCGGTGCCGTAGAAACCCGGCAGGCTCTCGAAGTACACTTTCGCCACGGTGAACCCGTCGCCCCGCACCTCGTCGAAAACACGGGCGTTCAATGGCGTGCGCGGCGGTTCGGGCCAGAGTCCGGCCCGGAGGAGCACCTGTTCCCGAATAACTGCGCGGCGGGTTTCCCACTGCGATTTGGATTGAATTTGCGGGAGCCGCAGGGTGAAATGATCGGCGTCGATGAGCGAAACCGCGCGGGTGTCGCCGTACGGTGCGGGTGCGGCGGCGTACGTGAGCCCGGCGGCGGAGAAGGCCAGGAAAAGCAGCGCTGATGACAGGAATCGCATGGGAATCCTCCGGGGAATGCGTCGGGGCGGAGAACCGGGCCGGGGATTCCCGGCGAACTCTCCAACGTGTTGTCTTTTTCCTCAATCTACACATTCCCCGCAGGTGAGTCAAGCGGCGGGAAACGCGCAATATTCGGCGTTGTCGCTCCGACCCGCATTCCGCGCTTGACATGACCGCTCCCGCCGGATATTTTCAAATATGCAGGTATGTGGTGATCGAGGGTCTATTGCTTTTTCAACTGGATGGTGTTGTATGGATTGCGCTTTGACACTTCGACAGGCTCAGTGTCCGCAGGCTCAGCGCCCGACGCTGGCTGAGCTTGTCGAAGCCAGCCAACCCACACCCTGCACTTTCTGGTTGACTGAGCACTGCGGTATTCGTGGAAAATGTTGTACTTGTCTAAACGCCTGTTCTGGTGATGCGCGTGATGGAAATGATGAACTCCTGATGGAAGAGACTGCTTTTCATCAGCTTTTCATCATTCCAATCATTCGAATCACTGGTTCAGACAATCAGTACGCTTTCTTTCCGGAATGATTCAATACCGCAAGCCAACGGACGCAGACCATGGCCGTTTTCTCTGTGTTTCAATCTTTCTTTTTCTGTTTCTGAAAAGGGCATCGCGATGGATTCGAAACATCCTTCCCGCCGCGCTTTCCTCAAAGCCGCGACGATCACTGCCGGAGCGCTGGGAGCGGGGGAAATCTTCCCCGTGCCCGATAGCGTTACGGCGCAGGAGAAAGCCGCCGGACATGAGGTGAAGGTGGGAAAGCACAAGGGCCGTACGGTGATCATGATCGACGGCCGTCCGGAACCCGGGATCGCCGTGCTCGGGCCCATCCGCGAGGAAGGGGATGCCGCGCCGAGCAGCGTGAGAGGGAGCGTGAACTCCGGAATTCGCATCGTGCTGGTGGACATGACCGGCAACTGGAGCGGACCCGGAACGTGGGATTTCACCGGCCCGCTCCGTCTGCTCGAAACGGCCTGTCGGATGCAGCCCGACCTGTGGCTCATCGCGCGGGTGCACAACGACGCCCCCTCCTGGTGGCGCGCCGCTTATCCCGGGGAATGCACCCGGTACAACGCCAGCACCGGGACGGAGTATGCCGCGTGCATGGGGTCGGAGAAGTGGATTGCGGATTCCTCGGAATATCTGGCGGCGTTCGTCCGCGCCATCGAGGGATCGCCCGCCGGAGAACGGGTCATCGGGTATTCGCTCATGTGCGCCCACGGCGGCGAATGGGTGTACACCGGCGCGGGCGAGGGAAGGATCGGCGATTA
>CAYRTQ010000381.1:0-4357 GCA_964426865.1 uncultured bacterium
CAAACACTCTCCCTTTCACTGACCAGGTTGATCGAGTTTCGGAAAATGCTGTCCCTCCCTCTCCAGGTCAGCCAGTTGGACGAGATAATCGACATCATCGAAAAGACCGACCAGGATGTCCAGTCCCTGATTTTCGACATAAGCCCCCCCATTCTGTATGACCTCGGTTTCTCGCCCGCGGTGGAGTGGCTGCTGGAAAGGTTCCGGGCGCAATATGGACTCGATTTCCAGATTCAGGATGATGGGTGTTGCGGGCGACTGGATCTCGATCTCCGGGTTCTTCTCTTCCAGTCGGTTCGTGAACTTCTCATCAATGTCACGAAACATGCCCGGACGAATGTGGTGTACATAAAAATGGGCTACACGGATGGGAAAATCGGAATTGTCGTTGAGGATCGAGGGGTGGGATTCGATGCGTCGTCTCCGGCATACAAGAGCGGGGGATTCGGCCTTTTCAGTATTTTTGACCGGCTGGACAGCATAGGCGGAACCATGCGTGTCGTGTCGGAGCCGGGAAAGGGAACCAGGGTGATCCTGACGGCGCCGGCAAAAATTCGAAAAGCAAGGGGGCGTCGATAATGGGAATTCGTATCCTGTTGGCGGATGATCACGCAATCGTCCGCGAGGGGTTCCGGTCGCTTCTGGAAAAGGAAAGCGATCTGGAGGTCATCGCGGAAGCGGAAAACGGGAGGAAAGCGGTTCAATTGGCACGGGAACTGACACCGGATATTGTCATCATGGATATCAGCATGCCGTATCTCAATGGAATAGAAGCCGCCCGTCAGATTGTGGCGGGTAACCCCCGGATCAAGGTGATATCCCTCTCCGTACACAATGACAAACGATACATAAAGGAGATGCTTCGGGCCGGGATATCGGGATATCTGCTGAAGAAAGGCGCTTTCCAGGAATTGATCCTGGCGATCCAGACGGTGCTCCGGAATCAGGTTTATCTCAGCCCGGGGATCGCCGACGTTGTGGTGGATGATTATCTTCACGGGTCGTCCTCGAGCGCCGACTCGATGTATACCCTTCTCTCGGACCGAGAGCGGGAAATCCTGCAACTGATCGCGGAGGGCAAATCCTCCAAGGAAATTGCCCATCATCTGCACCTCAGCATCAAAACCGTCTCCACGCATCGGCAGAGTATTCTGGAGAAGCTGCACATCGACAATCTGGCGGATCTGGTGAAATATACCATACGGGAAGGACTGATTTCCCTTGAATCCTCCTGAAGAACCGGGCTATCGGCGCTGTATGCTGTTCCGGAAATGATATCCATCATACGGGATGGAGAATTCGGAATTATTGAACCTTCCGCTCGGAATTATTGCTATTGCATAAAATAGCCGTAACGATATATAATTTGTAGTGTATATAGCGAATGACGCGAAAAACGCCGGCGATCCATGGTTGATGCATGAATCCATGCACGGTATCAGGGGGTGATATTCAACCGCAAATATGCCATTGGGGAATGGATTGTATACAGTGAGTCCGGATGCAAACTCCATAAGAAGGAAAGGTCGTGAACATGAAAAGGATTCTCCTCCTGGTGACACTGGGCGCGTTGATTTCCACAATGGCGTCGGCTGTTCCGTTCGAGCCGTCAACGCTGCGTCTTTCCGCTTCACAATACATCCAGTACGATTTCGATGGCACAAGTCTTTCCATCCCGGTTACCGTCAGCGGGTCCAATGCCGGTGTCATATTCCTCGTTTACACACAGGGCAAGGGAGCGCAGATTGGAACGGTGAGAAACGGGTATCTCGGGTGGCATTATGTCAATAAAATCGATACCTGTCTGTATGCCGCTCCCATGCAGTCGCTTACTCCGGGACAGAATGCCATTGTGTGGAACGGAAAAGATACCTATGGAAGCAAGGTTCCGTCGGATAATTATACCTACTACATGTGGGCGTATGACAATATCGGCCAGGGAGTGAAAATCTCGGACAGTCCCGATATCGATTTTCGTGAAACCAACAACATGGGACACATTAAGGAAACCGGCGATGACGGAATGCCGCTCGCCAATCCCATTTTCTACACCGGTCTGCGTACTACCGATCAGGGGAAAACCATTTTCAAATGGGTGCTTGGAAACGATCCCGTCGATCCCACCCTGGTGGAAAGCACCTATTTTACCATTGCCGAGGGATGGACGTTTACCGGCGGGGTTATGACCTTCCATCCCAACGATCACAATAATTTCTTCTGGGAATACGGGAACAAGGACACGTATACCAAGTGTGTGGAAAAACGCGGCTGGGTTCCCAATGGGCAATCCCTGGTGGATTTGGAGTGGGGAGAGGAAGGACGTTTCACGTTCGATGCCAGCGACAACTGTATGCCGGGAGTGCAGACCGACGGCAGCAACTATCTTTTCACCGGAGTGGGATATCGTCATGTCACCAACGAGGCGAAATCCGATTTCTATATCGTCGATCTGAACGATGGATCCCGGGTGCAATACTACGACATGTCGGCGTGGTGGTGTTCCGCGCAGGATTTGAATGCGGGCGGCCAGATGAATGGCGGGCCGGACACCGGATTCGTCTACCGGAGCGGAAACCTGTTTCTGAGCGGGGGCGATTCCTGCATGAAACAGATGGTGGACCCCGCCGCGGAGACCGAGGAAGATTTCTACAAGTGGACCAACGGCAACGGAGATTATACCTTCGACTGGAACGCCGATCCCGGCGCGGCCCGTCCCTGGGTGTGCATCGATTATAAGGTCGGACCCTACGTTTTCAACTGGACGGTGGATGCGAACCGGTTCAGCATGGGATCCGCCTATGACATGGGCGCGGTGACCTGGGGGCTTCTCGCTCCGGACGGCACCGGGCTCGGATATATTTCAACCGCCGGTGAAACCGCGGCGTGGAAATGGGGTGCGCTCATTGTCGACAACGGCTCCGCTTTCGACGGTATTTACAAGGATCCGAGCGACAATGTCAGGACCGCAGGAGTTCATCCGCTCCTTTTCCTGGGGCATGATTCCATCAAGGGAACCATCGGCAACGATGTGAGCGTGAAGGACGCTTCCCCGACCGCGTTCACCGTGGCGCAGAACAGCCCGAACCCCTTCAACCCGACCACCACGATCACGTTCACCCTGGCCAAGGCTGGAAAGACCACGGTCGAGGTGTACAATGTCGCCGGGCAGAAGATCAGCACCCTGGTCGACGGTTCCATGAGCGCCGGTTCCCACTCCGTGGTGTGGAACGCCTCCAATGTCTCCGCTGGCGTGTACTTCTACACGGTCAGGAGCGGCTCCTTCACCAAGACCATGAAGATGACCCTGCTCAAGTAAGCTTTTCCCGAGAACTCGAATGGCGGCACATGCAGTTGCGGTACCGGCGGTAAGTTGTGACAGCGATGTTTTCCTCCGAAGGAAAAAGCCCGGTGGATGTAAACCGGGCTTTTTCCGCAGAATACCCTTGTTTCTCACCTTCCGCGCGTGTATCATTATCTGTTCGAACGCGAGGCGTCCCGCATGTGGCGGGACTGTTGACCACCGTGCTTTTCAGGAGAAAATCATGTCGATTCATGCCATGCGAAGGCTCTGGTTTCCAGCCTTGGCGGCGCTGTTCTGGGTATTTCTCAGTGTTCCGTCATTCGCCTATACCCTCAAGAACGAATTCATTCCCAACGCCTTTCCCGCGAAGGTGAGCGACCGCGCATTCTCCATCGCCCTGGATTCCGGCTCGCTCCTTGCGGTGTATCCCGCCGCCGCGGAGCCGCAGGCCGCAGTGATGCGTCAGCTCCTCCGGGACAAGTGTGGAGCGGACATTCCCTTCCGTCGGGCGGATGCGGTCAGCGAAAGCGATCTGCGGGGCCGCGATCTCATCGTGATCGGCAACATCTCCGACAACAAGTGGGCGCTCCAGCTCTATCAGCGGCGGTTCGCTTTCGCCGACGCCTATTTCCCGGGAAAGGGCGGGCTGATCATCACCCCCTCGGAGTCCATCTGGGATTCCCGGAGGAATGTGCTGATCATCGGGGTGAGCCGTGACGAGGACATTCCCGCCGCTTTCCGGGCTTTCACCGGCATGCTGGAGAACGGCGCGAAGACGGTGGGGCCGATCCGCCGTCTGGAGACAGGGATCAAATTCCCCAAGCCCCCGGAAAGCGTTTCCGCCATGTTCGACCACAGCCGCAGCGCTCTTTCTCCGAGCGGCACCACCTCCTGGGCGGTGCAGTCATCCTCGCTGAACAAGAAACGGGCCGGGTCTTCCGCGGTTATGGCGCCCTACACCGTCATTGCCAACTGGGGGTTGTCCTATCATCTCAGCGGAGACCGTACATGGGCGTCGCATTTTCTGGAAGGCATGCGTTTCCTCCGGGACCGGGC
>CAYRTQ010000382.1:0-489 GCA_964426865.1 uncultured bacterium
GCCAGTTCTGCACCTCGTGGGACGCCCTGGTTCCGCAGGCCGAGCAGATGGGGATCGATTTCAAGAAAGGGTTCAAGTCCGATTTCTACCAGCGGGTGGAGGCGGAATTCCTCAAGCACCGTGCGGCGGGTTTCAAACGCTGGGACTATGACGGGGATTACAAGAAATACGAGGACCGGGGCGGATGGGAAGCCTACCGCAAGGTGAAAGACAATCCCAAGGCCCGTCAGGAATTCCTGAACGGCATCGGCTCTCTCATGCGTCACGAGATGTGGATGCACCGGGGCCTGGACAGCGCGTACACGCTGAAGCCCGATCTCAACATCGTCTGCGGCATCGTGGGTCTCGATGGCGAAGAGCTGCACCGTGACAAGATCGGCGACGAGCGGCTTTGCAATATGGTGATCGCCGGATTGTCCCCCTTCGAGGTGGATGCGGTGGGAAGCTATTTCATGGGCCACGACCCCCGTGAACTCTGGTATACCCGGG
>CAYRTQ010000382.1:531-4333 GCA_964426865.1 uncultured bacterium
TTACGGCGAATGCGACCCCTCGAAGATCAAAATCTACTGGATCCGCGAAAACGGGAACATCGAGCCGCTCAAGGACCTCTCCGAGATCAACCGTCAGCGAATCGGCCTCAACTGGGCCCGTGAGAAAGACCGGAGCCAGCGGCTGTTCTGGTAAGATCACACCATAGGGGCCACGGAGGTAATCGGAAACCCATACCGGCCGATGCCCTCACCCGGCCTTCGGCCAACCCTCTCTCCCGCGAAATGACGCGCGGGCGAGGGAAAAGAGCGCTTCGGGCAAGGCTTTGGAAGAATATACCCGTTCAGAGGGGATTCCTCTTACAGCTTTGCGTTCTCTCCCGGCCTTCTTTTGAAAAGCCCTCCTTTCCCTCTCTCCCGCGCGTCTTTTCGCGTGGGAGAGAGGGCGGGGAGTAAGGGCAAAACAGCGCCCGTGACTCCGCAATTATCTCCTTTCGTCCCCTGTCCTTTATCCCTTGTTCTCCATGCCTTTGCGATTCGAAATCTTTTCCGGGGTCTTTCATGAAAATTATTGAATCCAGTGTCTTTTTCGCTTCCGGGCGTCCTCCCGGGATTCCCGCCGATGCGGGGCCGTCGGATTGGGCTTCCCTGGTGTCGCGCACCCGTACGCTCGACGCCTCGCGTCATCCCCTTTCCGGGATTCGCGACATTCTGGTCCGCGAGAACACCCGTCTCGGCGCATCGGAACCGGCGCTCGCTTTCGCGCGGGGCATCGGCCCGGAAACCGTATTCGTGGTATGCGGGCAGCAGGCGGGCCTTTTCGGCGGTCCGCTCTACACCCTGTACAAGGCGCTGCACGCGATACGGCTCGCGGAACGGTTGACCGGAGAAACCGGGCGGAATGTGGTCCCGGTGTTCTGGGTTGCTTCCGACGACCATGATTTCGGGGAAGTGCGAAGCGTGGGGGTGCGCACCGGGGACGGCGCTCCCTTTCAGGCGGAATACACGCCTTCGGGAATGATTCCCGGGACGCCGGTCGGGGAAATCCTGCTGGACGAGGGCATTACCGTAACGATACAGTCGCTCGCGGATCGTTTGCCCCGAGGCGACCGGGCCGATTCCTATACCGGCATTCTCAATCGGACCTGGACTCCCGGAACCCGGTGGTCGGAGGCATTTTCCGCGCAGATGTCCGCGATGCTGTCCCCGAAAGGGTTGCTGATGCTGGACCCCCGCTGGAACGGGGTGAAAGCCCTGTTCCGGGATATCCTGCGGGCGGAACTGGAACACCCGCTCGATTCCACCATCGCGGTGAACGAGGCGGGAGAGCGCTTCGGGAACGCTCATCGACGCCGTAAAGCGCTCCGCAAGCCGGAAAACTCCACCAACCTTTTCCTGGAAACCGGGGGCGTGCGTCAGGCGGTGATCGTGGATAATGACCGTTTCCGGGCGGGCGGGACAGTGTACGGGAGAGATGAACTGCTCTCCCTGCTGGAAGAGGCTCCGGAGCGGTTCAGCCCCGGCGCGGCGCTCCGTCCGGTGTGCCAGGACGCCCTCCTTCCGGTCGCGGCGCTCATTGCCGGTCCCGGCGAGCGGGTGTATCTGGAGCAGGTACGGGCCCTGTACCCCCTGTTCGGGGTGAGCGGCTCGATTCCCTGGCCGAGAGCGTCATTCACCCTTATCGACCACCGCGCGCTCCGCGCCGCGGAAAAGGAGGGCCTTCCCCTGACTTCGCTTTTCCGGGATGCGGACCGCCTCCGGACGGAACTGGCCGCCGCGTCCTTCCCTTCCGAACTCGGGGAGCGTCTCGACACGCTGGAGAGGGAGGTGGGACAGGAGTTCGACGCGCTGACGAACACTCTCCGCACGCTGGATCCCACGCTCGCGGACTCGGCGGAGAAGGAGAAGGGCCGCGCCCTGCATTCCGTGGAAAGCATCCGCGAGCGGGCGCTCCGCGCCCACAAGGCCCGTCTGGAGGTCGCCGGGTCACGCCTCGACACGGTCCGTCATTTCCTTTTGCCCGAGAGCGGACCACAGGAACGCTGGTTCGGCGCGGATGCCGCGATCACCGTCCTGGGCCCGGAAGGATTGGACGATCTCCTCGCCGCGGCCAGTCCCGGAGAGGAATTCCACCGTCTCGTGCTGCCTGAGTGAGGGGGAAGGGGCAAAGGATCAAAGGAGCAAAGGGGCAGAGGGGAAAAGATAGTGCCTGGACGGGTACATCCCGTGGCTTCGACACATGAGCGATCAAAATGGTAAGGAAACGTTTAAAGCCTGTCTGAACCGGTGATGCGAATGATTGAATTGATGAAAGACTGATACAGGCATTTCTTTTTATCAGATTTTATCATGTGAATCATTCGCATCACCGGTTCAGACAATCAGTTGGCTCACTGGGCCGTATACTCGTCCCGCTGAACTTGTCGGACGCCGAGCTTGTCGAAGCGCACTTTCCCCACGGTATCGACTTGACAGCCCGCTGCTCACTTCGCTATTCTATGGAAAATCTTCATCTCACGTTCAAAACCGGATATACTCTTTTCTCATGGACCAGAATCAGGATACCAGTATTTTTCAGCGGACCCGTTGCGAGGACGTGGACTGTCCCGAGCGGGTGGACTGCTGCACCACGGTGCGCTGGCGCATTGACGAGCGCGATTTCCGGGACCGGATGTTCCGGGAATGGTGGATGCTCCACGAGGGGGCGCGGATGTACGAGGAGGACGGCGTATTTTACATTCAGTGGCCCATGCGGTGCGCGAAGGTTTCGGAGGACGGTCTCCGGTGCCTGGATTATGAAAACCGTCCGCGAAACTGCCGCTTGTACACCTGCCCCCGTATGGCGAAACCCTGAAATAAACACGGGGATGGAGAGCGTCCGGGGATGCCTCCGCAATATGATCGTACATAAAAAAAACCGGCGGAGGATGCGGTTTCCGCCCTCCCGCCAGAAACTTTTCGTCCGTACCGGCGTTCACTTTCCTATGCAAAAGAGTCCGGAGGCCATGTCTTGTCCGTCAGGAGCGGACAGCCCGCAGGACTGAATCACCGCACGATGAGGAGAAGACAAGCATGGAAGAGACAACCGTGTATCGCACCTGGGATGAATCCATGGCGGAGATGGCGCTGGATCTCCTTCGCGCCGAGGGGATCGAGGCGCGAAGGGTGTCCGATGTTCCGCGAAGCATCTACCCGTTCACCATGGACGGGCTGGGGGAAATAGAGATCGTCGTTCCCGAAGACGAGGCGCGGGAAGCGCTGGAGATTCTCGCGGCGCGATTTTCGGAGGGCGACCTGGCCATGATCGATGATGACGAGATCAGCGAATCGGATTTCGAAACCGATGAGTACACTGAGCCTTCGGATTCGGACGATAATTTCTATGGCTCCGGAGAGAATGACCGGTAACCGGCGCGGCCCCTGTCTCCCCGTTGCAACCGAGGTTGCCCCCATGTCACCCATACGCCCGCCGGAGCTGGTTTGCCGCCCGCTCCGGAACGGTATCCCCGCGTCTACAACTTCCCTGGATTCGCGAAGAATACGAATTTGTCCGGACCGGTGATGCACATGATGAAAATGATGAACTCCTGATGGAAAACACCGCTTTTCAGCAACTGTCCGCCATATTGTCAAGAGAAAGCCGACGACTCTCCGTCCGCCGATGGTCTCCGTGGGGCGTCTTTCCTTCCCCCGCCGTTTACGCTTTTCATTCCCCGGGTTCTGGATAATAAGAGCCTATCCATGAATAAGGATATCGCCTTCTCCGGGAACGTAGCCCCCTACAACGCTCCCCGTTCGTACTCCGTACGAGCGGGGACCCCGCGCCCTCCGGGCCACCTTCCCA
>CAYRTQ010000383.1:0-1867 GCA_964426865.1 uncultured bacterium
ACGAAGGCAAAGTGCTCGCCGCCATCCAGCCGCATGCCGACGACATTCCCATCTTCGCCGCCGGGACGGTTGCCAAGCTCATCAGCGAGGGCTATACCGGATATATCATCAACACCACGAACGATGACCACGCCGGGCCGGGAACGGTCGGAGATACCGTGGTGATGAACGAGGATGACGTGTTCGAGGTGGCGAAAGTCCTGGGCATCCGTAAAGTGTTCAACCTGGGATATCGCAACCACCGCATGGAGGATATCGAGATCATCGAGATGAAAGCCCGGCTCATCTTTCTGTTTCGCGTGCTGAAAGTGGATACGGTGATCGGGTACGATCCCTGGGGCCTGTACGAGGAGAACCCCGACCACTATATCACCGCGCAGGCGGTGGAGGCGGCCTGCTGGATGGCGGGCGGCGGCAAGGACTACCCCGAGCATTTCAAGGCGGGGATCAAGCCCCACGCCGTCCGGGAAAAGTATTACCACGCCCGCGGGCCGCAACTGGTGAACCGTATCGTGGATATCAGTTCCCATGTGGACGCCATGGTGCGTTCCAATCTGGCGAACAAGGCCCAGGGCCCGGCGGGCAGCGCGGGAGCCGCACTCCGGGAACGTCTGGCGAAAGAGGGAAAGATGCTCCCCATCCTGGGGAACGACAACGACACCGCCAATTTCCAGTATGTAAAGCAGTTCCTGCTGGAGGACGAGCGGGCGCTGGGGGAAAAGCACGGGATCAAGTACGCCGAGGCATTCCACTATATCGGCCCCGGAACGGGCTACACCCCCACGATACAAGAGTATATACGGAAGAATGCGGTCCCGGCAAAATAGACAAGCGGATGAAGGAGCGCTCCATGAGCAGATGCGATATCGGCGACATCATCGTGGAAAAGGACGCCAAGGGACAACCCCACAAGGGAAAAATCTGCGCGGCCATCCACGCCCATCAGGATGATATTCCCTTTTACTGCGCGGGAACTCTCGCCCGGCTCATCAGCGAGGGATACACCGCATATATCATTCGCACCACCAACGACGAGCGCTGCGGCCCCGGAAGCTGCAACCGCAACATCAAGACCAACGAGGAAGAACACCTCAAAATGGCGAAGGCGCTCGGGGTCTCCGATGTTTTCGATCTCTATTACCGTAACCACGACATGAATGGCATCTCCACCCTGGAACTGCGGTCCCGCCTGGTGTTCATTTTCCGTCTGCTGAAAGTGGATACCGTGCTCACGTTCAATCCCTGGGGGCATGGGGAGGAAAACCCGGACCACTGGGTGACCGGAAGGGTGGCGGAGGAAGCCTGCTGGATGTCCGGCATGGGGAACGACTACCCGGAGCACCGCGAGGCGGGGCTTGCCCCCCACGACGTGCTGGAGCGGTACTACTTCGTGGGCCGTCGCGGCCAGCCATACAACCGGGTGGTGGATATCGGCTCCCATATCGAAAAGAAAATCGACGCCATGATCGAGTGCCGTTCCCAGGGTGGCGGGAACTCCGGCTCTCTCCTCCGGGCCCGTCTGGCGCGGGAAGGGAAAAAGCTCCCGCTCCTCGGCGAGGACGACCGTACCGCGGACCGCGAGTATGTCCGACGGTTCATGCTGAGGGATGAGCTGGAAAGCGGCAAAAAGCACGGCCTGAAATACGCCGAATGCTTTTACTACATCGATTCCCGCTCTCCCGCCGGCAAATCGGAAGTGGAACGGTATGTGGCGGAGAATGCGGTGAACGGGTGACGGATGGTCCGAAGCCCAAAACCAAAGATACGAGCGATGCACGGGAGAACGGCGACATGAAGAAATATGGTTTGATGCTCTGCACCCTCCTTCTCGTCCCGGCGATTGCCATTTATGCCGAGCCGTCCTCGA
>CAYRTQ010000383.1:1877-4323 GCA_964426865.1 uncultured bacterium
TGACCGCCGACGGCGCCCGTCCCAACGGCCTCTTCGCTGCGGGGATCATGGTGGACAAGACCGTGTATATCGCGGGCAAGGGGGACTACAAGCCGAATGAGGAGATCGCGGGCAAGGTACGCAACTGCCTGAACGAGGTGCGGAAGACACTTCAGGTGGCGGGGCTGGACCTGAACAACGTGGTGCATTCCTTCTGCTACCTGGAAGATCCGGATTACTTCCCGGAATTCAACCGGGTCTACGCCGAATTCTTCCCGGGCATCCCTCCCGCGCGCACCACGGTCGGCGTACCGAACGTCCCCGGGGACTCCCGCATCGAAATCACCTGCATCGCCTATGCCGACCCGTCCGGCGTGAAAGCGGTGGGGACTCCGCCCGACGGGCTCCCGTTCACTCCGGGGATCATCGCGGGAAATATGCTGTATATCTCCGGCAAGGGCGACCAGCTTCCCGGCGGCGGACATCCCGCCACTTTCGAGGAGCAGGTCCGTCAATGCATGCGGAATGTGCGGGCCACGCTCAAGGAGGCCCGGCTGGATTTCCGGAACGCGGTGATGATCCACCTGTTTCTCGATCGTCCCGAAAACGCCGAAGCCGCCGCGAAGGTCTATCGCGAGTTCTTCAAACCCGGAAGCGAACCGGCGCTCGCCACGGTGGCGGTGGACTGGATTCCCGGCGGCTCCCATGTGGAAGTCTCCTGCTGGGCGGTAACCGATCTGAAAAGCCGTAAGGCGGTCCGTCCAGCGAACATGAAAACCATCCCCGGCAACAGCCCGTTTCCCGCCTGCCCCGCTGTCTGGGCGGGTGACACCCTCTATCTTTCCGCGATCACCGGATTCGATGCCGCCGCGAACGCGCTGCCGGACAGCATGACGCAACAGGTACACAGCATGGCGCGTAACGACCTCGATATCCTCTCCGCCGCCGGTCTTGGATTCGCGGACATCGTCTCCGGACATGTGTACCTGAAAACCATAGACGATTATGCGCCCATGAACGCCATTTACAAGGAGTATTATTCCGCCGGGCCGGGAGTGCGCACCTGTCTCATGCCCCATTCCGGAATTGAAAACGGCGGCACAAAAGTCATGGGATCGTTCATCGCGGCAAAAACAAAATGAAAGACAGAAGTCAGGTGTGAATAGACAGACGAGCAAAGATAAATAGCAAAAGGGGAAACATAGGGACTACTCAGAGGGTCGCCTAAAATAGGGTTTTATAGTTGGCATTTTTCATTGCAAATGATGGCTTTTTTATACTTAATTCTTAATGCGAATAATATAATGAAATACCAATCTGATAACCCATTTAGAATTTCCGAGCCATGGCGAGTTGGCATAGTGAAGATTTATTGTCGACTTTCTAAATTAGTGGAATGGCTCCAAGGCCACTTTACGAACCTGCAGCTTGCCCCCGTTCTATTCCAGCGAACGATCGTTGGCCAGAAGTTAAGGCAAGGAAATATTAAGCTTAATTTCTACTGGCACAGATTGTCTTATGCCAATTATGAGCAGATTAATTCAACTCGACTTAATATGCAGTCATTACGGCAATTCATTGTGTTTTCTTTACAGCCAATTGAATTTGCAATTCTCGCATTGGCTGTATTCATTGGGATACCCATCGCGTACCATGGATTAGTTATTATCAATAATTGGCCTGTTCTCCCGTTGCCAATTATTGATGAATCAAGCTATGTCTCACTAATGGCGACAGTTGCACAAGTAGCGGCGGCGATACTAGCATTGTTCTTCACTGCGATAAGTGTGGTAACGAGTACAGCTTACGCTAAGGTCACAACAGAAATACGATTGCTCATTGCTCAAGACGACCTAAATCGACGGTATCTAAACTTGTTGGCGCACATTTCAGTGACAGCAACGGCAAGTCTTGGCCTTCATGCCGTGGGAGTACCGTCATCAAGCGCTCTTATATTATATCTCATTATCTTATTATTTATTTGTATTCTCACGTTTATACCACTCGGTATTCGCACTTTTGCACTCTTCGACCCGTCAAATCTTGTAGGTTATCCATTAAGAACTTTTTTTCGAATAGTCAATATTGTAACAAATAAGGGGCGATGGTGGCTAGATTATTCCTTTCAAAAATATGCTAATCAAATCGCGGAGAATCAGTTGCAGCTTCTCTCAGACCTAATGGTTTTTGGAATTGCAGAGAATCGGCCGCGGCACAACATAGTGTTGAATATTGCGAATAAGATCAATCAACTGGCGATATTTTATACACACAAGAATTCAGAGATACCATCAGAAAGTTTTTGGTTTAATAGAAAAGCGGAGTTTAAACGGTGGGAAGTTGAAAGCAGTTCTATGACTGCTATCGCGCTTCAGACTGGGGTTACACCTATACCTGATCCTGTGCCGGACCATTTCTTTGTTGAGACACAATGCACAGAGATGACCATCCAATGCATCAAACACTT
>CAYRTQ010000384.1:0-4322 GCA_964426865.1 uncultured bacterium
CCCATTTCCGTCCGGAATACCTCAACCGTCTCGACGAGATCATCATTTTCCACCTGCTTTCCCGCGAGGGCATCCGCAAGATCGTCCGTCTCCAGTTGAACCGTCTCGCCCGTCGGGTCAAGGATACCGCGGGGATCGAACTCACGTTCACCAACGATACGGTGGAATACATCGCCGAGGCCGGATTCGATCTTGTCTACGGCGCGCGCCCGCTCAAGCGGCTCATCCAGCGCGAGATCGAAAATGAGCTGGCCGGGGAAATCCTGACCCGCCAACTGCCCTCGAAGGTGCAGGTGGATTACCGGGACGGGAAAATGATGTTCGAGGGTGTGGGGGAAGCGGTGGCGTAGGGGGAAAGAAAGAGAAAGGCGTAAAGGGAGAAACCGGTTCTCGGGTGAGGACCGGTTTTTTTATGCGTGCGCCGGGATGGAAGGGAACGGGGACGGAAACTCACCCTCCTGCCCGCCGGCGACGAAAGTGTATGGTTCAAACAGATTAGCCTGATGTCCCCTCATGTCTTGCATGTGCTTGTACCGGTTGATAATATCAGGCTTTTCGGAGCGCATTTTCAGGTTTTCCCTGATTGACAAGAGCGAGAATGCATGGTATATAGATTCTACAATGATAGATTGGCATCTCGCCGTTCATCCGCCCGATGGGCAACCCCTGAAAGTCCGGTGTATTTCATCTCGAGGTATTTCCCAATGGCAAAAATAACCATGGCGGTTATAATTTCTGCTGTATTTGTTGTCCATACTCATTCTTACGCGGCAGACATGCCTCAGTACACCCGCACGGATTACCCGATCCATGATGTTGCCCGCTTCGTCTTCACCGGTTCGGAAAACGGCGACTCCCATCCCGATGTCATCGTGGTGGACAGGTCGGGAGCGATCAACGTGCTCTTGGCTGGACCGAATACGTTTTACGGAACGGCGATTGTTTCCGAAACTGGCATAAAAGAGCCGAAAACTGCCATCGCGGATGATTTCAACAATGACAGCCTCACGGATATATGCATAAACGACACTTTGTTTGTAGCGTATGGCAGTGGTGAATTCTCCACTCTCCGGCCACTCGGCATCGAGCGCCTCCAAACCCTCGCCTCCACGGATATGAATGGTGACGGGAAAAAAGACCTCATCGCGATTGCCATCATCTATACCGCACCAGGCATGCGCGCGGCGGAATTAAGGACATATTTCGGGAATGGCGACGGGACATTCAAGGAACCGGTGAAAACGGGTATCGTTATTTCCAGTGATACCACGAATGAAGCGATCGACGACTTGGGGTCATATTACTTTTACTACTCGGGAGATTTTACTGATGATGGAGTTCCCGATCTCGTGGTTCGGCGCAGGTTTTGTTATGAAGAGGGGTATGTGTTGAGTTACAATTGGTCATATATAGGAAATTCTGATGGAACATTTATAAGGAATTTGTTTCATGCTGATGGCAATATGTTCGCTATGGAAGTAAAAGATGTGGACCGTGATGGTATCAAAGATATTATTGATATTGGACATTTTTCACACATTCTCACGGGAGACAATACGGGAGTATTTTCATATTTCACGAGCATAAATTTTACTGATGATAGTAATTATCTTTGCTTTTCTGTGGCGGATATCAATGGAGATGGAATTCTTGATTACAATTTTTCCAAAATGCTTTCGTATAATGGAGATTCATCATTATCAACGGCATTGGGCGCCGGCGATGGATATACCGGCGAGAAATATACATTTTCGGTACTTTTACCCAATAATGAATGGTTCGCTTCTGGGTGGGCGTATGATACACAAAAACCGCTAACCTACGATTTCAATAATGATGGCTCCGCCGATTTCATCATTCCCTTCAAGGCTATCGGGAAAATCGCGGCTATTGTAAGCGAAAAGTCCACGGATATCCATGAGGAGTCCCCGCATGACGCCCCGATTCTCGGACAGAACACACCAAATCCCTTCAATGCATCCACCACCATCCCATATTCAATATTTCGCCCAGGAATATACGAATTGGCTGTATATGATATGCTTGGCCGGAAAATTGTAACACTTGTCAGTGGTTTTCAACCGAGCGGTGAACACCGGGTCGTCTGGAACGTGCAAGACAAACAAGGAGTGGACGTGGCGTCCGGGTGCTACTTTTATATCCTTAAAGAGAAGGGCGGAAAAGCTATTATTGCATCGAAAAAACTGCTGCTCATGAAGTAGTTTCAACAGTCCAGTTTTAAAAAAGGGCGCGAAGGTACATTCCTCCGCGCCCTTTTTCTTTTGTGTGCCGGGCATGTGCGACCGTGCGGAAGCACGGGGAAGCTCTCCGTGGCGGACAACGGAACGCTTGGTCGTGATATTTTTCCGTGGACCCCGGAAACGGAAACCGCCGGATACGAAAGCGAATATCCGGCGGTGTGGAAGGACAGGGGTTGCATTTACCCTCGGTGAAATCGTTTCACCGGTGTTTGCAGCGCAGACTGCCGATCGGTTCCCCGCCCAGAAGGTGCATGTGGACATGGAAGACCTCCTGGCCGCCATCGGCGTTGGTGTTGAGAATGAGACGGAAACCGCTCCGGTCGATTTTCTTCTCCCGCGCGATACTGGAGGCGGCCTGGAGCATCTCGCCGAAGATTTCCGGCGCCTGCCCGGAGAGTTCGAACGTGGTCGGATAATGTTTCTTCGGCAGGATCAGCACATGCACGGGGGCGTCGGGATGAATATCGGTAAACGCGATGACATTTTCGGTCTCATAGACGATGTCCGAGGGGATTTCGCGGGCGATGATTTTGCAGAAGATACAGTTTTGCATGATTTCTCCTTCCAAGGCGGTGCCATATGGCAAAAGGGGAAAAACTCCGGAACCGGTGATTCCGGTGGATACCGTCCGGATGCTTCCGTGGCGATATCCCCTCATACCTTGCCAAGTCAATAATAGTGGGTGGAATGCGCGCTTCTACACTTCGACAGGCTCAGTGTCCGCAGGCTCAGCGCCCGCTAGCAGCGCTTGGCCCCAATACCGTTCATGTAACCACGAAAGACACGAAAATCGCGAGATTTCTCCTGTGAAACACTCTTTTTTCGTGTCTTTCGTGGTTGAGGGCTTTTCTCTTTTCGGCTGAAATAAGAGCGTATCCATAAATAAGGAAATCGTATGATTCGTGAGATCCCGGCCCCCTAACCCTCGATCCCTTTCCCCCGGAGGGGGCAAGGGAAACCGCTGTGCCACAAGCTATTCCTGCCCCCTCCGGGGGAAGGTGGCCCGGAGGGCCGGTAGGGGGCTACGTTCCCATAGAAGGCTATATCCTTATTTATGGATACGCTCTAAATCGTATTGAGCTTAGCCCGCTGGCTGAGCGTGTCGAAGCCAGCCAACAAAAGCTTACACCATTATCCGGTTGACAGAGTACTCGTTGCCGCTGTTCCTTCGCGGCTGTCCCTTACCTCGCCGCCGCGGCGATGAGCGCCACCCCGGCGATGGCCGCGGTTTCCGCCCGCAGAATCAACCCGCCTAGGGTGACCGGAATCGCCCCCCTCACGGTCAGGCATTCCCGCTCTTCCGGGGTGAAATCCCCCTCGGGTCCGATGAACAGGATGATGCCCGATGCGGGAACGGCCCGCAGGAGGTCCGCCCGGATTTCACGATCCGCGCCCTGCAACGCGGCGAGCGGGAGCGCCTCCCCCGCGCACGCCTCCGCGATTGCGGCTGACGGCTCTATGACCGGAACCCAGGAACGCCCGGCCTGTTTTGCCGCCTCCAGCGCGATCCGCCGCAGACGATCGGGGTTGAGCCTCCTGCTTTCCTGCTCGCTCCGCTTCGCGATGACCGGGATGATGCGCCGTACGCCGAGTTCGGTGCATTTCTCCACCGCGATTTCGAACCGCGCCGGTTTGATCAGGGAGAGCGCCAGAGTGATGGGCAGTTCCGGTTCGCCCGCCCCGCTGAGATCACGCTCGATGCGGGCTTCCAGAATGGAGTGGTCGATGCGCTCGATGCGGGCCTCTACCCGCCGTCCCCGGCCATCGCTGACCCCGATGATATCGCCCGGGCGCACCCGGCAGGACCGCGTGGCATGGAAATACTCGTCTCCAGAGAGGGAGACCGTATCTTCCCCCAGCAAATCAGGGGATGTGAGGAAATTCTGCATGGGGTATAAAAACCGGTGAAAAGGGTCAAATGCATGCCGGAACAAAGGGGAAGAACGAGTCCGCGTTCCCCGGTTTTTGCTCCGGAATGGATATGATCCCCAACACCCGCCGGCGGAAAACTCCGTTCGTCCGGCGGGTGGAAACAGTTGGGGGGAAGATGCGGCTGTTACT
>CAYRTQ010000385.1:0-4321 GCA_964426865.1 uncultured bacterium
GGAAAGAATACACGCCGATTGTCACTCCGCCTCATTCCGAAAACGCTTGTCCGGGCAGGGGAAAAACACTATCCTGTATGCATATGAATAAAACGGTTGCATCTCATCTCCAAGGATGGTTCCCATTGAATCCACAGCATTTTGTTCTTTTCCTGTGCAGCGGCAATTACTACCGCAGCCGGTACGCGGAATGGCGTTTTCTCACCCGCGTGGCCCCAAATAGCGGCTGGAGCGCGGTATCGCGGGGGTTGCAGCTCAGCCCCGGGAATGTCGGGCTGGTCGCCTCCGAGGTGATCGCCCGGTACCGGGAACTCGGCATCCCCTTTCCCGCGCCGCTCCGCCCGCCCGTTCAGTTCACCCCCGAGGAGGTCCTCCGCGCGGACCGCATTGTCGCACTCAACGAGGAGGAGCACCGTCCCCTGGTGGAACGGCTCATGCCCGAGGCCGCGGGGAAGGTTGTCTACTGGCATGTTCCCGATATCGAATTCCTGCCCGCGAATCAGGCGCTCCCCCTCATCGAACGTGAGGTGGACGATCTCATCCGGACGCTCGACGCTCCTCACCATCCCTCCACGGAATGACCATGAGAGAATGCATCCGCTTCATCCTCATCACCATGTCATGCCTGATCCTCCTGCCCGGAGCGGCCGCGCTCCGGGCCCAGACCATCGATCCGGGGCTCGCCCGCCCCGATTCCACCGGCGGCACGCTCTGGTATGATGGCGCGCTGCTCGGAGTGGAGGGCAAGGGCTGGGAGCGCACGGAATCCTATTATGACCGTCTTCCGGCCACGGCGAAAGGAGTTGCGCCCGCTTCGGTCTGGGACCTGGGCCATCATTCCGCCGGGCTGAGCTTCCGGTTCCTCACCGATTCCCCCACCCTGCAGGTGCGCTGGGCGCTGCTCAACGTGAATCTCGCCATGCCGCACATGCCCGCCACGGGAGTGAGCGGAGTGGACCTCTATGTTCGCGACGGGAAAGGGAAATGGCGGTTTGCCGGGAACGGCCGCCCCACGAAGGAAATCAACACCGCGACATTCACGCTCGCTCAAGCCTCGGAATACATCCTCTACCTGCCCCTGTACAACGGCGTTCGGACAGTCGAATTCGGCCTCCCGCAGGGGAAGACGCTCTCCAAAGCCCCGGCTCGCGCGGGCAAACATTCCCGCCCGGTGGTATTCTACGGCACCTCCATCACCCAGGGGGGATGCGTTTCACGGCCCGGATTGGCCGCAACCTCCATCGTGAGCCGTGAGCTCGACATCCCGGTGATCAACCTCGGCTTCTCCGGGAGCGGCAAAATGGAGCCGGAGATGGCGGACCTTCTCGCGGAACTGGACCCCGCGGTCTATGTGCTGGACTGCCTCTGGAACATGGAACCGTCGCAGGTGTCCGAACGGGTGGAGCCGTTCGTGCGGAAACTGCGGAGCGCCCATCCGGACACTCCCATTCTCCTGGTCGAGGATTCCAGTTTCAAAAATGTCACCCCGACAGTAAAGGGCCGTATCCTGCGGGACGTCTACTCGAAGCTGCGCAAGGAAGGGGTGAAAAACATCCGCTTCCTCCCGAACGCGAATATGCTGGGCGCGGATGACGAGGGCACGGTGGATGGATGCCATCCCAACGATCTCGGGATGAAGCGTCAGGCGGAAGTGTTCGTGAAAGCGTTGCGGTGAGAAAGGGGCAAAGGAGCAGAGGAACAGAGGGGCAAAGGAGCAGAGGAGCGAAGCCGGCATGAACCGCCGATGGGGAAAAAGCTTTCACCCGGTCCCGTTCGACGAGGACGGCTCCTGTTTCTTCTTCATGAAGCTGTAGTATTTGTCCATGCATTCGGGACAGATGCCGTGGCTGAAAATCACATCGGAGTGTTCGCCGATATAGTTCTCGATCTGCTGCCAGAATCCCTCGTCCGTCCGTATCTTCTTGCAGTGAGAACAGATGGGGATGAATCCACGGAGAGTCTTGATCTCCGCGAGCGCTTTCTCCAGGGATTCGATCATCTCCTCGCGCTCCTTTTCCAGCCGCTTGCGGTCGGAGATGTCCTGGATCACGAACAGCTTTCCCATTTCCATGTTACGGTGACGGAGGGTGGAGACGGCGACATGAAGCCACCGGCTTTCCCCTTCGAATTCCGTGAGCAGTTCGAGCGGGGACTGGTCTCCGCGCATGGAGGCGAGACGCTCGAACACCGGCGGGGAAAAGGAGTCCAGGCGCTTCCCGATGGCGGATGGCCCGAGTTTCAGAAACCGTTGGGCGGTGGGATTGGTTTCGACAATGTGATCCTGCAAATCCAGAACGATAATCCCGCTGTTCACGTTCTCGAAAAGGGTATGGGAAGCGATGGGGGCCAGCGAGAAGAAGCGATATCGTTTAAAACTGATCAGGAGCAGCAGCCCGGATATCGCGAAGGCGAACGGCGTGGAATCCAGCCCCGCGATGGTGAATCTTCTCACCATGTACAGGAAATTTCCCGCCCAGGGGATGAGTGTCGCGCCGATCACCGCCAGGGTCTGGACCCGGAAGATGGCTTGTGACCGCAGGGTGACATTGAGCAGCGCGATTGCCCCGGTCAAGATCAGGATGTAGGAATAGGCGGTAATGACCCACACCGCGGGGCCGTGACCATAGATCAGGCTTGCGCCGGGCACGGGAGAGGAGGGTGTCACGCTCGGCCAGATGAGATGGTGAAACTCGTTGGTCGCCGCCAATATCATGACCGCCAGCGGGATCACCCACAGGAGCGAAACGCGCAGGCGGGTTATCCACCGGTCGTTGTAGGTATACTGGAGGGAGAACAGGAGCCACAACGGGGCGATGCTCGCGATGAACAGATAGCTGGTTTTCGACCATAGTATCTTGCTGGCGACACTGATCGAGGCCATTTCCCCGGCGGTGACGAATGTCCATCCCCCCACGGCGAGCATCATGAGGGCCATGCTGATCGCGCCCGGCACACCACGGCGTCTCCAGATGATAATGGCGATCAGGAGATCGAGAATACCGGTGAGGAAGAGTACAAGGAATTGAAAGAGGTTCGGCATGGCGTATCACTCTTCTCGGCAGAGCGTTCGATGCGACTGCGAATGGGGAAAGCGGCGGTACCGGAAGCATGGATATCCCGGGCCGTATCGGCCAGCCATAAAATATGTTCCGGCAGGTGAAATGTAAACAGAAATTCCGGCGCGTGAAAATGAAGGCGGATGGGGTCGGCGCGTGCGCTGTTTGCCCTCTCTCCCCGCCCTCTCTCCCACGCAAGAAGACGCACGGGGGAGAGGGGTCGGGGGTGAGGGCCGCGTGTCACCCCGGCATTTTCCAGGCGCAAGAGCACTGCTGTCATTATTCGCTGCCCACTCTCCGGAGCAATGAAAACCGCGAAGCGCCGGACAATTGATCAAGGGAGTATCCCATGTACCGCATTCCGCAGTTCCTGACACTCGCTGTCATCGCCCTCCCGGTTTCCGCGCTGGCCATTGCATCCTGCGGCGGGCTAAAAACCGTTCCCGCCGACCTGGTGCTCCGGGGCGGGAAAATCGCCACCGTGGATTCCGTGTTCTCCCTGGCCGAGGCGGTGGCGGTGCGCGGCGACCGTATTGTCGCGGTGGGAACGGACCGTGACATCGCGCCCCTGATCGGCCCGGGAACACGGGTCATCGATCTGGAAGGCAAACTGACGGTTCCCGGTCTTATCGACGCCCACGCGCATTTGCTTTCGCTCGGAGCGCTGCTCGACCGTCTGGATTTCCGGGGAGCCGAAAGCTACCGAAAAGTTACGGATATGGTCGCCGCGGAAGCCAAAAGGCGCGCTCCCGGCGAGTGTATTCTCGGGAGCAACTGGGACCAGAACGACTGGGGGGCGAAGGATATGCCCGATGGCGCGGCGCTCACCAAGGCGGCGCCTGACAACCCGGTCTGGCTGGTTCGGGTCGATGGCCATGCCGGAATCGCCAACAGTCGGGCGCTGGAACGCTGCGGAGTCACCGTCTCCACCCCGGTTCCGGAAGGCGGTGAAATCCTTCGCGGCCCCGATGGCGCGCTCACCGGCGTGTTCGTGGACAATGCCATGTCACTCATCTCTTCCCACGTTCCCGATCCCTCGCCGGAAAAGGTGGAACGGATGCTCGCCCGTGCCGCACGGAGCTGTCTCGAGTCCGGACTGACCGGGATTCATGACGCCGGAGTTTCTCCGGGGACTCTCGCGGCATACAAGCGGCTCATCGACCGGGGCGAACTGTCCCTGCGGGTCAACGCCATGCTGGGCGATCCGGGAACCGGCGACATCGTCGCGTTCCTGAACGCCAACCGGGTCGTGAACCACGGCGATC
>CAYRTQ010000386.1:0-4315 GCA_964426865.1 uncultured bacterium
CCTCACCCGGCCTGCGGCCACCCTCTCCCCCGCGAAAAGACGCGCGGGCGAGGGAAAAGAACGCTTCCGGCTAGGCTTTGGAAAAATATACCCGCTCAAAGAGGAGAATCATTTCTTACCGCTCTTACCGCTTTGCGTCGGCTCCCGACCTGTTTTTGAGCAGCTTTCCTTTCCCTCTCGCCCGCGCGTCATTTCGCGTGGGAGAGAGGGAAAAGAGTGAGGGCGGGCTGTTGCGGCGGTGGAGAGTCTTTGACTTCCTCCGGACAACAGAGAAAAGGTTACAAACGCTTTCATCATCTTTTCATCATTCAAATCATTCGAATCACCGGTTCAGACAGTCAGTCCGTACATGGCCAATTTCTCGCTGATGTCCGCGCTACCTCACCCGCAGGAGCAGTCCTTTCAGATATTCGCCCTCCTTGTGGCAGATATTGAACGGATGATCGAGCGGATGCCCGGTCTGCATGATCACCTGGACATCGCGCCCGGAATCCACCGCCGCGGCGTACACAATCTGACGGAAAAGCGTGCGGTCGATGTGGTGGGAGCAGGAGTAGGTGGCGAGAATGCCGCCGGGAGCGATCTTCCTCAGGCAGCGGAGGTTGATGTCCTTATATCCCCGGGCGGCCTGGTCCACCTGGGACTTGCGGGCGGCAAACGCGGGCGGGTCGAGCACGATCACATCCCAGACGTCTCCGGAGGTGTTGAGATACCGGAACACGTCCGAGCGGACGAATTCGGCGGGAACGCCATCGAGCCCGTTCAGCGCCAGATTCTCCCGCGCCAGATCAAGCGCCGGACCGGAGGAATCCACGGAGGTCACCGCCGTCGCGCCCCCCGCCGCTGCATACACGCTGAATCCGCCGGTATAGGAAAAGAGATTCAGCACGCGCTTCCCGCCGGAGAACTCCCCGATGACGCGCCGTGATTCGCGCTGGTCCAGGTAAAACCCGGTTTTCTGGCCGCGAAGCACATCCACCCGGAAACGGAAACCGTTCTCCCGAATCTCCACCGGTCCCTCCACGCTTCCCTCCAGCACCCCCGCTCTCGCTTCCAGCCCCTCTTCCAGCCGGGAGGCCGCATCGGAGCGCTCCATGGTGAATCCGGGCCGGAACTCTCTCCGCAGAATATCGAGGATATCTTCCCGGAACCGCTCCATCCCGGCGGTGAGTATCTGCACCACGATTCCTTCCCCATACCGGTCCACGATCAGCCCCGGCAGGAAATCGCCCTCGGAGTTGACCAGACGGCAGGAGTCGGTGCGCGCGTCGAGAACACGGCTCCGGAACCCGGCCGCGGCGCGAATCCGCTCTTCCAGGAGCGCCCGGTCCACTGCGACCGGTGTCCAGGACAATACCCGGCAGATGATCTGCGATTCCGGGTTCACATACCCCGCCGCAAGAAATTCCCCGCGCGAGGAATACACCTCCGCGGGCTGGCCGTTCTCATCGAACTCCTCCACCCGGGCCACCGCGCCGGAAAATATCCAGGGATTATGATTCCGCAGGGATTTTTCCTTGCCGGGCTTGAGAAACAGTTTCGCTGGTTCCATAGACGCCTTCCGAAATTGAGGCGTTTCGCACCGGGACGCGGAGGGGAAAGAGATAATTCCTTTTCTCCGCGCCTCCGGGCAAAACTATTTTTTGGTTTCCCGAATCACGATCCGCGCGGCGTCCAGCAGGTCGTCCGCCCGGAATTCCCCCCGTCCGAACCGCGCGCCGGAGCTGTCCGCGCCGGGGCCGGTGTCGATGAGGACGGTGCGGGTTCCTGCGCGACGCCCGGCTTCCATGTCCCGGAGCGAATCTCCGATGAAGAAGGTCCCGGAAAGATCGATGGAATAGTCTTCCGACGCCCGGAGAATCATGCCGGGTTCGGGCTTGCGGCAGAAACAGCCGTCGGAGGTCTGGTGCGGGCAGTGATACACGCGGAGGACATCACCGCCGTGAGCGCGGATGGTGTCGATCATGAACCGGTGGAGTTCCTCCAGCCCGTCCTCGCTCTGGATGCCCTTGGCGATGCAGGCCTGGTTGGTGATGACAATGACCCCGAACCCGGCCCCGGCAAACAGCCGGAACGCCTCGAACACATGGGGGGTCCACCGCCACTGCTCGATCGTGGTGGTATAATCGCCGCGCTCGACATTGATGACGCCGTCACGGTCGAGGAAAACGAAATGAGGGCTAGTTTCGGTATTGTTCAATGGCCTTTTCCAAATTATTATAGTGGTTTCCGTTTATGGGCAAATTCAACGGATCAATAGTGATGGAAAAGGGATTTCATCTTTTGGCTTTTAACCTCAACCATTCCGATTCAGTTAAACCAACGCGCGACAACGAACGACCAAATTCTTCCGCTGCACGTTGGGCATGTTCCGTTTTCAGTTCTCCAATCCATTCGTACTTGTTCATATCCTCATCTTGAAAGACAAATTTTTCGTCGGAACCTTTTTCAGCGCAAACAGAATCATGATCAGAACTAAAACTCGCAACAAAACACCTGAATGCCTTTGGATTGTATTGAAGGTTTATATCTCGATTACTTGCGTCAATAACCATATGGGTGATGCTTTCACCATTCTGTGGAACTTTGAGATCACAAAAAATGAATTGTTTTTGTTTCCCTTTCATTCTCACACTATCGCATACAGGTTGAAGACATAGCAAATAACGTTGTTTATTTGAAACTTCCTTGATAATTACTCCAAGGTGTAGGTGTTTCGGAGTTTTCTCATATGAAATTCTTTGGCTCATCAATGAACCGAGCAATTGATGACATTTCTTTTCTTTGCATCCATGTATAAGATATTCGGCTAATTTTATACGTTCTTCTTCATCATCTTTCCATTGACTTTTCTTTATAGTCTTAACAAGACCACCAATGTCGCATCCCCCACAATCAGTATAATACTCTTTTATTCCAGGCCCCATGCAGAGTACATCTTGAGTAAATTTATTTGAATTTTTTTCTCCAACATATTTTTGGACATCTTTTTGAGAAGCACTATCCGGATTCCAGTTCAATTTACACCAATCGATAATAATCTGTGAAACATCGGATCCTTCATCAAAAGGAGATATTCCAATTGTGTCTTCCAAAATGGCTTTAATCTCATCTGATAATAAAGGAACAATTTGGTTAAAAGATTCATCCGGTAACAAGAGAGCACGATGAGTTAAAAAAGCCATATCAATGCCCTCTTGGAAACGCATTAATATACGACGATTATTTTTGCGAACATTGGCTAATCCGCGCAAAACTATTGACTGAAGTAAACCAGAAGAAAGCTGTGAAAACTCTTTAATCGTTCTTTCTGCGAGCTTTTTTCCCGGAACAAAAAAATCAGCATACTCTGGGAGTGATGTATTTTCTTGTTTTCCTAATACAACCACTCTGGAGTTATTCGTCGTGAGAACGAGTCCTTTTGTTGGGGCATTAACATATACAGTTTCTTTTCCGAGATGTTCAGTCAAATCTTCGTAAATTTTATCAGCAACCAATCCTAGATTTACTTCCATTGTGTAGACAAGGACGAGCCGCAATTGGTGGGGAATATCTTTCATACTTTGCTCAATTAGATTCCTCACGAGCATTTTTGCTTTGTCGCCGTCGTCGCCATGCAAGCTCCAATCAACAACAACAACATCAGCAGAAGTACACAGAGTATTGACCACAGAGTTTTCGCTGAAAGATGCATCTTTTCTTGGTTGGTATAGGGAGCAGATGATGTGTTTTTTGGCAAAGCTATTCTGAACATCATGAAAAGACACTTCGTCAGGCTTCTCGGTATCTTCAACATTAGTGGTTGATGCAACTTTTTCGGGAGAGAGAGCCACGCTCTTTAAGGCTGCCTTTCTACCTCCTGTTTGCGTTTTTTTGAATTGCGAGGTTACGACTCCACTCTTGTCCTCATATATCTGATCATCCACCAAAACGACAGTTTGAAGATACTGCGCTGCCGACTCAAGAATGAACTTGTTGAAGGGAGATACATCATCACTCATTGTCATTGCTCCACAATAGGTTGAACCTAACGCCCAATTCCGGATCGTGCCGCGAATCCAGTTCGAGTGTCATTCCTTCTTTATTCAGCACCTTTCTCGATATGTATAGGCCCAAGCCTCTGCCTCCCGGTTTCCGAGAAAACCCTTGTTCAAAGATCGCTTCAGCATCCCTTTTATTCACTGGTGGTCCGTTGTTCTCAAAATGGTATACATTATCTGTCCAGTCAAGTGATATCAAGCGCTCACCCGGCTTATCCTTCAACCAGAACACAAAGTTATCAAGCAGGTTAACGAACACGGGATAAATCGTTGAG
>CAYRTQ010000387.1:0-528 GCA_964426865.1 uncultured bacterium
ACCGGAAAGGTTCTTCTCAGTCTCCTCATGTACATCGGAAGGGTGGGGCCTTTGACCATAGCGCTGGCGCTCGGGGTGCGCCGTATCCCGACCGTGGAATACCCGACCACCCGGATTGTGGTGGGATGACCGGCGCGTGAGTCATATATTAATATTGTAAAAAGCTTTCTGGTATGTTATTTTATAAGACTGTCCGTAATTTTGATCCAGCGGAGTGGGCGCGGAAGTCTTGGTGGACGGGAACGGAAGAATTCTGACCGGTTGACAATCAGAGGTGGGGGAAAATGAAACGTTTTCTGGTGGTTGGCCTGGGACAGTTCGGAGCGGAACTGGCCAAGGCGCTGTATGTGAAAGGGGCTGAGGTCATTGCCATCGATCACAACATGGATGTGGTGGAGCGGATGAAGGATTCGGTCACCAGCGCGGTCAACCTGGATATTACCAACGAGGAAGCCATTCGGGCGCTGAATCTCAGCGATATCAACGCCGCCATCGTGGCGATCGGCGAGGACCGTGAGGCGAGCATTC
>CAYRTQ010000387.1:538-4292 GCA_964426865.1 uncultured bacterium
TGCGGGCGGCGCCGACAACCCCTATGTGGGGGCCATCATCAAGGAAATGGGGATAGAGAATATCATCGCGCGGCGGGCCGGGGAATTGCATGGCAAGATTCTCGAAAAAGTGGGAGCGACACGGGTCATTTCCCCCGAAATAAACATCGCCGACCAGTTGGCTCGCAATCTCATTTCCCCCGGTCTGCTGGAGCATATCGCCCTTCCGGATGGCCATACCATCTTCCAGGTTGAGGCGCGTCCGGAGTTCTACAACAAGACGCTGATCGAGCTTGACTTCCGCCGTAATTTCGGCCTCCTGGTGGTTGGAATTCAGCGCAAGGTTCCCAATATCTCCGAATCGGGGGAAGTGTACTACGAAACGGAGACCATCAGTCTTCCCTCCGCCACCGAAGCCATCAAGCAGGACGATATCCTGGTTCTGGTTGGGATGCAGCGGGATATCGAACGGTTTCTGGCAAAGGAGTGATGTTCTTGAATACCGCGAATGAGAACAAGCTCATCAACAGGTTGCGGACGCCTTTGGGCCGTCTTTCCCTGCGCCGTCGTATCGTTCTTTCTCTTCTGTTCTCCTTTGTCCTGATCCTCCCGGCGGTTTCCCTGACCCTTTATTACTTTTCCGACCTGCTCACCAGCATGGATGTGATCACGCGTCAGGATGTGGAATTGGGGCAGACCGCCACGGATATGGGGTACACCATGCTCGAGATTCAGCAGCAGGAGCGGGCGTATCGTATCTTTGGAAGTCCGGAGGAGCGGGATCGCATCCAGGGATTGCTCGCTCACGCCGACACCCTTTTGGACCGGGCGAGCAAAATTACACCTTCCTCTTCCCGGCAAATGATTACCGATCTTTCCCGTGCGCTTGAGGATTACCGGAGCAATTTCGGTATACTCACCGCATACCTTTCGGAGAATCCGCTTCCCGACAGGCTGAGACGGCTGCGTTCCCGTCTCCCCGGAGAAGTGGACGAGGCCGCGCGGGATCTCCTCGGTCTGAACGCGTTGCTGGAGAACTCTTCTCCCGCCCGCAGAGATTCTTTGCTCACCCTGGCCAGGCAGTACGCCGATAATCTTGCGCTGGACCGCAGTGTCATCACCGAGGGACAGGGCGACCAGTCCGTCTCCTACCTGCAACGGAACATCGAATCAGCTCGTCAGAAGTTTTTCCGGACCAGTCGTCAGCTTGCGGAATTCGCCTGGACAAGCATGCGGGAGCATCGGGAAACCGGACTGCGTATCGAGGCTCGCTCCAAGCGGAATATCATTTTCCTGTTCATCCTCACCACCATTCTGTTTTCCTTTGTCATATTCCGGTTGCCCGGGGCCATCATCCGCCCCATCACCGGGCTGAGCCGGATATTTCGAAAGGCCGGCAACGGTGAATGGGGCGTGCATGCCCCGATACCTTCCGATGATGAAATCGGGGAGTTGGCCGCGAGCTACAATCAGGTTCTGGAACGGATGCGGCTTTACGACGATCTGAAAACGAAACGCATTGCCACTCAACGGCGTTTCGTCGAGCGTCTCATCGATTACCTGAATGTCCCCGTCTGTATTCTCACCCGTAATATGACCGTACTGTATTTCAATTCGCTTTTCGCGGGACTGTTTGGCGCTTCGCTCCCCGCGAAAATTCCCGATGGCGGGCTTGACATTACCCGTATTCCGGAAATGAGCAGTTTTGTGGAAGAATTACGGAAGCATATCGCCCAAGCGGGCGGAGACTTTCAGTTCGCCGTAACCGACCGAGGCGGAGCCGTGGTGACGCTCAAGGGCCGTCCGGTGCGGAACGCCACCCTGAATCTGGAATCCGTTGTGGTGGTGGGGACAACACCGCATAACGGGAAGGAAGGGTGAGCGGTGCGTTGTATCGGCATAACCACCACCGTTCCTTCCGAAGTGATATGGGCGGCGGGAATGGTCCCGGTGGACCTCAACAACCTCTTTATCACCTCCGGTCACCGCGAACGGCTCATCAAGATAGCCGAGCGTGACGGGTATCCACGGAATGTCTGCGGCTGGATCAAGGGCATTTACGGCGTCCTGGCGGACGAAACCGGTATCGATACCGTGGTGGCGGTCACCCAGGGCGACTGTTCCAACACCCATGCGCTCATGGAAACGCTCCACCTTCGCGGGGTTCGGACCATTCCCTTCGCATATCCCTGGGATCGCGATCCGGATTTGCTCAGTCGGGAGATTTCCCGTCTGGCCCGGGAACTGGGAACGACAGTGGAAGAAGCCGGGCGGATGTGTGCGAGGCTCGAACCGCTCCGCGGTAAACTGGATCGTCTTGACGATCTCACCTGGCGCGGGAACCGCGTGACCGGCGCCGAGAACCATCTCTGGCTCGTTTCCTCCAGCGACTGCAACAGTGATTATGCGAGGTTCGAGCGAGAACTCGATCTCTTCCTCGCGGACGCCGGGAAACGCACGCCTCTCGGGCAGCCGGTCCGGTTGGCGTATCTCGGGGTTCCGCCCATTCTCGACGATCTGTACGATGTGGTGGAGGGCTACGGCGCCCGGGTGGTGTTCAACGAGGTGCAGCGCCAGTTTTCCCTTCCCGCGCGCGAAGGCGGTCTGATTGAGCAGTATCGGGCCTACACGTACCCTTACGATATCTTCCATCGCCTCGGCTTCATTCTTCCCGAACTGGAGCGGCGGGGGGTGCATGGGGTCATCCATTATGTCCAGAGTTTCTGCCACCGTCAGATAGAGGACCTCATTCTCCGGAAGCGTATTTCGCTGCCGGTGCTCACAATCGAGGGCGAACAGCCGGGGCGGGTTGACGAGCGCACCAAGATACGGCTTCAGGCGTTCGTGGAACTCCTGGGAGAGCGGATATGAACAGGGAGGGGAAGGAACGCCGCATGGTGATGGGAATCGATCTCGGCTCACGGAATGTCAAAATCTGCCGCATGGAGGGGAAGGATATCCTCTCCCGCGTGTCGGTGGAAACCATCGAGTTCTACCGCACCCGCGGCCATCGGTCCGAAGAGGGATTCTCCGTCGATCTGGCGGCGTTCGGATGGGACAGCGAGGGTACGGTGGCCGCCACCGGGTACGGGCGCATGAGCGCCGCCATCCGGGGAGCCCGCGCCCTTTCCGAAATAAAGGCCCACGCGCTCGGCGCGCGCTTCCAGACCGGCCTCGATGATTTTACCCTTCTCGACATGGGCGGCCAGGATTACAAGGTGGTACGGGTCGAGAGCGGAGTCGTGCGCGATTTCGCCACCAACGACAAGTGCGCGGCGTCCACCGGCCGGTATCTGGAAAACATGGCGCGGGTGCTCGGCCTCTCCCTGGAGGAAATGGGACGGTACACGGAAGACCCGGCGCCGCTTTCCGGCACCTGCGCCATTTTCGGAGAATCGGAGTTGATCGGCCTCCTCGTGCGCGGAACACCCATTCCGAGACTGGCGGCGGGGGTGAACCACACCGTGGTCCAGCGGGTGCTCCCGCTCCTTGATCGCATGGGGGAAGGGCCCCTGGTCATGTCGGGAGGAGTGGCGCTCAATCCCGGGGTGGTGTCCATGTTCAGCGAAGCCGCCGGGCGGGAGACGACCGTCGTGCCGGACCCCCTGTTCAACGGAGCGATCGGGTGTTGCGCGAGTTTGCTGTCATGAACGGTCAGGAAATGTGGAAGAGGGCGGAAAGACAATTGCCGGATGCGGGGTTGTCTCGATTCGAATCTGCGGATCGCCATAATGGGGTGGTATGCGCTTCGACACTTCGACAGGCTCAGTGTCCG
>CAYRTQ010000388.1:0-4270 GCA_964426865.1 uncultured bacterium
GATTGACTGAACTTGCAGCAGGCGTCCTCACCGGGACGCCTGCTGTCGTTATGGGCTGTTGTCTGGGAAGTTCGCACTCACAGGCCATAGGATTTTGCAGGAACGCCGAGCATGAATTATCTTGACATACACACCACCATACGTATATTTAACCGGAATACGGCATCACAACGAGCCTGATCGGACCATCCGGACGCGCGTCATGAGACACTCCGCGACGGTGCGGGGAAATGCCCGGCGTCCGTTTTTCCTCCCCCGGCCATCAAACCTGTTTTCTCTTTCCGCCGTATACGGGCCAGAAACCGGGGGACCCGGATACCGGCGGGATGTCCGGATTGCCCGTATATTTTTTAAACGCAGCTGGAGAGTATTTGATGCGGTGTACACGCTGTGTTCTGGTGGACCGAATTCCGGGAAGTGATTTCGATGCGCGGGGAGTATGTTCTTGGTGCAGAAGCGGGTATCCCAATTACCGTCCGCTCGGGGCCGATGCGCTCCGTAATATCATACGCGCGCGCCTGCGCTCCGGTTCCGAGGCGGACTGTATTGTTGGAATCAGCGGCGGGAAGGACAGCGCCTTCGCTCTCTGGGCGCTCAAAAAGGAATTCGGGCTGCGGGTGGAGGCGTTCACCTACGATCATGACGGCGTTTCAGAGCATGCCCGCGAAAACATTCGCGCCATCTGCTCCACGCTCGATGTTCCGCTCCATACATTCTCTCTCGGTAAACACCGGCATCTCGACTCCTTCAAGGACTATTTCGAATCCTTCCTCGTTCGCCCCAGCCCGGTGACCGCCGGCATGACCTGTGTCGCCTGCAAGCATCTCCATGTATTCGGCTCACGGCTGGCGGTGGAAAAACGCGCGCCTTTCGCGGTCTGGGCGAACTGCCCTTTGGAATACTCGCCATTCCTCGCCCTGAAACGTCGGGGCAACGGCGCTCAACGGGAGGGTCTCCTGAAAGGCGGGGCGTTGCTCACCGCCGAAGTTCTCAGATCACCCCGGTTCCTTTCCTCGATCGCGCGCCATTTCCCGCTCACCATGGAAGGCTGCCTGGCGTTCGCGCCGAGTTCTCCCTATCTCCGCTGGCGTTACCCATCGGTCGAACAACTCGTGTTTTTCGAGTACTGGCCCTGGAATCCGGACAAAATACCGGGAACCCTGACCCGCGAGGCCGGCTGGCGCAAACCCGCGGATGTTCCAAACGACTGGCATTCCGACTGTGTTTTCAACGTCTTCAAGGAATTCCTCTTCCAAAGCATTCTTGGCGTGTCCTACACCGACGGGTTTCTCAGCAACCAGATTCGCCACGGTCTCATCACGAGAGACCAGGCCCTGATCCATCTGGCCGAAAGCAAGCGATACTTTGCCCGGGCGTTTCCGGAAGCGCTCGAACGGACCGGTCTGTCGCACCTGGCATCCAGAATCGACCTTTCGTGTTTCGATATGGCGGAGTACTGAGTAATGGTCATTCTGGGTCTCAGCACATTCGGAGAGAATCCCGCGGCATGCCTGGTGGTGGATGGAGTACTCAAGGGTTTCTGTCAGGAGGAGCGCCTTACGCGTCTGAAAGGTTCGGCCGGTCTTTTTCCCGCCCGTTCCGTGGACTGGGTTCTGAGCTGCTGTGGGCTGCGCCTGGCCGATGTCGATCGCATCGCGGTCAGTTGGGATTGCACGAAATATCCCTGGCGGATGCTTCGCCATCTCGCGGGCGTGCAATTCAGGCTGCCCGGAGGAATCAAACCCGACCCTTCTTCCCTCTCGCGACCGGATGGCCATGGAACGGCGTTCCTGTACCTTCTATCCCACACGCCGGCGGTTTTCGAACAGAAAATCCGCGATAGTTTGCGCGATGCGGGACACAAGGGGCCCATCCCTCCCATCGTCTTTGTCCCGCACCACGAGTCCCACGCCTATCAGGCGTTCCACCAGTCCCCATTTACCGAGGCCGGCGTTCTCGTGGCGGACGGCAGCGGAGAAGAGAAAACGGTCAGTGCGTTCCACTTTTATCCCGGGGGGTGGCGGCGCTGTTTCGATATGGACATTCCGCAGTCGCTCGGGTGGTTTTACGGCGCTTTTACCGCATATCTGGGCTTTCACGCGAACCGCGACGAAGGAAAGCTCATGGGCTTGTCCGCCCTCGGGTTCGAGCGTCGCGGGAACAATCCCTGGCTGGAGTATCTGGACACGGTCCTCCGGGTCGCGGGGGATACGTTCGAGCTGGATCCCACGTTCCTGAAATTCGGCGGCAACGAACATCACCCCCGTTTCACCGACCATCTTCGTCGCTGGATTCTCTCCCGGGACAACCGGCTGGAACCGGTCGGAGTCGGTGAAATGACCGCGGGCAATCCCTCGCCGCTCCCCAAATACCTTTTGCCGGAGTACATCGACTTGGCGTACGCTGTTCAGAATCGCCTGGAAGAGGCGCTTCTGGCATTGGCGAGGAGACTGCGGAAGGAATGCGGGTCACCCCGTCTTTGCCTGGCAGGGGGCGTGGCCATGAATTGCAAAGCCAATGGCCGTCTGCTCGACGAATCCGGATTCGACTCAGTATTCGTCCACCCGGCGTCTTCCGATGACGGCGCGGCGATCGGAGCGGCATTCCATGTGGCGGAAGCTTTCGGACACCTTGCTCCGAATCCTTTGCAACACGCCCAACTGGGGCCATCCTTTTCCGATGCGCAAATAGAGCGTGTACTTCAGTTCGCGGGGGCGTCCTACGAGCGCCATGAAAACATCGTCGAACGCACCGCGGAGCTTCTCGCCTCCGGACGGCTATGCGGCTGGTTTCAGGGCGGGATGGAAATGGGGGCCCGCGCTCTCGGGGGACGAAGCATCATCGCCTGCCCGGAGGATGCCGATGTCCGTTCACATCTCAATCGGCGGGTCAAGTTCCGCGAGGAATGGCGTCCGTACTGCCCCACGCTCACATGGGAAAGCCGTGGGGAATATCTCGACGATTGCGCGACGGACACGCCCTTCATGATCCTGGCCCGCAAGGCTTCGCCTCTGCTGCGTTCCCGGGGGCCCGCCGCTGTCCACGTGGACGGCACGGTACGTCCCCAGACCGTACGCGCCGAACACCTCCCGCTCTGGCACGGCCTGCTGGAGGCTGTCGGAAGGAGAACGGGCGATCCCGTTTTGCTCAACACCTCTTTCAATATCCGCGGCGAACCCATCGTCTGCACTCCGCAGGATGCCGTCCGCTGCTTCTACAGCACGGGCCTGCAGGCGCTTGCGATCGGGAACTTCCTGCTCCGCAAGCCGGATTCCGGAGCGGGGAAATGAAGCAAAAACATCTGCTTACCGTGGATTGCGAAGAGTACTTCCAGCCCGCGGCGCCCCCCTCGCGGTGGGATGCCTTTCAGCAACGCATCGATCGTTCAGCCCGTATCCTGCTCGACATGCTGGACGAAACCCAAGCCAGGGCGACTTTTTTTATCGTTGGGTGGGTTGCCGCGAAGAACCCGGCGCTCCTCCGCGAAATCGTCCGACGGGGTCACGATATCGCGTGCCACTCGTACTGGCACCGCTTGGTGTACACCCTCGACGTCCGCGAATTCCGGGAGGACACCCGCCGCGCCCGATCCGTGATCGAACAGGCCGCCGGAGTCCCGGTACGGGGGTATCGCGCGCCGAGCTTCTCGATCATCCCCCGGTCATCGTGGGCGCTGGAAATCCTGCGGGAAGAGAATTTCGTGTACGACTCAAGCATCTTTCCGGTTCTGCATGATCTATACGGATGGCGCGGAGCGGCCCGTCATCCGCACGTCATCGAAACCCCGGCGGGACAACTCTGGGAATTCCCGCCCGCCACATTTCAGATTTTCGGGCGCTGGACCCTGCCGGTGGCCGGTGGAGGATACCTTCGCATCCTGCCGATGGCGTACACCCGGTTCGGACTGCGTCATGCCGCGTCGGAGGACGCCCCGTTTCTCATCTACTGCCATCCGTGGGAACTGGATACCGGGCAGCCGCGTTTTCCCGCCGGTCTCCGCTTCCGCCTGCGCCACTATACCGGCCTGCACACGATGCGGGATAAACTGCTGAAACTGCTGACGGGATACTCCTTCACCAGTATCGAAAGATTCCTGGCAGAATCGCCGTACCCGTCCGCTTTCCAGGGAGGACCCGATGAGCCGGACCGCACCCGCCCGTAAAATGCCCCATTTCCTCATGCGCATATATTCGTTGATTTTCGGCGCGTTGCGGAGCGATCGCATGCTGTTCCGCGCGCTGTTCGGATTCGCCCCCCTCCCGGATATCCG
>CAYRTQ010000389.1:0-4234 GCA_964426865.1 uncultured bacterium
CTCGTTCAACTCGGCGGTGGGCGCTTGCCCCACGTGCCGGGGTTTTGGCCGCACCTCCCCCATGCCGGGCATCGGCGGCACCGACGCGCACGCCTATCCGTACCGTGTCGGCCCCATCACCATCTATATTTTCCGGTACAAGGTCCTCTTCCGGGGTATCCGCACCCATGTCCTCCTGAACGAGCCGCTGCCATCGGAGGCAGATGCGGCGCGGGATGCAATACTGGGTGCATTGAAGTCGGCGCGGTGTTATATTACCAACTTCCGGTGGGGAGATTCCCGGGGATTCCGGTTCGAGGCGGTGAGTGGCGGCGTCCGCGAACAGATGGGCGGCACCATGCGGTCGAAGGCCGCGGAATTCGCGGTGCGGACCCCGCTTCCCGGACGGATCACCCTCCTGAAGGACGGCGTTCCGGTGGCCCTTGCGCGGGGGACGATGCTTTCCCACCGCGCGGTGGAGACGGGAGCATACCGGGTGGAGGTGCGGCGCAAGGGACGGCCGTGGATATATTCCAACCATATCCGTCTGCTCCGGGAGTAACGCGCGGGTAGAAATGAACAAACCGCCTGTTCACGCCCCTGACGAAATGCAACCATCCGCCAATCCTCCCGGAAAAAGATACCGGAGGATTTTTACTGAAACCGGGAACTATTTGAATCGAATTTGCGGAAGAAGCGTCCAAAGGACGCGGTCGTGCAGTGATCCGAATCGAATACTTGTTTATTTATTACTTACGGGGGATACCGGAGCATGAGACATGAGGAGGAGTTTTCTTCCGAGTGCGAGTATACGGACGGGGACGAGTGGGACGACAAGCCGGGTGAGGAATGCGGCATATTCGCCATTTTTGACCATCCGAACGCCGCGGAAATGACCTACCTGGGGCTGTATGCACTCCAGCACCGGGGGCAGGAGTCCACCGGCATTGTCACTTCCGATGGAAAGGATGTCTATTACCATCGGGGAATGGGACTGGTCAGCGACGCTTTCGGGGATCAGGCGGTATTCAAATATCTGAAAGGGCGCAACGCCATCGGGCACAACCGGTATTCCACTACCGGCTCCAACCGCATGATGAATGTGCAGCCCATTCTCGCCGCGGACCGGGAGGGCCCCATCGCGGTCGGCCACAACGGGAATTTCACCAATACCCGCGCCCTGCATGACCATCTCATCCAGAAGGGGGCGATCTTCCAGACCACGCTGGACTCCGAGTTGGTCATCCATCTTATCGCCATGTCGCAGAAGCCGACGTTCGAGGAACGGCTCATCGAGGCCCTTTCCCGTATCGAGGGAGCGTACTGCCTCGTTCTCCTCACCAAGGACAGCATCATCGCGGTCCGCGATCCCATGGGATTCCGGCCGCTCTGCCTGGGGAAAACCGAGTCCGGCTGGGTGTGCGCATCCGAGACCTGCGCGCTCGACATCATCGGCGCCGAATACGTTCGCGAAGTGGACCCGGGGGAAATTGTCATCATCAACAACAACGGCCTGCGCTCCATCAAGGCCTTCCCCACCCGGGGCCCCCATTTCTGCATCTTCGAGTACATCTACTTTTCGCGCCCGGACAGCTTCATTTTCGGGGAATGCGTGGACACTGTCCGACGCAACATCGGGAAAGCTCTCGCCGAGGAGCACCCGGTCGAGGCCGACATCGTCATCTCCGTCCCGGATTCATCGAACACCGCGGCGCTCGGATACTCCCGGGCCTCGGGAATCCCGTTCGAGATCGGACTCATCCGTAATCACTATATCGGGCGGACGTTCATCCATCCCAGCCAGGTCACCCGGGACGCCAAGGTCCGCATCAAGTTCAACCCGGTGCGGGGAGTGCTGGAGGGCAAACGGGTGATCGTGGTGGAAGATTCCATCGTGCGCGGAACGACGTTCAAAAAGATCACCTCCCTGCTCCGCACGGCGGGAGCGAAGGAAATCCACCTCCGGGTGAGCTCTCCGCCCATCCTGTATCCCTGCTTCTACGGCATGGATTTCCCCACCCGCGAGGAACTCCTGGCCGCGAAATGGAGCGTGGAGGATATCCGTCAGTTCATGGGAGTGGACACGCTCGGGTATCTGTCCCTGGAGGGATTGAAAAAGAGCGTTCCCAACGGGAAGAACCGGTACTGCGCGGCCTGCTTCTCCGGCGAATATCCCACCGAACTCCCGATGGACCAGAAGAAGAGCTGCCTGGAAAGCGCCACCCCCAATTCGCACATGATTGACGCATTTTCGCTGAGGTATGACAAGAAATGATCCGCATCGACCGAACCACCTGTGATATCTGCGGAACCTGCGTGGGAGTGTGTCCCGCCGATGCCATCGTCATCGAGAGCGATATGGTCCGTATCGTGCACGAACAATGCATATCCTGCCTTTCCTGCGTGCAGATATGCCCGGCGGGGGCCGCATCGGGAGAGTGATGAACGGCAAAATACCGGTGTGAGCGGGAACGCCCGGAAACGGGCGCGCGTTCCGTTTGCGACGAATTCCTGTGCAAGGGGAGACCCGATACGAGCGAGTGATGAAAAGCTGCGGTTCAGCATTCATCGGACGTTCGTGGCGGCGCTCCCCTTTTTTTGTCATGCGGATATGCAAAGCGGATACATGGTCCGCGCCGTGCGCAATAACCGCGAAAGGGGGTTTCCCATGAAGAGATTTGCAGGGTTTGCACTGTACGGTCTTCTCCTCGCGCTCTTCACCGGGGCGGTCGAGGCGCAGTCTCCCAAAATCGTGAACGCTCCCCGGCTCTCCCCGAATGTCACCGGAGAAATGCTCACCCCCGATTTCTGGATCGCCAATCTCAAGGGCAATCCCGACCAGGTCATTCTCACCCCGTCGCAAATCTCCGCCCTGAACCGCGAAAACCGCACCAAATCCTACCAGTTCACGGACATCGACGGGAAGACATACTCCCTGCTGGGGAAACACACCTATCTCACCGAAGACCCGCTCTCCATCACCTCCATTCCCGGCGACAGTCTCCGCGCGTGCATGGACCTGTGGCTCGCATCTCTGGACCGGGGGACGTCCTATGATTTTCGCGGGAAGGCGCTCGATGCGGACGCGAAGCGGAAGATCGTGGAGAAAACCCGTCGCTCCGAAATCCCGGCCACCGTCGCGCCCCGCTACGGCATCCTGGTGTGCGCCAGCCAGAACATGAAATATCCCACCTCGGCCGAAACCTGGCCAAGTCCCGAAAGCTGGATATCCAACAATTCCGTCTCGGCGCTCGATGCCGCGAGCCCGGTAGCGGTGCTCCACGTTTCCGAGGGCGGCGACTGGTATTTCATCCGCAGCGAAATCCACTTCGGCTGGGTCCCCGCCACGCATGTCGCGCTCGGCTCCGCTCAGGCGATACGGGAGTATGTCGGGGCGAAAGACTTCCTCGTGGCGACCGGCGGGAAAGTCCCGGTCTATAGCGGAACGAATCCCGAAACGTTCCTCCTCGATCTCTACATGGGCGCGCGGGTCAAACTGGCGCGGAAGGCGGCGGACGGCTACCATGTGCTCATCCCCTGGCGCGGCCCGGACGGCTCCTTTCAGACGAACCCCGGACTCGTACGGCCCGGCGCGGCGGTGAGCGTGGGATACCAGCCCTTCACCCGTCGCAACATGATCACGACGTTCTTCTCCAAGCTGGACGACCCGTGGTCCGGCGGCGATTACTCCGAAGGCCGTCACTGCTGCGGCACCGTCCGGGGAGTACTCCGAACGTTCGGCATTTCGGTGCTGAACTCCACCACGTTCCAGCTTCACGCCTCCGGCCATGTCGTTTCCTGCCCCGAAAAGACTCCCAACGCCGTGAAATACGAGTATCTCCGCACATGCGAGCCCGCGATCACCCTCCTCGGCAGTCCCGCCCATGTCATCCTGTACCTGGGCGAGGCGAACGGACACCACTATGTCATCCACTCCACCGGCTATGATTACAAAACCGCGGACGGGACCACCATGCTGCTCCGCAGGGTGAACGTGAACGACACCGAACTGGAGGGCGGCTCCCAGGTGAATACCTGGACGTACATGTGCGAATTGAAGCCGTGAGCCATATAGATACACACGGATAAAGACTGAGAAGAGGTTCCCCGGCGGGAAGAAAACCGGCTGACCGGAAGCTTTTCCTCTGGAATCATCGAGTTTTCTGTTGCGGCTCCCGCGCTCTCTTCGTTAATTCATTTTAATGCCTATCGAGTTAGTTCAGCATAGGTAACGATAGGAGCAGAAACAGCGGCG
>CAYRTQ010000390.1:0-3962 GCA_964426865.1 uncultured bacterium
GGCAATTTCCCCTGGAGCCGCTCCCCAGAATGCAGACTTCCATACAAGTGTCCTTGGAAAGATAGTACCGGTATTTCAGAGTGCGAGGATTCCGGAGTGGAAACCGGAAACAACCGGAAGGAACATCACTTCTCCTGATTCAACTCTTCCCGGAGGCGCAGGAGACGTTCCCTCGCGGCCTCGGCGAAATCGCTTCCCCGCGAGGCATAGAGAATATCCCGTGAACTGTTCACGATAGTCCGCCCCGGCCTCCATCCCGCCGCGTTCATGACCGCGGGAATGTTTCCGCCCTGTGCGCCGATGCCGGGGATGAGAATGGGCAGATCGCCCGCAATGTCCCGTATCCGTCGGAGCTGTTCGGGCTTCGTCGCGCCGACCACAAGTCCGACCTCCCCTTCCCTCGCCCACTCCACCGCCCGGTGCGCCACCCGCTCGTACAGGGGCATGCCGTTTGTCTCCAGAAACTGGAAATCGGACGCTGAGGGATTGGAGGTGAGGCAAAGGACAAACACACATTTCCCGGGCCGCAGGAAGGGCTTGACCGCATCGAATCCCATATAGGGATTTACCGTGACCGCATCGGCCCCCAGCAGGTCATAGGCGGCGGAAGCATACTTTTCCGCGGTGTTTCCAATGTCTCCGCGCTTCACATCGAGTATTACCGGAACATCGGATGGTATTGCCTCACGTGTCTTTGCAAGAACATCCATTCCCGCGTCACCCAGCGCTTCGTAAAAAGCGGAATTGGGCTTGTAGGCGCAAACCAGATCCGCGGTGGCCTTGACAATGGCCCGGTTGAACTCCAGCGCTCCTCCGCTCCCCTGCAAACCCTCGGGCAGCTTGGCGATATCGGTGTCCAGTCCCACACATACCAGGCTTTCCGCCCGGAGCGCGGCCTGCACGGCGCTCTCAGTGAACCCCATAATTTTCCCCCGCATTCTCGATGAGCCGCCGAAGGTACCGGAACACTCTCCCGCGGACCATATAATGGGTCAGAAATCCCGCCGGAACCACCAGAACCCCGAACGGCGAGAAATCCGGAAGCGTGCCGCGCAACAGCGCCATGACAACCGGTAGCCCCATCCAGATGAATCCCATAATAAATATAGTGAAGTTACGGACTTTCACAAAGGAAGCCCCGACCCGGACTTTCACATCCCCCCCGTTTCCCCGGGCTTCCACGGTCAGTTCGGAAAGGCAGGTCAGGGGACGCTTGGAGGAGAACAACAGGGACGGATACCGGAAACTTGCGACCGCTCCCGATTCGGAAACCCCGGTCTGCACCATCCCCTGCTCCAGAAGATGACGGGTAAGGCTGTACCGGATCACCTCGGGATTTCCCTTTGTCCGGAACGTTTTGAAGACGAATTTCTGAAAAATCGTTCGCAGCATACAACTCTTTCACATGAGGAGAACAACCGATACTGTTTGCCCACTCTCCCGGCGCATACGGCGGGAAAACCGACCCGCACGGGGTTTTTTCCGGCGCAACGATTCCCTTTTATGGCTATCGCGTTCCGCAGCCGTGTAATATAGCATGACGGAGCGCCCGGTTCAAAGCGGTAAAACGAGTAATCCGGCGCGCAACGGGATACAGAAAGGGTCCGGTCAGCTTTTTCCGGTCAGTTTCCGGAGTTTGTCCGCGAAATACCGGTAATTGTCCCACGAAACATCATCCGGGATGCTGTGGTCGGTCTCGGGGATATACCGTCCGCTCTCCACCGCCGGACGGATACGCTCCAGTTCGGCGTCGATGGCTTCCGGCCCGATGGCGAGCGCCCGCTTGTCGATTCCGCCCATCAGGGCCAGCCGGGGATAACGGCGGCGCACCTCGTTCACATCGCAGCCCGCCGCGACTTCGAGCGGCCACAGGTAATTGACTCCCGTGTCCATCATCGAGTCGATGAGCTGACAGGGATTGCCGTCGGTGTCCACCGAAAAGAGCGGAATGCCGCGGCGATCCGCGAAATCACGGATACGGCGGTAATGCGGGGCGAAAAAGTCCCGCCACATGGCGGGCGAGATCATGGGGCCCTGACGCCCGCAAAGATCCTCGAACATGTGGACGATATCCACATGAACCTCAGATGCGACCTGTTCGAACAGGGTGAGCCAGAGATCGGTCAGATGCCCGAGAATGTCACGGATGAGATCGGGCATGGTATAAAACCCGATGAGCATGTCCTCGTCCCCGAGCAGCCACCGAAGGCAGCCGAACAGCCCCACATCCGGGAAATACCCGATGTGGACGGGAATGCCCGCCCGGTCGAACCCGGCGCACTGTTCCTTCCAGTCCTCGGGAAACCGCTCCGGGTTGTCCGGGTCCAGATACCGGTCGCGGAAGGATTCCCAGTCATCGCGATTTTTTACCGGGAACTCCAGGAACTCCGACATGGATTCGCCCTGTTTGAAATCGCGCCGTTTCACTCCCCAGGAATCGTAGTGAACGATGAAACGGTCGTCCTCCCCGGCCACACGCGCGAGGGAAGGCCAGGGGCCGTACCGCACCGGAACGACCGCCGGGCGGGGATCGGTGTCGAAGAGATCGCGATGGTTTTCGACATCGGGCATGCCTTCGCCGATCCATCGAGTGCGGGTGGTTTTCCACGGACTCCAGAGCAGCCAATAAGGCGGACGGTCGACCGGCTGCCCGGTCAGGCATCGAATATAGCGCTCGCGATGGGTCATGACCGTTTCCCCCGGATGCGGGTTAGCGATAGTAAAGGGAACCCAATAAAAAAAAGGACTTACGAATAATCGCAAATCCTTTATATCATGGTAGCGGCGCAGGGATTCGAACCCCGGACACGTGGATTATGATTCCACTGCTCTGACCAGCTGAGCTACGCCGCCACGTCATTTCAGTGATGAAAATATACACCATTCACGGAATCAACGCAAGAGAAAAGTACGATTCCGCTCCCGGCAACGCCTCTTTTTATTCGAAGAGATCCCCCTGATACGGCCCGCGGACGGGAAGATCGAGGTGACGGTAGGCATCGGGTCCCACCACTCTTCCCCGCTTGGTTCGCATGATGAACCCGATTTTCAGCAGATAGGGTTCCACCGTTTCCTCGATGGTGTTCGTTTCCTCGGAAATGGTGGCGGCAACCGCCTCGATTCCCACCGGCCCGCCGCTATAGTAATCGATGATGACTTTCAGGAAGGCCCGGTCAAGATCATCAAGCCCGCGGCAGTCCACTCCCTCCATGGTGAGCGACTGCTCGGCAATGGAGGCGTTGATACGTCCGTCTCCGCGAACCGTGGCATAATCCCGCACCCGCCGCAGGAGACGGTTGGCGATGCGCGGCGTTCCCCGCGAACGTCGGGCGATGGCTTCCGCGCCCTCCCGATCAACCTCCACCTGCAGAAGTTCCGCGGACCGAACCACGATCTTGAACAGTTCTTCCACCGGATAGAAATCCAGGTGATAGGTCATGCCGAAACGGTCCCGCAACGGCGCGGAGAGCAGTCCCACCCGGGTGGTGGCTCCCACCATGGTGAACCGCTTGAGCGGAACATTGATGATCTTGGAAAAGGGTCCCTTGTCGAGCACGAAATCCACCCGGAAATCCTCCATCGCCGGATAGATGAACTCCTCGATGACCTTGGGAAGACGGTGAATCTCGTCGATGAACAGCACATCCCCCTCTTCCAGGTTGGTCAGGATTCCCATCAGATCGGCGATGCGGGTGAGCGAGGGACCGGAGGTGGTGACCAGACGGGAATCCATTTCACGGGCAATGATGTGCGCGAGCGTGGTCTTTCCCAATCCGGGAGGGCCGTGGAGCAGGAGATGCTCCTGAGGCTCGCCGCGACGGCGCGCGGCCTCCAGCGACACGGAAAGCTTGTCGATGATGGACCGCTGGCCGATATATTCTTTTATCGTCTTCGGACGAAGACTCCAGGTGAAAACCTCTTCCTCGCCGGAAGTGGAATCACTGCCCACAATTCTTTCACGA
>CAYRTQ010000390.1:3972-4207 GCA_964426865.1 uncultured bacterium
CGGAAGGCAAAAAATACGGATGATCAGTCCGGAAGATATCCGGATTCCCTCCGTATTCTCATGCCCGATTCCTTTTCGCCTGCTCCCGGAAAACCTCCTGAATGAGCGATTCCGAGGTTTTGATTTCCGGATGCGCTTTCGCGGCGCGCGCCACCAGTTCCCGGGCTTCGTCCTGGGAATACTGAAGCTGCAGAAGTACCTCATAGGCCTCGACCTGGTACTCCTCCCCCATTGC
>CAYRTQ010000391.1:0-4185 GCA_964426865.1 uncultured bacterium
AGCAATTTCTATGTCAACGCCATTCCCTTCACCCACTCCGCGACCGGCCGTCGCACCATTCTCCTGCCCGTCTTCGGCGACCCGGGGGAAACGGAAGCGCTCCGCGCCAACACCCAACGCCTCTCGACGCTGGGATATACCGTCGTGACCGTTCCCTGCGGCGCGGGAAGCCTGAAGGGCGGCATTCATTGCCTCGTCAACGTTCTGGAATGAGAAGAAGATTCCGGAGCGGACAAAAATGAACGCTCCGTTTCCCCGCATCCGTTCTTCCCTGATTTCTCCCGCATCCTCCGTACTTGCGCACGGTCACGCCATGCCTGGCGCACAAAAAAAAGGCGGCCCGAATGGTCGCCTTTTTTGTTGCGTGTTCCCGATGCGCCACGTTATCCGCGCCCTCTCCTCACCATGTCCATGAACCGGTCGAAGAGGTAGTCCGAGTCGTGCGGACCGGGCGAGGACTCCGGGTGGTACTGCACGCTGAACGCCTGGAGATGATCGGCATAAAGCCCTTCCACCGTGCCGTCGTTCAGGTTCAGGTGGGTAATCACCGCGTCGTCCCCGGGAATGGAGCCGGGCAGCACCGCGAAGCCATGATTCTGGCTCGAAATTTCCACCCGGGAGGTGGACGCGTCCATCACCGGCTGGTTCTCACCGCGGTGTCCGAACTTGAGTTTGAACGTCTTCCCGCCCAGCGCGAGACCGAGCAACTGATGCCCGAGACAGATGCCGAATATGGGCCGTTTCCCCTTGAGTCCGCGGATGGCCTCGATGGCGTAGGTCACCGCCTCCGGGTCCCCGGGTCCATTGGAGAGAAACACGCCGTCGGGATTCAGCGCCAGCGCCTCGGACGCGGTGGTCCGGGCTGGAACCACCATCACTTTCACTCCCCGCCCCGTCAGCTTGCGGAGAATGTTGTACTTGATGCCAAAATCGAACGCCACCACGAACGGCAGGGGAATGCGGTCGAACTCCTCCCGCGTGATCCGGACGAACCCGGCATGGTGTTCCTTGATGTGCCGCAGTTCGCTGTGTTTCGCCAGACTCTCCGGGGTTTCCACCACGTACCAGGGCTCCGTGCAGCTCACCTCTCCCGCCAGGTCCGCGCCCACCATGGCCGGAACCGCCCCGGCTCTGGCCACCAGAGAATCGGGGTCCAGGTCCACCGTGCTGAGAACGCCCCGCATGGCCCCCTTTTCCCGAATGGTGCGCACCAGTTCGCGGGTATCGATTCCTTCAATGCCGACCACACCGTACCGCGCCAGGAAATCTCCCAGCGACTCGGTGGAACGGAAGTTCGAAGGATAGGGACAGTATTCCTTGACCACGAAACCCGCCACCCAGGGACGGCTGGACTCGAAATCCTCCGGATTGATCCCGTAGTTCCCGATGAGCGGATAGGTCATGGTGACGATCTGACGGTGGTAGGAGGGGTCGGTGATCACCTCCTGGTACCCGGTCATACCGGTGTTGAACACCACTTCGCCGGTGTTTTCTCCCTCGGCGCCGAAATTGTACCCCCGGAAAACCTTCCCGTTCTCCAGGGCGAGCATGGCTGTCTTTTTTGTCTTCATGTGCGCTTTCATCTATCGGGCTATTTTACGTTTACAAAAGATCGAACCGCGGACGATGCGGAGAAAACCGGGAAACGTCCCCTTTCCGCACCGGGTATATTCATCACATTGCGCCTTTGCCGCTTCGGTGCATTGCCGCTTTACCCCCTCAGTTTCTCCGCAGCGCTCCGCCCACCACGGTGGCCGAGGCGCGTCCCGGCAGTTCCCAGCCGAAGAACGATGTGTTGGAGGACCGTGATTTCATGGTGCGGGGGTCCACTGTCCAGGAGGAGGCGGGATTATATATGGTAATGTCCGCCGTACGCCCCGCCGCGAGCGAACCGCCCTCCACTCCGAGAATTCCCGCCGGAAACGCCGACATCAGGCGCGCCACATCGCTCCAGCCGATGATTCCGGGGCGGACCAGTTCACGGTCCACCACCGCCAGTGCGGTTTCCAGCCCGGTCACCCCGAAAGCGGCGTAGATGAACTCCACCTCCTTGTTCTCCGGGTAATGGGGCGCGTGGTCGGTGGCGATGGCGTCGATGGTCCCGTCGGCAAGCCCCGTCCGAAGCGCTTCCACGTCGTCCGGAGTCCGCAGGGGCGGATTCATCTTGAAACGGGTGTCGAACGAGGCGACCCGTTCCTCGGTGAGCGTCAGGTGATGCGGGGTGACATCGCAGGTCACCCGCACTCCTCGGGCTTTCGCGGCGCGGATGATCTCCACCGTCCCCCGCGTGGAGATGTGGGTGATGTGCAGCGGGGAGCCGACGTACTCGGCGAGCGCGATGTCGCGCGCGGTCATGACCTCCTCCGCCGTACGGGGCATTCCCCGGAAACCTAACTCCGCGGAAAGGGCGCTCTCGTTCATCTGCCCCTCGTGGTCCAGATTCGGGTCCTCCTCGTGCAGGATGAGCGGCTTTCCCACCATCTGGGCGTACCGGAGGGCATTGACCATGATGCGGGCGTTGGCCACCGAGCAGCCGTCATCGGAAAATCCCGCCGCTCCGGCGCGGGCCATGTCGTGCATCTCCACCAGTTCCTCGCCCTTGCGTCCGCGGGTGATGGCGCCGATCGGGTAAACCCGCGCGGGGCATCCCGAGGCCCGGTCGATGATAAACCGCACCCGCCCGGCGTCATCGGTGGCCGGATCGGTGTTGGGCATGGCGCAGACCGCGGTATACCCGCCCCAAGCCGCCGCCGCGCAGCCGCTGCGGATGGTTTCCGCCTCCTCGCCGCCGGGTTCCCGAAGGTGGGTGTGCAGATCGATCAGGCCGGGGAGAACCAGCATCCCCGTGGCTTCGAATACCTCCGACGCTCCATCGGGAGCGGTTCCGGACGCGGCGATCCGCCCGTCCCGCACCAGCACGTCCCGCACCTCGTCCAGCCCCTGCGAGGGGTCGATCACCCGCCCGCCCTTGATCAGAAGATCGCTCATGTTCCTCATTCTCCCCTTCCACTCAGCAGGAAAAGCGCGGACATCCTGACCGCCTCGCCGTTGGTAACCTGGTCGAGAATCAGGCTGCGGCTCGAATCCGCCGCGTCATAGTCCAGTTCCACTCCCCGATTGATGGGCCCCGGATGCATGATCACGGCGCCCGGTTTCATGCGTTCCATCCGCTCACGGGTGAGACCGAAAAGATCGGTGTACTCCCGCGCGGAGGGGATGATCCCGCCGGTCTGACGTTCACGCTGGATACGGAGCATGTAGACGACATCGTAATCCCCGATGATGGAGTCGAAATCGTGGTGCGCGCTCACCCCCAGCGCGTCGAGATGCAGCGGCATGAGTGTCGAGGGTCCGCAGACATCCACCTGCGCCCCCATGGTCCGTAGCCCCCAGATATCGGAGCGAGCCACCCGCGAATGGAGAATGTCTCCCACGATCAGCACTTTCAGCCCCTCCAGACGCCCGAAATGACGCCGCATGGTCATCAGATCGAGCAGCGCCTGGGTGGGATGCTCATGGGAGCCGTCGCCGGCGTTGAGCACCCGGCAGCGGGTGTGCTCCGCCAGGAACTGGGGAGTGCCCGGAGACTTGTGACGCACCACGATGAGATCGATTTTCATGGCCTCGATATTCCGCACCGTATCCCGCAGGGATTCGCCCTTGGAAACGCTCGATGAGCTCTTGGCGAATGTGACCACCTCGGCGCTGAGACGCCGCTCGGCCAGCTCGAACGAGATGCGGGTTCGGGTGGAATCCTCGTAGAACAGGTTCAGCACCGCCACTCCCTTGAGACTCGGGACGATCCTGATGGAGCGGTCCAGAACCTCGCGAAAGGACTCCGCGGTATCGAGGATGAGCGTAATATCCTCTTTCGACACCCCGTGGAGCCCGAAGAGATGCTTCATTTGCAGCGCCATTCGCTCCTCCCGTTTATCCCAGCTTCACCAGGGTGACTTCGTCCACGCCGTCGATTTCCATCATGCGCACCCGAACTTCCTCATCGGACTGGGTGGTCACCTGCTTCCCGACATAATCGGCCACCAGGGGCAGCTCACGGTGTCCACGGTCGATGAGCGCCGAAAACTGGATCCGCCGGGGCCGCCCGAAATCCATGATGGCGTCCAGCGCGCTCCGCACCGTACGCCCGGTATAGAAAACATCGTCCACCAGCACGGTGGTGAAACG
>CAYRTQ010000392.1:0-4181 GCA_964426865.1 uncultured bacterium
GAGCTGCCTCTCGCTTGGACCTTCGCCACCCCACTGGCCCAGAAAATTCCCCGCTTCGATAACCGCATTGTTGACAAGTGCGCCCTCATACCCCGGTACAATGTCTGCCGGGCGTCTGACCCTCTGACGATTCAGGCGACTTTCCTCATGAAGCTCATGAACATGCGGTATATGGACAAGAACAATCTGGAAATTAACCGCAAAAAGAGGCGACTTTCTCCCGAAGACGTGAAAAATATCTTCAATGAAAAAATGGGGAAGGTAAAAGAAAATAACTCACCTGAAGAACTCGTTGATATTTTTTTCATGACCGCAACGGACTGGAAGAAATGGCTGAAAAAAAAGAATGGAATCCAAGCGGAAAAAGGCGATAAAATTGACCGTCCAACACTGACAGGCCGCGCCCGTTTCTGCCGCCCGGCGCTCCGGCTTCTCATATCCTTGATTCTTTCCGGAAAAGATCCCCACAATTTCCATGAAGAAGAGACCTCGAAAATCACCAACACCGATCCCAAGAAAAACCTCGTAAAGGAAGACTTTGCTTTTCTTAAGCTCATGCCGAACGACTGGACCAAGATTCATATTCCCGCGGTTCCAATAATCGACAGGCACCGCGTTGAAGGAGGCGATGTTAACAAGATCGCCCTGATACTGATCGGGAATCAGAACAATCCGGTTGTACGCCATCGTCTTGAATTGTTTTGGAAACAACTGGATACTCTCGACCGTAAATACGGCGCGCCCAACCGTGTGGCAATTGAATTGGTACGAGGCGATTTCGCGGGAGAAGAAAAGAAGCAGGAATTGATCGCGCAACAGGAGCGTAATCGCAAAAACCGCGAAACCGCTAAAAAGCGAATGGAAGAGTTACAGTGGCCCATAACAGCGAAAAATATCGACAAAATGCTTCTTTTTCTTCAACAAGGCGGGATATGCCTTTTCACTGGCGAATCTCTAAGTTCCAACGGTCCCGATTCTCTTGAAATTGAGCATGCAGTTCCCCGAGGAGAAGGTTACGAAGGTCCCGACAGTAATCTGAACAAAGTTGTAACCACAGCAAGTACAAACCGGGAAAAGCGAAAAAGAACGTCGTATGAATTCATCTTCTCGGGGAAAAGCGCTGCTGAGTGGAACGCATACTGCAATAGGGTTAAAGACCGGAAAGCCACCCTCGGCAAACTGAAGGTTCAAATCCTCACCGCCGAACACCCCGAAGAACTGCTTGAAAAGTACACCTCACTCGCGGAAACCGCATGGATTGCCCGGATCGCGCGAGAAATGGTGTGTCTCCGGTACGGTTGGACAATGGATGCGGCAGGTACGGAACAACGGGTAATAGTCGTGAAAGGGAAGCTGACCGCAAACGCCCGATACAACAAAGGCTTGAATTCTCTTCTCGGGGAAAGCAACCAGATTAAAAACCGCGATGACCCCCGCCATCACGCTCTTGACGCAATGGTGCTAAGCTTCATTACTCCCAACAAGCCTCTGATTCCTGAATGGATAACCCGAGATCATTTCAAAAAATGGATTAAAGAGAAAACCATTTTGCAGCCTGTGGCTTTTAAAAAACCTGTGCTCGGCGCTACATTCTACGGGAAACGAGATTATAAAAACGAAGACATACGGGTTAATCGAATAGCACTATCCACCTGGAAAAGTGTCAAATCGAATATCGGCAACATTCTGGACGATCCAATCCGTCTCCAGATACAAGAGTTCCGCTCAAAACTGGATGAGAGTTTCTCCGATTGCCAACTTCCCACCAAAGAGCGGTTAAAGGAGGAGGAACGTCAATGGCGGGAGTTCGCATCTTCGCTCCGCCAGTCACCAAAGGGCGGAGCGAAAGTACTGAAAGTCACGATCAAAGCGGGATATCCCCTCGAATACAAAGATCTCAGCAAAGACGGAAGTGGTCAATACAGAAAAGGGAAAAAGGAGCATTGGGGACAGCATGTCTATCGAGATAAGACCGGCACACTGAGGGTTCGTCCTGTATATGCCTTCGAGTCTATCCGAGAAGTTGAGAACACCGTACGAACCGATGCGTCTGAATATATCGACTTTTTCTGTTCTGGGTGCAAGATTGCAATCGACAGTGATGTTGTTGTTGGGGTAAATGTTATTTCCGCTGGTGAATACCTTCTTGCCACAATCACGGAAAGAAACAAGCAGGTCGAACTCAAAAATGTTGGCCCCCAACCTGCTCTAAGCACATTGCTAAAAGCGGGTTTCCATCGGGTGAGGCCGGAATGAGCAAACACCTTGTCCATATCCTCCACCACGGCAGCAAGCTGGGCAAGGACCGTGGCATGATGGTGTGCCATATCGGAGAAGAAACGAAGGAACTACCCGTAGAGGACATCCGGGCGGTGATCATCGCCGCCCGAGGTGTGTTCGTCTCTCCGGAACTCATCGGCGCGCTCATGGAAGCCGGGTCCATCATCCTCTACTGCGACCACTCCTACAAACCGGTGGGCGTGGCGAGCGGAATCGAGCGGGTCATCAAGCCGGAGATCATGTATCATCAGGCGAATCCGGACCTGAAGCTGCACGATCATCTCTGGCGTAAAATCGTCGCCGCCAAGGTAGCCAATCAGGCGCGGGTACTGGAACTGTGCGGGGGAAACGCGAAGGAACTGCGGTTCGCGCTGGAGAATGGCCCGCCCGATGAAGCGGACTGCGCCAGACGGTATTGGAGGGAATACTTCCCCTTCTTCGGGCTGGAGGACGCGGTTCGGCACGGCGACGACGAGCAGGGAATCAACGCCAAGCTCAATTACGGGTACGCGGTGCTCGGGGCGCTGGTGCACCGGAGCGTCATCGCTCACGGGCTCAGCCCGGTATTGGGGATGCACCACGTGGCGCGGTACGATGCCCACGCCATGGTGTACGATCTCATGGAGCCTTGGCGGCCCTATGTGGATCTGGCGCTCGCGCGGTTTGAAAGCAAATATCCGGGAACGGGAAAGGACATGGAGTCCTGGGCGCGGTATATCGCGGGATCGCTCAAGGACACCAAAGTGAAAGCCCCCGCTCAGACCCTCTCCCTCCTCGACGCCCTCGACGTGTTCGTTTCCGGAACAGCGAAATGCTACGCGGAGAAAAGCGCGAGTCACCTGTGGACGCCATCGCTATGAAATGGAGCAGTTATAAAATGGGCTGGATACTGGTGATGTTCGACCTGCCGGTGATGACCGACCCGGAGCGGAAAGCCGCAACGAAATTCCGCAAGTTCCTGCTGGACGACGGGTACATGATGGTGAATTTCTCCGTGTACGCCCGCCCGTGTCTCGATTGGGAACAGATGCGGAAACACGTCCGCCGCCTGGAAACCGCCGTGCCCCGTTCCGGCAACGTTCGCACCCTCTTCATCACCGACAAGCAGTGGAAGGACGCCCTCATTGTCATCGGGAAGGATTACACCACCTCCCATACGCAGAAAACGCCAACAAAGCCGGAGCAGTTGGCGTTCTGGTAATTCATAATGTCGATCCGATGCGACAGGTGCTGGGCAGGGCTGCCTATCGAATCTTTTCAGTTAAGACTTGACCGTTCCGCATCTGGTATACGGAATCTGAAGATCATTATATGCTCTTTACCCCGGTCGCGCAAGCACTATTTTCAGATTTTTCAAGACCTTTGGGGTGTATCGGTTACAAAATACCAGAGAAAACAGTCAAGTCAAAACATTATTTGGTGCGTTATTGCCTGGGGCCTTGTTACAAAATACCAGAGAAAACAGTCAAGTCAAAACGGTATAAACGCTGGTGTTTTCACTGCTTCGGTTACAAAATACCAGAGAAAACAGTCAAGTCAAAACATAAATGGCGACTGCATCGAGGAAGTGAAGGTTACAAAATACCAGAGAAAACAGTCAAGTCAAAACCGAATCAGTGGGGAGAAGAGCAAGAACTTGGTTACAAAATACCAGAGAAAACAGTCAAGTCAAAACGAGCGCTGGGCTAATTCGTCCGCAACATATGTTACAAAATACCAGAGAAAACAGTCAAGTCAAAACGGGGGAAGGTTGGGTATATCGCGACCGGGAGTTACAAAATACCAGAGAAAACAGTCAAGTCAAAACATGAGTCGTACTATCAGGCCACGCGGCGCTGTTACAAAATACCAGAGAAAACAGTCAAGTCAAAACACCACGCCGTCAACGGAAACGGACGGCT
>CAYRTQ010000393.1:0-1103 GCA_964426865.1 uncultured bacterium
CAAGGACGCATCCCCCGCAGGCGTGGCACATGTCGGGAAACACGAGCGGTTTGTCCATGATGAGAACAATGGCCTTGTACCGGCAGATTTCCTGACATTTCCCGCAGGATATACACCGCTCGTTGTCCACCAGCGGACAACTCATGGCGGCCTTGATTGTCGTCTTGATTTCCGGATGGAGGAAAAGGTGGCCGTTCGGTTCTTCCACGTCGCAATCCACGTAGGCAACCTTTGCTCCCGTATCGGCGAGTACGGCGGCCAACCCCACCGCGACCGTGGTTTTCCCCGTTCCTCCCTTTCCGCTCGCTATGGCAATTTTCATGAGCCAGACCCTCTTGATTCAAAATAATGAACTGCATCGGGGCTATATGATAAACACCGCCATGGCGACCACGGTGGTCCAGTATCCCGCCTTACCGGTGGCGGTCTGGGTTATGTTGCTTGTATGGATGATGAGTCCGGTCGCCATATATTCCTTCTCCCTCTCCACCCACGCCACATCGGGATTGACATCGATATTCAAAGTGGTTCCCAGCATCGAGGCGGCCAGGTCTTCGGCCATGTCGGCGCACTCATTCTGCGTGAACCCGTATTCATGCACTTCGCTGAGATATCCCCATTTCGTTTTGTCTTTCGGCTGGGCCAGACCGATCGAAGCCGCGATCTTCCGTCCGTTCTCGTCCGTATTGATGCGCGACATGACCGTGAAACGTATGGAGCCGGGGGCGAGTTTGGTCAGTCCTTCCTCTTTCGAAATAATTTTGCATCCGGGAGGAAGAATCGACGATACGGAAACGAGGTTCTGATTGGCGACCCCGGCGTTTCTGAGCGCGTCTTCAAATGAACTGAGCTGGAACCGGTGAACGCCGACTCCGCTGGTAAAAAACACTTCGGTTGGCATGAGCCCTTGCATGGATTGAATGATTCCCTTCTGGTCTGGAAAAGTAAAACGTTGAGTTGAACCGTGACTTCGCGATTCAACGGTTTGCAGTGTTACCGTGTTGAGCGATACATGATTCGGTTATGATCGGCATTGGGTTTGGGAATTACCAAACCCTTGCGAATTAATTCTTCAAGGTACTTGAGCGCCTCGTTCCGGTGCA
>CAYRTQ010000393.1:1113-4168 GCA_964426865.1 uncultured bacterium
CATGCCGAGACCTTCGGAGATATCTTCCACTGTACAAGGCCTTCTCCGCAGGAGATCGAGCACGTGTTCGCAGCCCACGTGAAATTCGGGCGCATTGTGAACATTCCGGTAATCCGCGATGACTTCAGCCTGTGGCTCGAACATTTCCGCCAATTCTTTCATGCGCCGATCATCAACGCCAACCGCGTAATCTTCCGCGGTTGGACGAACGGCGGTATTCAACTGCACGGCGTCCGGCCGAATGCGGGCGACGCATTTCCTTATTTTTCCGATTTCCGATTGCATGGCGGTGTGGCCCGCCAGCACAAATACTTCGAGCCGGTATGCGCCGTGATACGCCTGTTTGAACGCGATGAGGCCCTCAAGCATCATATCGAAGGAAATGCCGGAGTGGGGACGGTTGACCGTCTGGAACATGAGATCATCACCGGCGTCGAGGGATGGTATCACTATATTGGCGTTCAGCAGTTGCCGCCATACGTCTTCACGCCACAGCAGGGATCCGTTGGTAAGAACCGCAATGGGAATATCGGTCATGGAACGGATACGGTCGATCAATTCGCCCGTCCGTGAATAGAGCGTTGGTTCTCCTGATCCGCCAAGTGTAATGTGGTCCGGTTTTAACGAAAGATTCTCCCGAATATTGTCAACGATCTCATCCAAAGGAAACCACTCTTTGGTTAAAACCGTTTTGTTCGTTGTCCGTCCGAGCTGGCAGTAAATGCAATCGTACGTACAGGTCTTGAACGGCACAAGATCGACTCCCAGTGATCGTCCCAATCTTCGTGAGGGAACCGGTCCAAATATATGGCTCACAGGTGTTCCGCCTTTCTCGCAGACCTTTGTCATACATCATGCCGCCGTTTATGGATATGATCATTCACCACCGGAGCGCCCGCACTCATCCGCCAGATTTGCCGCCAACGAAAACGGTATTGCCGCGATCATCCTGTCATTCGTTATTCCCCCATACGCCCGTGAATCCGGGCAACCGAACGAAAAAGACAATTCATTTTCAACAAACGCGGTGACAACCGTGGAACAAAGCGCGGTGAACGCGGAAAGAGATGCTTGCAGACGTTCTCCCTTGTATTGCTGCCATCGTCTCAAAAGGATCATGGCGCTTTCCGGGGTGAGACAGGAAACATAGACGTCTGGATCACATATCTTTCCGATTTCAATGGATACTATTTGCTCCGTAAGGCGCGGCGTGGAGGAAATGATTCTTTTTGCGTTGCTTTCTGTTAATGCCGCGCGTTCTGACATTCGTCTTGCCATTCGGTCATCGCCAGACTCAAGCCCCAGACTGAGCAATGCCCCATGACACGACAACTCCGCACACTCGAGTGCAATGTTCCCCTTGAAAGAAGAATCCACCGCTTCGCACAGCATGGCGAAAGCTTGTGTTTTCGGGAGCGCCTCCCTGGAAAAACGGAGGCCAACCCACTTTTCCCCCGTAAGTTTCTCCAGGTATTCCAGCTCGTTCATCGTATTTCTCCGCCTGTTTTCGCGCCATCACATATACATCGAAGCATTTTTCTCGCAAACGGAATAACGATCAGGCGCGAATTATGGTAATGGCCCCATAGGGGCATTCTGCAACACATCTTCCGCATTCTATACATTTGTCTGTATCAATATTGACCATCGACGATACAGTAATCGCTCCCAATGGGCAAAAATCCTCGCATTGTCCGCAAACAATGCATTTTCCGGCATCGATGACCGCCACCAATTTTTTCCCGGCAAGGGATTTGACCGGAGGTGCATTTTCTCCATCGGTATTCCTGCGCAAGACTTCTCCCAACCCCGGTGTAGCAATCGGCGATCCGATTCCGGAACTTTCCCCAACAGCGCGCAAGGCATTCTGGCCTGATCCCCTTCGGGAAAAACCTTGCCCTCCCCGTTTCATACCATGACCGCATCTGTTTCGTGAATTTGGTCCATTTTGCATGAAGCGCCCCATTTATTCGATCAGCCGGGAGAGGGGGCATTCATCGCCTCTCCCGGCTGTGTTTCGTTTTTTATTCTGCGTCTCCACGGTTCGATCCCGCAATATCCTCAATCCTCTTGCCCATCTGAGCCAGGGTCTTCTTGATGAGTTCAACTTGCGCGCTGAGATCGTTCAACGCCGCTTCCGCTGAAACGGACGCCCCTGAAAAAGCTCTTCCGTCGGACGCTTCGGGAGTCACGGTAACTTGGCTGGCAGGGGAAGCGGGAGGATAACCCAAGCCCCATCCAAATCCACGACCGCTCCCTCTCCCCGCAAATCGGCGGCTTCCCTTGAAATTGGCAAATCCCGGCACGGCAAATCCCGCACAGTATCCGGCGCCTCTGCCGGTCATCGGTCCGAGACCGATCGGTCCTGTTCCATCTCCTCGCGGCATGGTATGCTCCTTTCGTGGTGTTACCGGAGTTGGTCGGTCATTTTTGACCCACACTTCCAGCATGTAAACTGACTGCAGTATTTCCCGGGAATATGCGGTGTGATTGTACCGCAATTCGGACAGATACAGATTCCCGTTGTAACGGCGGGTATGGCGTCGCTCCCGAAACCGCATCCTTGTTTGAGGCCGCGGTCTCCATTCCTGGAACCGGCGTCGTCTTTTTCCGGCATGTCATCTCCACTCAATTGGAAATGCCTGTTTCATTTCCCCGCTTCGTGAGGACCTCCGCTTCCACTGAGCGAATCATCCGCTTTTCGTGGGTTTTCGGTTCTTTCAGGCGGAGAGTGATCTGATTCCTGATCGATTGAAAGACTCTCCGCGTGATTCCCTCGGGATTCATGGCGTCCTTTACCACCAGGCCGACAACGGTTGCCGCCAAAGACAGGAATATGCTTCCCGACGGTCTCCGGCTGCCACATCGAGCGGAAAACACGTCATATCCCCCTCTGCGGCGTCCGGTTCCCGGCCCCAGTCCGCATGGTCCCGTTCCATCCAATCGGGGCATGGTTTTCCTCCTTTGTATCATCTAGAGCCTATCCATAAATAAAGAAACCGTATGATTCGTGATCTCCCGGCCCCCTAACCCTCGATCCCTTGCCGCTTCGCGG
>CAYRTQ010000394.1:0-4142 GCA_964426865.1 uncultured bacterium
GGCGCGGTGACTGTAATGCTGGGCGGAACCACGGTGAATACCGCATCGCTCACGTCTTTCGATGTCGAACTCGAATAATTGCTGGCCCGGACCAGGTACTGGGTCGAAGGCGTGTTCGGCAATGTCCAGGAATAGGTTCCGGAGGCCGCGCTTGCGCTCGAGGCGATGGTGGTCCAGGATGTCCCGTTATTGCTCGAATATTCGAGCTTCACGTAGGTGATGCCGGAGGAAACCCAGGTTATCGGGTGCACGGTTTTGGCGGTCCAGGATTCGCCCCCGTTGGGTGAGAGAAGACGGATGTGGCCGAGCGCATACAAAAAGCCGTCATTCGATCCGAAATACACCGTCCCATCGGAGGCGATCGCGGGGGAGGACCGTACAGCGCCCCCGACCCCGGTTTTCCATTTCAGTTCGCCCTCGGAGGTCAGCGCATAGAGACCGGCGTCATCGGAACCGAAGTAGATGGTTCCATCGGAAGTGACCGCCGCGGACGACTGCACGACGCCATCGGTGAGATATTTCCATTTCAGGGTGCCATCGGGATTTATGGCATGGAGATATTTGTCGTCCGAACCCGCATAGACGGTGTTGTCGGACGCCACCGCGGGGGATGAGGCGATTGCGCCTTCCGCGCGGTATTTCCATCGCAGGGTGCCATCCTGGTTTACCGCGTACAGGTTCGGGCCCGACCCGATGAACACCGTGCCATCGGTCGCGATGGAGGGCGAGGAAACGATGCCGCCGCCCGAACCGGGGGCCGGGAAACTCCATTTCAGGGTGCCATCGGTGTCAATGGCATAGAGATAATTGTCGGCGGAACCGACATAGATCGTGCCATCGGCCCCGATGGCGGGAGACGATTGAACCCGTCCGCCGGTCAGGAATTTCCATTTCAGGTCGCCCTCGGGGTTTACCGCATAGAGATTGTTGTCGTCCGATCCCACATATACGGTTCCATCGGACCCTATGGTGGGTGAGGAACCGATGGCGGCGTCGGTGAGATATTTCCATTTCAGGGTGCCGTCGGAATTGATCGCATAGAGATACTTGTCGGCGGAACCGACATAGATCGCTCCGGTGGAAGCGACCGCGGGGGATGACCGGACCTCGCCGCCGGTGAGATATCTCCATCGGAGCGCTCCCGCCGAGGTCAGCGCATAGAGATAGTGATTGTCGGAGCCGAAATAGACCGTGCCGTCGGAAGCGATCGATGGAGAGGAAAGGATGGCGTCATTGACCGGATAGTTCCATTTCTGGGATCCCACGGACAGCGGAGAGACGGCGTTGCTTTCCCCCGTACGCTGGACATCCTGATGGAACATCGGCCAGGCGCTGTTCGCCGGCCCCTGGGCGCAGACGTTTCCGACGGGGAACAACAGCGTCATTCCGATGAGGAATATGATCATTCCGGGTATCGATACGGCGTTTATGGGGCGATCAGTCATAAACATCCTCGTTTGCGGGGCGTGTTATTTCCCTACACTATTCCCTCACCCCCGCCCCCTCTCCATCCATTCTTCTTCAAAACGCGGGCAAGGATCATTAATTATCGTTATGGCGCCTTTTTCGATCCTTCAGCCATCCGGAAACGGGAGGGACCCGGTGTGATAAGTCCAATATAATCAGGATTGTTTGCGAAATAAACGCGGTAGATTTGATACAATGAAATATACGATTCGCCCGCCCGAACGCAATACTATTTTTCCCCTCGCACATACCCGCTCGTGGAACAGGCGCGCGCCGGAAATTTCTTCCTCCCCCGGGGAAGAAATTTCTGTCAACTTCCGGTCCCGCATGTGGAAAAGGTACCGATATGATACGGGGGACCCCACTTTGGCGCTTCGTCGTGATCTTTCATTTCTCCCCCTGTTTTCGCCGAAGCGGAAAAAACGTATTGAAAGCGGCGTACAGTTGCTTATTTTAGTGCCTGCCGGAATATATCCGGTTTCCCGCGCTCGTCCGGCAAGAATTTTGCTCTCTATCGGAATCATTCCACCCGCGGGATACGGCGGGATCCGCTCCGCCCGGTTGCTCCACCCTGAGATAATCCGATCCATACCGGTCACAACGATAATCCACCGCTGCTGGATATCAGGAAACGCCCATGGGGCTCAGAGAAAAACCTTCCATACTCGTTGTAGACGATGAAGATCCGGTCCGCCGTTTGATCCTGATCGTCCTCGGCACGCGGGACTATGCGGTCGAACAGGCGTCGAACGCCCGTGAGGCGCTCGAAATCATGAGCCGCGAGCCGTTCGACATTCTGCTCACCGATCACATGATGCCCGGCGGCACGGGGCTCGATCTCATTCTTCAGGTGAACGATCTCTATCCCGATACCGTGCGCATCCTGCTCACCGGGGTCGGGGACCGCGACCTGTATCGCGAGGCCATCAACCGCGGCGCGGTTTTCTCCCTGATCGAAAAACCCTTTCGCAACCAGGTCCTGCTCGACACGGTGGAGAAGGCGCTCGAACAGCGATTCTCCCGTCTCCACGAAAAACAGGAAATCGCCCGTCTCCAGGAACAGTATCATTCCATATTCGACCATACCACCGACCTGATCCAGTGTGTCGATCTCCGGGGCGGGTTCATCTATGTCAACCCGGCCTGGCACCGCGTGCTCGGGTATACCGAGGAAGAATTGTCTTTCCTGATGTTTCCGGGCCTGGCGCGGGCGGACTACCGGAGCAAGCTCGATTCCATCGCGAAACTGATCCGGGCGGGCGAAACGGTGGAACGGTTCGAGACGGTCATGATGTCCAAGAGCGGCGCCCCCGTGTATCTGGAAGGGACCGCCGCGGGGCAGTTTCAGGAAGGCGAAGTGGTGGCGTTCAGCTATATGTTCCGGGACATGACCGGCTGGAAGCGGACTGCGGCCCAACTCGAAGCCCGTCTGAAGCAGGAAACCATGATCGCCCGCATCGCCGATCTGCTGGCCCGCACCGAGGAGCCGGTTTCGGCCTATGGCGCGATTCTGGAGATCGTGGCGGAATCCGCGAATGTGGACGCCTCGTTCATGTACTCGCTGAACGAGGTGGACCAGGAGTTCTCCACGGTGGAGGCATGGCATTCGGAAGCGTGGAGGAGTGACCCGAATCGTCCCTCGGGCATTTCCTACCGCGAACTCCCCTGGTGCCATGAGCGCATCGCCCGGGGCGAAACCATGAGTTTCAGCACGGTCGCGGGGATGGCCGAACCCGACCGGTCCTTCTTCCAGAAATCGGGAGTGATGTCGTTTCTCGCCTTTCCCATCCACATCGGGTCGTGCGCGGTGGGCGCGCTCTGGCTGGAGGTCGGCGGGGAAAGCCGTCAGTGGGAGGAGAACGAAATCGGCATGCTCAAGGCCGCGGTGGATATCATCGCCAACGCCTGGACGCGTCAGATGGAAATCAACGTCCGGCGTCAGAAAGAAATCGAGGCCGAGCAGTCCCGCAACCTGGTGATACGGGCTGATCGTCTGGCCGCGCTCGGCACCATGGCCGCGGGAATCATCCACGAGATCACCCAGCCGCTCAACGCCATCAACGTTTCCACCCAGACCATCCTTTACGGTCTCGCACGGGGCTGGAAGATCGACGGCGGGAACGTGTCGAACAGCCTCAATCTCATTGTGGACCAGGTGAAACGCATGACCGACATCATCACCAACATGCGCGCGTTCGCCCGCGACGGGCTTCCCGCCGCTCACGAGGCGGACAATCTCAATGTCCAGGTACACCGGGTGTTCACCATGCTCGGCGAACAGATGCGGGCGCACAATATAACCGTGGAATTCCTGCTGGGAGATATCCCGGATACGCTCATGAACACCCAGCAAATACTCCAGGTGATCCTGAATCTGGTCACCAACGCCCGTCAGGCCCTGGACGATATCAATCGTGTGAGCAAAAAGATCATCGTGACCACGTATACCGGAAACGGCCATGTTGTTCTCGAAGTCGCCGACAACGGCCCCGGAGTATCGCCGCAGATCAAGGAAAAGATATTCGATCCGTTCTTCACCACCAAGGAAGTGGGAAGAGGGACCGGACTGGGTCTTTCGATCAGCACCGGTATCGTGCACGACCACCAGGGCGAGATGGATGTACGGAACAATGAGATGGGCGGGGCCACCTTCATTGTCCGGCTTCCGCTCGTTC
>CAYRTQ010000395.1:0-4136 GCA_964426865.1 uncultured bacterium
AGAATTCCCCCTCGAACCGGAGGAAGCTCTCCCGGCTCATGAAAGGAGGAGCGGCCATTTCGGCGCCGATGAACCTCAGGATGAACGGGCATCCGGCATCTCGGCACAGGGTTTCCACCACTTTCAGGACCCTTCGGGCGGTGGTTTCGATGAGCCATTCGATACGGCAGGTGTCGGTGAGGGTCTTGATGTAGAAGAGGTCAGTGGGGAACATCTCGCAGACCAAGTAGAAGGGATCGCTCACCTCCACATAGGGAAGGCCGCGTGAGCCGACCCGGCGTTCCTTTTCCCGCACCGCGTCGAGATCCGGCTCCGCGGGCGGGAGCGCTCCCAGGGAGACGAAGAAGTCCATGTCCGCTTCTGATTCGATCCACCGTCTCCGGATTTTCCAGGAGGAATCGCCCGGGGTTTGCACCTCCTCCATGGTCAGTTCGCCATGCGGCGCGAGGAGGGTATGACGGTGGACGACGGTCCAGTCGGACTCGCGATCTTCGGTGGAAATCACACTCACTTCGCCCGGACCGATGAACAGCGGGGCGCGCACCGGGATCACCTTGGGGAGAAGCGTGCAGCGCTCCAGCGCGAAATCGCATATCTCGCGGTAACTTTCATGAGCGCCGTGCCAGCCGGAGGGATCGAGTCCGAACACCACCACCGCGGGTGGCCAGGAGGCTTTTCCGCGAAGCAGTTCCCGTATGGCTTCCCTCCCCTGCCCCATATCACCCTCCGAAGGCGATGACCGCGAACTTGTGCGGTTTCTGAAAGTCTTCCACGCCGGTGGGGACGGCGGCGCTGGATTCCCGCTCTCCGGCCAGTTCCAGACGGCAGAGATTCATGCGCCAGATATCACCCGGTGCGGGGCGGTGACCATCTCCGAGAAGGGAATCGCCATCTCCACCGTCCAGAACCGGTCCTCGTTTCCGGGCTGCGCCCCGGCCCCATAGACCGCCACGGAGGCGCGGAGCCGCTCGCAGTTCCAGGTATTGAGCACACGCAGTTTCGCGCTGTTTCCGCCGTTGAGAACGAACGCGTCCTCCACCGCGCCGGTGGGAGCCGCCGCGATCAGGAAATACGAGGTGGTGTCGCTTCCGGCCTCGATGAGGATCGATACAAAATCGCCGTCGGTCAGCACCGGGCCGTCAAACTCCGCCACCGTGCTCGCCGCATCGAGATCCTGGCATTCGAAACCGACATACAGGTTTTTGTCATCGTAGACCATGCGCGCGGATGTGGGGTGTTTCGGCTTCCCCCCGCCGTTCAGGAGCACGAATTCCAGCGCGGGAAGATCCTTCCAGCAGACATCGTCGAGAACACCGTCGACAACCGGCGCGGCGGCGGCTTTCTTCACCGTGTAGAGCGCACTCGGCCCGCCCGGCTTTTTCGATGTCCCGCATCCGGCAACGAGTATCAATATCAGGACCGCGGAAAGTGGGGACAACAGGATATTCTTCACGGCGTACACCTCGGAAAACGGGAAATCCAGTGTGGAATGGAGTGGAATATAGCCAGAAGCGGAAGTGAAATCAATGGAAAGTCGGGCGTCCGTTCCGGTATGGTCCGACCGCTTCGCATGAGGGGGAGGAACTTTTGCGGAACTGTTCGAGTTTAATATTGCAGAGAGTGGTGTGGTTTCATTATATTCCTCGTGGGCACTCACTATCATAGACATAGAGGGAGAACACTTTATGAGGAAAATCGGTAAGGTTAGATACGAAACGGATGCTCCGAAACCCGGAACCGCGGACAATCTGCGATTTGTCGATGTGGATCGCTCCACCTGTATCGGGTGCAAGAACTGCGTCGACACCTGCCCCACCGGCGCAATTCAGAGCACGGATCCAAGTAAGAGATGGGCTCCCACCCATATCCCTCATCCTGAGATGTGTATTTACTGTGGGCAGTGCCTGGTCAACTGCCCGGTAAACGCCATCTACGAGCGCGTTTCCTTCATCGACGAGGTAAAAAAGAACATCGCCGATCCGGGGAAGATCGTGATCGCCATGCCCGCTCCCGCCATTCGGTACGCGCTTGGCGAGGAATTCGGGATGACCGAGGGAACCTATGTGGGTCCCAAAATGTTCGCCGCCCTGCGGAAACTGGGATTCGACTATGTCTATGATGTGGAATTCGGCGCGGACATGACCATCATGGAAGAGGGGACCGAGCTCCTCGGGCGCGCCTCCGGCACGCTCAAGCGCCCCCTGCCCCAGTTCACTTCCTGCTGCCCGGGATGGTTGCGCTATGTCGAGACCTTCTATCCGGATCTCATCCCCCACCTTTCCAGCACCAAGACTCCCACCCAGATTCTGGCCGTGCTGACCAAGATGTGGGGCGCGGAAAAGATCGGGGCGAACCCGAAGAACATCTATACCGTGGCCATCATGCCCTGCGTCTCCAAAAAGTTTGAGGGCCTCCGGGCGGAATACAGCGTCTCCGGTTCCCAGGATGTGGACGCCACCATCGACACACGGGAACTCTCGTTCCTGATCAAGGACGCGGGCATCGATTTCGCCGCGCTCCCCGATGACAAGGCTGACGAACTCCTCGGGATCTCCACCGGCGCGGCCACCATTTTCGGCGTCACCGGCGGCGTCATGGAAGCCATGCTCCGTCTGCTCGTGGAGAAACTGGACAACCGTAATCTGGAAAAAGTGGAATTCACCGCGGTTCGCGGTCAGCAGGGAGTCCGCGAGGCGACCATCAGCGCCGGCGGCAAGAATCACAAAGTCGCCATCGTCAGCGGTCTCAAGAATGCCAAGGAGATCTGCGAGCAGACCCGGGCGGGTAAATGTCCCTACCTTGCGGTCGAGGTCATGTCCTGCCCCGGCGGTTGCGTCAATGGCGGCGGGCAGCCCTACACCGACTGGAGCAAGCGGGCGGATATCTCGTTTCTCATGCGCCTGAGAAAATCGCTCTGCGACATGCTGGACGGCGCGGAAAACGCATAACCGGGACTACCGAGAGGATGGATTCCATGATATACGACATGATTCAAAACGGTTTCATAGCGGGAAGGCGCGGATTTCTGAAAGTCGCTGCCGCATCGGTGACCATGATGATCCTCGGCATCCGCGGCGCTTCCAAGGCTTATGCGCAGGCGAAAGATTATCTCACCGCGCGCATCCAGTCCGTGTACCAGCACGACGAGGTCATGAAATACCGCAAGTCCCAGGACAATCCCGGAGTCAAGCGTCTCTATACCGAGTGCCTGGAGCATCCCATGTGCCCCAAATCGGAGAAGTATCTTCACGCGGTGTACAAGGACCGTTCCGCGGGAGTCAAGGGACTGAAGTAATACCACAAGCGATAAATCGAGCAGGAGGGGGAGTTGCCACCCCCTCCTTTCATACCACCGCCGGATACGGAACCGTACGTCCGGCGGTTTCCGTTTTCGCACCGCGTGTCTCCTCGACGCATGTCGTCCTGCAAGCGCCCAGTGTCATATCCGGGTCCGCACCATCCCATTTCAGGCCCTCTTGCGAGGCATCTGCCAAAGACGTTCAGAACGCCGGATGCATTGCTTACATGGATTCAGCCCTTCACCGCGCACCCGCTGAGTTTACTCCCCGGACCCTTGACGGGTTGTGGACTTCGCCTTCACGTACCGACTCGTCCGGATATGGAAAGCCTCTTATCCGGTTCCTGCCCATCGGGTCGCTCTTTTGCCCCACGCTTCTTTCTGACCCCGCCTCACAGCGACGCCCTTGCGCTTTACTCACACTTATCCTCCATCCGGCTGTGGAGGGGACTTCCACCCCCAAGCTGATAGTCAAGCTCGGCGCACCTGAAAAAAACCCGGAAATCAGAGTTTCCCGGGGCCGCATTTCATTGTGTCATTAACAGTTGTGTTTGGATTAAAGTTGAGATTATGAGCCGAACCATAATAAAGATATCGTATGATTCGTGAGATCCCGCCCCCCAACTCAATCCCTTTCCCCGGAGGGGGCAAGGGAAAACGCTGCGCCGCAGACTGTTCTCGCGCCCTCCCGGGGAAGGTGATCCTGAGGGCGCGGGGTCCCCGCTCGTACGGAGTACGAACGGGGTGCGGTGCTGGGGGCTGCTTTCCCACAGAAGACTGTATCCTTAGTGCTCTTGATTATAAATTTGATGACGAGTTAAGCGACGAGTTTAGTTTC
>CAYRTQ010000396.1:0-4134 GCA_964426865.1 uncultured bacterium
CGGCGGACTGGTTCGCGCACGCCGAGTTGTGCCATGAGCGCCATGTCCCGGAACTGAATTTTTTCGGGGTGAACGCCTCACAGCCCCTGCGGTATTGGCGTGAAAAAGGATGGATTTATCCGGAAGACCCGCGCGGGTGGTTTCAGTGGTACTGCCGGTACTACCTGGGGCGGAGATGTCCGGACGATGAACGCCAGATCCGGCGCTGGAAAGCCATGAAACGGCATATCGCCCAAATCCGGGCGAACTGCATGGAGGGGGACTGGACCTGCCGTCCGAGACAAAGACAGGCGCTTCTGCACTGGGCGTATGACAGCAGGAGAATGTGAACGCCGGATGACTGTGAGGGCGGCGGGTGAGAGCGTCGAAATTCCCGTTGAGAAGAAATGCGGCAAGCATTATATTATTCGTTCGTTTATACATTCATTCTTCTTGAAGGGAGTTGCTTTTGGACGACATCTTCTCCATCGCGGATGCCATGCAATGTCGCGCCCGTGAGATCATCGCGGATACCAGGGTCATCGAACACTGGTCCTCTGTCGGCGCGAAAATCAACCTGGTGGGATCGCTGAAAACCGGGCTTCTCATCCACAACCGGGATATCGACTTCCATATCTACACCGATCCGTTCCGCCTCTCGGACAGTTTCGAGGCGATGGGCCGTCTCGCGGAGAATCCCCGTATACGGGCCATCAGCTATACCAATCTTCTTGACGCGGAGGACCGGTGCATCGAGTGGCACGCCACATACGAGGACCGGGAGGGCGAATCCTGGCATATCGACATGATACACATTCTTGCCGATTCCCGTTATGCCGGTTATTTCGAGAAGGTCGCGGAGCGGATCGAAGCGGTGCTGACTCCGGAGACCCGCGCGGCCATCCTTCGGATCAAATACTCCCTCCTTCCCGGAGAGCCGGCGATGGGCATCCAGATTTACCAGGCGGTGATCGCGGGCGGTGTACGGGATGTGGAATCGTTCCGGCGCTGGAAGGAAGAAAATCCGTCCGATGGAATCGTTGACTGGATGCCGTGACGATCCCGCCGTACAAGGTTGTTCGGCGCTCCTCTGTTTGAAACAGGTTGGCGTCATGACCCTGCGCCGATTGCAATTGATGGGTGCAAAGGCGCTTTGATACGGTAAAGAAAGGCCTTCGTCCTCCCATCTTCCCTGTACTTTTCCGGTGCGCCCGGAAATGCGTCAAAAGAGGGCGGTCCGGGAAAAGCCAAGGACTCCCCGTGTATGGCATGGCTTCCGTGGACCGCTGAATTCGTTGTCACTCGAACAGACCTCGGTCCACTACCCCGGAATCCATACCGTACACGGGGGCTTTCCCCAAACTGGTGAAAATCCCACCGTCATCCGCACGACCCACGGAAAACCGAGAAAACCCCCGTTCTTTCATCACCCGCCGTATCTCTTTCCCCGATTCCTCTTTCAAATCCGGCACCGTCTGCTCCACTCATGTTTCATTCCGGTTCTTTGCGCCCCGGTAATCCCCGATCCCGCAATCCTCATGCCCCCTTTCTCCCGACCCGATGCGGAGGTGAGGGGAAAGGGGAAACGAGGATGGGAAAAATACAAATCTACCCTGACGGATACATGTTTTCCGCCAATAAGTTATTGCGTAAATGATAACTAATGAGCTATCTTGGGGCGTTATTGATGATAAGCTGTTGTTTTTAATAATCCATAAGAGAATTTTTTGCGTTCGGTTCCGTTCAATGTTCAACCACCGTAATCTATTCTCCAGTGGCTCAACCACCCCGTAATCCGCAAGAAGAGCGGCGGCGTGACCGGGGAGGGGCGGAGAGGGATTCCGGCGCTATCGACGTGACGGAGCACGGTTTACGGGCAGGTCTGGTTTTTCATTATCCGGAAAGAGGAATGATCATGGCGGGAAAAATCAAGAAAATGATCGACTGCATCATCGAGGAGCGTTCAAAAGGCAATCCCATCATGGTGTCAACCACGAAAACCAAGCTTATCGTGAAAGGGATCAATCCGGCAAGTTACACGCCCGATTCGCCGGATGATTATTTTGTCATCGAGAAGTTGAGGAAAATCGCCGCGGAAATGAACGTCAGGATCTTCATGTAGTATTCTGGCAGTCCTTCGGTATATCAACGAACATACGCTACAGGAGTCACAGGAATGAATATAGCGACCGCTTTTTCGAGCCGTGAGTCAGTGGCCGACGCCGTATCGGATCTCCATGCGCGTTTGAACCATCTCGACCCCCGAATGGTGTTGTTTTTTGCGTCTTCCCGGTACGATCCTTCCCTTCTCGCCGGGGAAATGGAGCGTTCCTTCCCCTCCGCCGTTGTGTTTGGATGCACCACAGCCGGTGAACTCGTTTCCGGGGCGATGCTCAAGAATTCGATTGTGGCGATGGCGTTCAATCGCGAGGTAATCGAAGATGTCCGTATCGAGGTGCTCCCCAATATTCAGGAGCGGCCCGCCGAGGCGGTAACGGAAGCTTTCGCCGGTTTCGAACGCTTCTTTGGTCAGTCAATGCTTGATCTCGATGCCGCCGGGCACGTGGGAATCATTCTGGCGGATGGACTCCGGGGCGCCGAGGAACGGCTGATGGAGAAGATCGGAGACCTGACCAATGTCCAGTTCGTGGGCGGTTCAGCCGGTGATGACCTGAAATTCACCCAAACCCATGTCTCTGCCAATGGGCGGGCGTATACGAACGCGGCTGTCCTGGCGGTGCTCAAGCCGGTTGGGAAATTCGACTGCATCAAGACCCAGAGTTTTACACCGACCGGACGGACTCTCGTTCCCACCAAAGTCGGCATGTCGGGAAGAGAGGTTCTCGAATTCAACGGACAACCGGCGACCAAGGCGTATGCGGAGGCTTTGGGAGTCTCCGAGGAATCGCTGTCCGACAGGTTCATGAGCAATCCGGTGGGACTGATGGTTGGCGACGAGCCTTATGTCCGGAGTCCGCAGCGCGTTCAGGGCCGCAGTGTAATATTCTACTGTGCGGTACTCGAAGGGGTGGAACTGTGCGTGCTCCAGGGAGGCGATATCATCCGGGATACGCGGAAAGCGCTGGAAGCAAAGCGCGCCGAACTGGGGAGTCTGCGGGGAGTGGTGAATTTCCATTGCATTCTGCGGACGCTCGAATTGGAGAGCAAGGGGCTGACGGAGGAGTATGGAAAGGTGTTTTCAGATGTTCCGATGATCGGGTTCAGCACGTACGGGGAAGAGTTCATCGGGCACATCAACCAGACTTCCACCATGCTGGCTTTCCAGTAGAGCGATACGGCTCCCGGTCCGAACGCGTCTCCGCATTTCCCCGGCAGCTCGCGTAACCACCCCGGTTACACGAGCTGCCGGGGCGTTTCCGGCGGGGTCGGGTCAAGGGTGTCCACCTGCGCCAGAACCACGGTCACATTGTCCGGAGCACCCCTCTCCAGCGTGCTGCGGATGAGCGCGTCACAGGCGACTTCCGGCGATTCCGCGTTCACGACGGCGTCGCGGATTTGCTCATCGGTCAGCACGCCGTGGAGGCCATCGGAGCAGAGGAGATACCGGTCGTTCCGTTCCACCGGAAAGACGGTGAAATCGGCCTCCGCGCCCTCCTCGCCGCCGACCGCCCGGGTGATGAGGTTGCGCTGGGGATGGACCGCGGCTTCCTCCGCGCTGATGACGCCATATTCCACCAAATCCATGACAAAGGAATGATCGCGGGTCAGCGGAGTGATCCGCCCGTCCCGTATCCGGTAGGCGCGGCTGTCGCCCACATTGGCCGCCACGCAGGCGTTCCAGCGTATGACGAAGCAGACCATCGTGGTGGCCATCCCCTCGCGGGAGGGATGCGCCGCGACATCCGCCCGTATTTCACGGTTCGCGAAACCGATGGCCCCGGCCATGATCAGTCGGAGGTCGTCCGGGATGCCCGCGCGGGGCAGGCTGGATTCCATCGCCTCACGGAACGCCCGCGCCGCTATGGAACTCGCCACCTCGCCCGCCGCGGGGCCGCCCAGACCATCCGCCACAACCGCTGTCCCCAGACCAGCATCGAACCAGAGGCTGTCCTCGTTCTGAACGCGAACCAACCCTTTATCGGATTGTCCGTACATTCGTATTTCCATGAGGTGAATCCTTTGGGAAAAGAAAGG
>CAYRTQ010000397.1:0-4131 GCA_964426865.1 uncultured bacterium
CACCTGTCCTGGAAAAGCCCCCCGGGTATGGAATGGATTCCGGGGCAGTGGACCGAGGTCTGTTCGAGCGACAGCGAGTTCAGCGGTCCCCGGAAGCCATGCCGTACCCGGGGAATCTTTGGCTTTTCCCGGACCGCCCTCTTTTGGCGCTTTTCTGGGCGCACCAGAAAAGTACAGAGGAAGTGAACGGGGCGCAGGCTTCATTACCGTACCAAAGTATCGTTGCAGCAGCAAAACGGGTTGATGCCCGGTTAAGGCGTGTACCCACGGAAAACAGCGAAGCGCCACACAAAAGGCAATCACCGCAGAGGACCTCCGGGTTCTCTGCGGTTCAATCTTTTTTTGAGGACGTATCCCATGATACCCATAGTCACCTACGCCCAGGTGGAGCGTGATCCGAACCTACGGGCGATCTTCATCCGGGAACTCACGTTTACCCCCGAAATCGAGGCCGCGGTACGCGCGGTGATCGAGGATGTTCGCGGACGGGGCGATGCGGCGGTGATCGATTACACCTCCCGGTTCGACCGGGTGGAACTCGGTTCCATCGCGCCGGTTCCGGTGGATGAGATGCGGGAGCTTCATTCCCGGGTGGACGGGGAATTTCTATCCGCCCTTCGGGAAGCCATCGAAAATATCCGGCGGTTTCACGAGTTGCAGGTCCGACAGTCCACCTGGATGGAGGGGCCGGACGATGTTCGCCTGGGATTGCGGTATGTGCCCTTGGAGGCCGCGGGCTTGTATGTTCCGGGCGGCGCCGGGGCCTATCCCTCCACCATCGTGATGAACGCCGTGCCCGCCCAGGTGGCGGGAGTGAGCCGCCTCGTGGTGGTCACTCCGCCGGGACAGTTCCGGGAAAACCCCCATGTGGCGGCCGCTCTGGTGGAACTGGGAATAGAGGAGGTCTACACCGTCGGCGGTGCGCAGGCGGTTGCGGCGCTGGCGTATGGCACGGAAACCATCCGTCGGGTTGACAAGATCGTCGGGCCGGGGAACGCCTACGTGCAGACCGCCAAGAAGCTGGTATTCGGCCATGTGGACATCGATATGTTCGCCGGGCCTTCGGAGATCGTGGTGGTGGCAGATGAAACCGCGAACCCCGCATATGTCGCCGCGGACCTCCTCAGTCAGGCGGAGCACGGCAGCGGTATGGAAATGGCGGTTCTGCTCACCACCTCGGAACGTTTGGCCGCCTCGGTGCGGGATGAATTGTATCTCCAGGCCGGGCAGTTGGAACACGCCGCCACGGTGTTGAAAGTTCTGGAAGCCAATGCCCTCATCATCGTCGAGGACCTGAATCAGGCGGCGGACGCGGTCAACCGTATCGCTCCCGAACATCTGGAACTGGTGGTGCGTGATCCTTCCGCCCTGCTGGAAAAGGTCCACAACGCCGGAGCGGTGTTCCTCGGCGAATATTCCCCCGAGCCGGTTTCCGATTACTTCGCCGGGCCGAACCATGTGCTGCCCACTTCCGGGGCGGCGCGGTACGCCTCGCCGCTGGGGGTGTATGATTTCCAGAAATGCATGAATGTGGTGGAATACTCCCGCGCCGCAATCACCAGGCACGGGGACAAAATAGAACGTCTGGCCCGCTCGGAGGGCTTTACCGCCCACGCCCGCGCGGTCACCATGCGCTACAGGGGCCGATGATGGAAAAGCAATCCATACTGAACCGGGTGAAACCGGAAATCCGGACGATTTCCGCCTACACCCTGAAGGAATACGAGTACGACGTCAAGATCAACCAGAACGAAAATCCCTATGATGTTCCCGCCGCGCTGAAAAAGAAAATTCTGGATTTCGCGATGGAGCGGAGCTGGTCGAGATATCCGCCGTTTGTGCCGGACGAACTCCATGTCCGTCTTGCGGAGTATTCCGGCTGGAAACCCGAAGGGATTCTCGCCGGAAACGGTTCGAATGAGATCATACAGGCCATTGTCACCGCGTTCCTTGGCCCCGGAAAACGTCTGGTGATCTCCGTTCCGACCTTCACCCTCTACAAGCTCATCGGCACGGTGCTCGGCACGGAAGTGGTCACCGTTCCCCTGCGGGCGGACTACACCTACGATTGCGACGCGCTGGAACGGGTATTCCTCGAAAGCGGGGATATGATCATCATCTGCACCCCCAATAACCCGACCGGCTGTGTCTACCCGTTGGAGCGTATCGAGGCCCTGCTGAAGAAAACCGACCGTCCGGTGGTCATCGACGAGGCGTATTTCGAGTTCTGCGGGGAAACCGCCGCCGGACTTCTCGCCCGTTACGACAATCTGATTGTCCTGCGGACCTTCTCCAAGGCGTTCTCCCTGGCGGGACTGCGGCTGGGATACGGTCTCATGGATCCCGGCCTTGCGCGTGAAGTGGACAAGGTGAAGCTGACATACAATATCAATTTCTTCACCATCGCCGCGGCGATACAACTGCTCCAGGACCGTTCGGAACTGGAGCGTACGGTGCGGGAGATTGTCGGGGAACGGGAATCGCTCATTCGGGCCATGAATGCCATCGAAGGGGTGACCGCGTATCCCAGTCGGGCCAATTTCATTCTCTTCGAGACGCACCATGCGCCGAAGGAAATATTCGCCGGGCTGCTTGCCGACGGTCTCCTGGTGCGGGACGTGTCTTCCTATCCCATGCTGGGACGGGCGCTGCGGGTCTCGGTTTCCACGCCCGAAGACAACCGCCGTTTTCTCCGCTCTCTGGAGCGGGTCATGGGCGAACGGAAAGGGGAAAAATGATCATGGATCGAACCGCAAGCTTGACACGCACCACCCGTGAAACGGATGTCACGGTTACCCTGACGCTCGATGGCTCCGGGGAATCCACGGTGGATACCGGCATCGGCTTTTTCGATCACATGCTCACCCTGCTCGCCCGTCACGGTTTCTTCAACCTGACGGTGGCCTGCAAGGGAGATATCAATGTGGATTTCCACCACTCGGTGGAGGATGTGGGAATCGTGCTCGGAACGGTGTTCGCGCAGGCGCTGGGAGACAAGGCGGGGATCGCCCGTTACGGGTTCGCCTACGTTCCCATGGAGCATTCCCTCGCCCGGTCGGTGGTGGACATCTCCGGACGGAGCGCCCTCGATTACCGGGTGGACGCCGGTGTGGAGAAGATCGGGGATTTCGATGTGGAACTGGTGCCGGAGTTCTTCAAGGCATTCGCGGACAACGCCCGTCTCAACCTGCACATCGACCTCCTCAAGTCCTCCAACGGGCATCACGACATCGAGGCGGTGTTCAAGGCGGTCGCCCGCGCCCTCGCGGAGGCGGTGCGTCCCGATTCCCGGGTGAAAGGCCAGCATTCCTCGAAAGGGATGCTGTAATCCCAAGCCGGAAAGACATAAAAAACACGCAAAAGGGCGGGGGATTTACCCGCCCTTTTGCGTGGGGCCGACGGTGGGAGAGTCCCTGATCTCCCGCGAATGCATCCCTTTGGGAACGTTATCGCACCAGCACCATCTTTCCGGTCGCGGTGTGTTTTTTCGCTGTGAGCCTCGACAGGTACACCCCCGAGGAAACGGGCTTCCCGGAATCATCGCATCCATCCCATATGATCGTATGCATCCCCTCGGAAAGGTGGCCGGACATGAGTGTGCGGACTCGCTGGCCAGTGATGGAGTATACGGAGAGTTCAGCTTTTCCGGATTGTGGCAGGGTGAAGGAAATTGTGGTGGAGGGGTTGAAGGGGTTGGGGTGGGCAGGGTGCAGGCGGAATACGTGGGGCGTGTCTTCCACCTGCACCGGGGTAGTTCCGAAGGAGAATTTGCAAATGAAGGCGTCGTTGCCGCCCTTCAATGTACTGCTCAAAGCGCCTTCCGTGGTGGGGAAGTCGCTGGATGTGGTGTATCCGGTCAGATAGACTTCTCCTGAACCGTATACCTTGAAATCGGTGCAGCGATCTTCTCCAGTCCCGCCCAGGTAGGTCGCATACAGAAGCTTGCTTCCCGCGGCATCGAACACGCAGAAATAGATGTCGCTATTTCCTCCGTTGAAGCTTCTGTCAAATGCATCGGGGGTGGTCGGTGGCAGTTCATCTTCTGAGAGAATAAATTTTCCATCGGGATTTCCACAAATGTATGTTCTTCCCAATGAATCAACTCCAAAAAAAGGGGCCATTTGAAGTGTT
>CAYRTQ010000398.1:0-4125 GCA_964426865.1 uncultured bacterium
GGTCCCCGCTCGTACGGAGTACGAACGGGGTGCGTTGTAGGGGGCTGCTTTCCCAAAGAAGGCTATATCCTTATTTGCAAACAGGCTCAAAAAGAGAGCATGACCATGAGAATTCTGGAATGTGTAACAATCCTGGCCGTGGCTGTGATGGCCGGATGCTCGTCCATTTCCACGGTGAATCCACGGGCGCTGACCGTGGAGGATGTGGCGGCCATGGCCGAAGCGGGAGTCGGCGCCGGAGTCATCCAGCGTCAGATCGAGGCGACCCGCTCACGGTTCGAACTCACCGCCGATGATATCATACGGCTCAAGCGGGCCGGGGTGGCGGACGATGTGCTCACCGCCATGATCGGCTCCGGTGAGGAACGACAGGGGTCCTCCGCCGTATCCGTCTACGATTCGTGGTACGATCCCCTTTCTCCGGCATACATGGGCCCCTACGGTTCCCCCTATGTCGTGTACCGTAATCCGGGACTCATCGGGCGGTTCTATTCCTATTATCCGCTCTCCCGGGGAAGCGGGTACTGGACCGACCCCTATCGCGATGACAGTGAATACAACAACGATCGGAATCCGGTGCACCCGGGAACGGGCGAGCCGATCGATCCCAACCGTGATTCGCGGACGCAGCAGGAACGGCGTCAGTGAGAAAGGATATCCGGGTTTGAAAATTCCCCTGTACCAGATCGATGCGTTCACCGGACGGGTGTTCTCGGGAAATCCCGCGGCGGTCTGCCCGCTCGGGTCCTGGCCGGATCATGATCTTCTCCAGTCTATTGCGATGGAGAACAACCTCTCCGAGACTGCCTTTTTCGTCCCGGAAGGAGAGGGATACCGTATCCGCTGGTTCACCCCGGCCTCCGAGGTGGATCTTTGCGGACACGCCACGCTGGCCTCGGCATTCGTGCTGTTCACGTTGCTCGGATATTCCGGGGAACGGGTCCTTTTCCAGTCGCGGAGCGGAGCGCTCACGGTGAAACGCGCGGGCGGGCGGTTCGAACTCGATTTTCCCGCGCAGCCCGGATCGCCCTGCGACATTCCTCCGGATATGATCGCGGGCCTGGGAAAAACTCCGGTCGAGGCGTACGAGGCGGAAGACTATCTGGCGGTGTTTTCCTCCGAGGAGGAAATTCTCGCCCTGAAACCGGATATGGCGGCGTTGAAGCGGATCGATCACCGGGGAATCATGGTCACCGCTCCGGGAAAGGATTCCGATTTCGTCTCGCGCTTCTTCGCGCCGAAAATCGGAATCGACGAGGACCCGGTGACCGGTTCCTCCCATTGTACGCTCATCCCGTACTGGTCGCGCCGTCTGGGGAAACGGGAACTCTACGCCCGTCAGATATCCCGGCGGGGCGGCGAGCTTTTCTGCACCGACCGTGGGGAACGGGTCTCCATTGCCGGGTGCGCGGTAAAATATCTGGAGGGCTTCATCGAGATCTGAAATCATCTCACCCCATCGCTCCCGCGGCCGGGAGAAAGGAGCCGGTATGTCGAAGAATACCCTCGCGACCCTGATCGCCGTGACTGTTCTCGCTGTGTCGATCGGTTGCCAGTCCCGCAAGACGGAAACACCCGCCCCTGCCGCAAATGCCGCCGATACACTCCAGTCCGCCGATTCCGTTCCCGATACCGCCGACGCGTCGAAGCTGACCTACACCGCCGATATCAAACCGGTACTGGATCAGCGGTGCGACGGGTGCCATGCCTGGATGAAGAGCCATCATACCCTGCTGGCGCAGAAGAGCGCGGAGCCGGAAACCAAAGGATTGGCCATCGTGTATCCCGCCAAACCCGATTCCAGTGTCATCGTCTGGAGGGTGGAGGGGCAGCTTCCCTCCGGGAAGAAGATAGACCGCATGCCGAAGGGGAAAGCCCCGCTTTCGGCGGAAGAGATCGGGAAAATACGATCCTGGATCGAACAGGGCGCGGCGGACGACGCGGGCATGTGACCGCGAAACGCCCCGGGTATCGAGATATGTGCGGTTTGACAATGCGGGGGAGAGATATACCCGGTATCTCTCCCCCTTTTCTATTGTGTTCACCCGGAAATCCATGTACAATATAGAGAGTATGATGCCGGTGGGAAGGAAAGAGATTTTATGTGACTGTTTCTCAACCGTATTAAAAAGACGAGCGGAGTGGGTGTCTCACCGCCGGAAGCCCCCTTCCGGCCCTCGCTATGGCTCGTGCCACCTTCCCCCGTGACCGGGGGCAGGTAAAAAGTGTTTTCCTTGCCATACCCGCCCGGAGTGGGATGTCTTTCCTTCCCCGCCGTTTACGGGGGGAAGGTGGCCGCAGGCCGGATAGGGGGCTGCGGCGGGGGAAATTTCACATCCTTCTTCTTTGCAGATGTCCGGTGGTAAACAACTATCTTTTTTGCTGGTATTGAACGAAATTTGACGTGGTGAACCTGTATAAAGGAGCGGGGAATGAATCTCTATCGCGAGCAGGTGCTCATGGGCATCGATCTCGGCGCGACCGGCATCAAGGCCGCCGCGTTCAGTCTCGAAGGGAAGCTCGTGGCTTCCGCCTCACGCCGTAACGGGCCCGTTCCCCAGCCGGACGGCCTGCCGGGCTGGCTCGCCTGGGACGCCGAGGATATCTGGGCGAAAGTCTGCGCCTGCACCCGCGAGGTGATCCGTCATCTGGCCTCGCCCTCCCAGGTGGGCGGCGTGTCCGTGTCGGGGTTCGGTGTGGACGGCGTCGCGGTGGATGCGGAAGGCCATCTCCTCTATTCCCTTTCCAGTTGGCACGATACCCGCAACCTGGCCGAGACCGCCTGGCTCACCGAGCAGATACATCCCTATGAGCTCTACGAGATCACCGGCTTCCACAATTATAACATGCAGACGGTCAATCGCCTGTGCTGGCTGGCGGTGCATCGTCCGGAAGTGCTGAAACGCGCCCACCGGTATCTCATGACCCAGGATTTCCTGGTGAACCGTCTTTCCGGGGAATTCACCACCGAAATCACCATGGCCTCCACCACCTCGCTGCTCGATATCGGCGCGGGGCGCTGGAGCGGGCGCATCTTCGAAACCATCGGGGTGGACCCCCGCATCTTTCCGGAGATATCCCAGTCCGGACGCCGTATCGGCGCGGTCACCCGTGCCGCATCGGAGCGGAGCGGCATCCCGGAGGGTACTCCGGTGGCTACCGGCGGCCATGACTGTGAAATCGGCGCGCTCGGCGCAGGGGTGGTCGATCCGGAGACGTTCATCGATATCACCGGCACCTGGGAGATGATCATTGCCCTCCGGGACCGGTTCACCCCCAACCGGGCGCTTTTCGAGGCCGGGATCGACTGGGAGCGTCACTGCCTGCCGGACCAGTTCCTCTGCCAGAGTCTCATGATCGCGGGGGGCGTGGTGGAATGGATCGCCGCCAATTTCTTCCGGGACGTTTCTCCCGAGGCGCTCTACTCCACCATGATCGGCGAGGCGCAGGAGTATGGACCCGGCGCGGGCGGAGTCACCGTGCTGCCCTCGTTCAACCGGGGCTCCGGGCCGTTTCAGGCCCATCACTCGCTCGGGACCATCCTGGGACTCACTACCACCGCCACGCGCGGGCAGGTGGTGCGCGCGGTGTTCGAGGCGGCCTGCTACCAGCTCGCCCGTCAGATACGGGTGATCGAGGACAACACCGGGGCCTCCTGCCGTCGCCTCCGCGCGCTCGGCGGGGTGCAGAAGAACGGGTTCTGGCTCCAGATGAAAGCGGATGTGACCGGCCTTCCGGTGGAGGTTCCCGACAATCCCGAGATCACCCTGCTCGGCGCGGCCATTCTCGCGGGTATCGGCGCGGGAGTGTATCGCGACGAGCATGACGCCCTCTCCCGCATGGAATTCCCGCTCGCCGTATACGAGCCGGACATGACGCGTCACGGGGAATACCGGGAACGGTACGACAAGGTGTTTTCGAAAGTCGCTCCGGCGCTGGAGGGAGTGTACGGGGAGGAAGCGTGATCCGGCTGGAAACATATTATACAAATTAACGTTTAATTGCATGCCGCGCATTACCGATTCAGACATGGTATTGTCGTTTGAATGAAAGCATGGTATGTTCCCGGCGCCGGAAGCCCCCTTCCGGCCCTCGCTATGGCTCGCGCCACCTTCCCCCGTGACC
>CAYRTQ010000399.1:0-4121 GCA_964426865.1 uncultured bacterium
GAAGGCCGGAAAGGGGGCTGCCTTTGCTACGGAGATTGATTCAAACTTGGTATCATTGGTATTATACGAATTTGGGATCAAGTGAGTAAGAAACGTGCTCTATTCGTGTCGCGCTGACCGGGCTTCATCCGGTCTTTCTTACTCACTTGATCGGATTTTCGTATTAGTCCGCTTTCTTCCCGGATTGATCACTCATTCATATAACATGCGAAAAGGGCGCCCATTTCCGGCGCCCTTTCCATGTTCCTTTTCCGGTATTCCGCTTACCGGTACAACGGCCCCAGTTTCTCGCAGACCCGGTAGTCGTCGTCCCCGAACCGGTCCCACATGGTGGGACGGAATATCTGGTCGTCCGGGATGTTGTGGAAATCGATCGGGACGCGGAGCATGGCGTTGAGCGTGAGCATGTCCGCGCCGATGAGCCCGAAGGAATTGCCGTCGTGGTTCGCCCCGATGAGCGACATGTAGTCGAAAGAGGACATGTCCCAGGGAGTCCAGTAGGTTTCCGGCCAGGTGGGATCGGTGCGATTGCTCACGTGATCGGCCACCTCTTCCGGGAGTTCGACCGTCTCGCCCTCCACCACGGAGCAGACAAGCTGGTCCCCGACCACGCTGTACCGGTAGGAGGTCATGGGAATGCCGCCCGGCGTGCGGTAGTGGCTGGAGAGGCCGTCGCCGCAGAAATATTCGAGCACCGCGGGCATGTAGGTGACACCCCGTATGGCGGCGTCGATGAGCTTCTTCTGGATGGTGGAATTCGTGCGGATGGCGTCGGCGGCCTCCTGCGAGGTGATGCCGTCGTTCCCGCCCACCAGGGTGAGCACGTTCAAGGCGTAATCAAGCGCCCCCGCGCCGGAGTTGCGCTTGTCGATGAAACCGCCGGGAACCAGGTCGGCGATATCCACGCCGGTGGCTTCCATGACGCTTTCCGGGGTCCAGTTGGTGCGGATGTCGGCGAAAAGCTGGGGCAGGCCGCCGGTAAGGAGATTCGCCACGAGCATGCCGATGCCGTTTTTGGAATCGTTCTCCGTGGCGACAATGAACGGCGGACGCCAGCCGTTCCAGTCGAAGGAGCTGTTGAGCATGGACTCGGTGAGATCGAAATTGGGATAGAGGTCGGTCCAGGCGCGCTGTCCCTGGGTGCCGGCGGCTATGGCGTTGTATCCCTGGGCGAACTCGGTGTTTGCCTGGAATCCCTGGACCTCGCCCACCGCGGCATCGGCGAGACGCGGGTTGCCGATCATCATGTCCCGCACGATGAGCGTCATCTTGAGACATTCGCGGAGCAAATCTTCCGGGGGATAGGGACGCTCGCCCTCGCCATACCGTATGTCGAAGCGTTTCATGAACCGGACGGCTTTCTCCAGTTCCTCATGGTCGTAGAAGCCGCGCTCCATGCGGCCTTTCACCGCCACCATGTCCACCGAGACCGTGCCCATGCCGAGCGAATTGAGCATGATATTGCGGCGTACATCGGAGCCGATGATGCCCATCGCCACGCCGCCCACGGAGAGGTAGTTCTTCCCGCGCATCTCGGCCACCGTAGCGGCGGCGCGCGCGAACCGCAGGAGATGTTCCGAGACGTAGGGGGTCAGTTCGCCGTCCTCCGGTTCCAGATCGGGATTGTAAATGGCGAAAATGGGGCGCATCTTCTCATCCATGGCGGCGCAGAAGGCCTTGAGCCAGACCGCGCCGGGACGGTCGGTCTGGTTGAGTCCCCAGGCGGCCTGCTGCCATTCGGAGGATCCCAGCCCCTGCGCGGCGCTCATGAGTTCGTCGCTGTAGGACCAGGAACGGGCCACCCAGATATTGGCGCTCACTCCCATTTTCGCATAGTATTCCTGGGCCAGCGCGCCGGTACGGGCTCCATAGACGATCTCCGGGGCGACCACCACCCGCACGGGGGCGCCGTCGGGCATCTTCACCCGGCTGGTGATGAGATCATAGACCTTCTCCACCATGCGCCAGGTTTTTTCCACATTGCCTTCGTAGGCTTTGACACGTCCGTCCGCCACCGGGGTGATGGCGATGGTGGGGACCGGGCCGGCCAGACGGCGCGGAGTGGGAGTGAATCCCCGTACCGACGAGGCGAGCGCGTTGAAATCGGGTCTGCCGCCGCTTTCGTTCATGATATAAAATCCTTGTAATTAGGAGAATATAGCAATGATTAATCAGATTGGCCGCTTAAGTGTTGATAACCGCGATAATTTGAAATCTTTATTGCAATCTGATTTGATAAACTGTCTTTGTTTAATTTTTTATCGTATCGAATGCCAATTTCATCCGCAATTAGTTGGAGGTCCGAAAGCAAGAACTTACTACTTTGCAGTTGAATTTTAATCTCATCGATTGGGAGAGTTTTTAAATGATTTATTGCTTTCTTTGCCTTTTGAATATCTTCATCGGAAGTTTTCTTTTGAAATACTTTTGATTCCCTCTTCCCCGCAAGACCTAACGAAGTAGAAAGTGCTGGAATGGACTCTGCTTTTTTTATGTAATTATTAATTAGGACAATGGACTCAATAATCACTTCGGAATCTTCGCGTGTAGGAAGCGAAGCAACCTTTTCCTTCAAATTGCTGACAAAACCAATTAATGATTCAAATGCTTTGTCTAAGTCCTTCTTTTCCTCATCTGTAGGTAAGGCAGCAATAAGGTCTTGTACATTTGAAAGAAACAAGTTTGAAATTTTGATATTTGGTTTTTTTGTTCTCATTTACTTGAACCTCTCAATTAACTCCTCGGTAATACTAATGTATTCTTTCTTTTTCGCTGCTCGCTTTGCATTTTGACTCATATGTTCCCAAACCGGAACACTATGCTCTGATGCTTCTCCATATCCAATTAATTCAGTAGTATGTCCTGTAAAGCATTTGTCACTTCCTAATAACCTTGCAACATCCTGCATTTTACTTGAATGGGTAATAGTCATCAAACCTTCACCTAGTCTAACCTTTACAAAAATAACCCCACCCAAAAAAGCCATTTTTAGATAATTTTCTTTATCACTGACAAATGATTGTGCGGAGTTGATCCATTTGCCAATTTTCTCTACTTTGTCTTTCAAGATACTTAGCCCAATTGTTGATAAGTGATCCGGAATTGCTGTTATAATGTAAAAATCACTTGCTGCCAGAGCATTTTGGGTCATTAAGTATATATTAGGTGGACAATCAATAAGAACATAATCATATTTATTTTCCACTTCTCGAATAATATTTTTAATAAATGCACGTTCCCGAAGATATGCTTTTGCATGATGCTTTAGCGCTTCCATTGTTGAGTAAGACCCTGATACCTGTCCACCCCCAAGGTCCTCGCCTAAAAGGTCGATATCACAAGGTATTAAATCAAGAGATGAAATTCGCGTACTGCCTGTTTGAATTGGTTGTTTCCAAATACATTTGAAAGTATCCAAAGGTTTGTTTTCTTGAAATTTTTTATATATAGTTGCTATCGTTCCAAATTTTCTTTTATGTTCCTCCCATTTCTCAACCGGGGCACAAAGAAAAGTTAAATTTGTCTGTGGATCAATGTCTATTAACAATACCCTTTTATTATGATGTTGAGCGAGCGAGCAACCAATATGATAAGTTGTGGTTGTCTTTCCAACACCGCCCTTATAATTAATAAAGGAAAATACTTTTGGGATCGACATATCAGTCTCCTCATTTATACCATTGTACAAGGTGCCAAATATTATCTATCTTTATAAATCTTATATGGTATATTGAATATCCCCAGAGGAGCAACAAGGTCGGCTATTCTCCCCATCTTCTGCATAATCGGCCGCAATCCCACGAAAAGAGGCAGAAGATCGCCATGGTTTCCAGAAAAACGGATGTACAGTGTATCTATTTTTTCGAATTAAAGGTTTTTGCTGTTTTTGGAATTCCCGCGATTTACATATCAACACACCGTTCTTGCTTTGCCAATCCTCCACTCCGAAATTATATGCTGCAATTGTGTCGAAGTAAACCTTTCTCCCAGTTCTTTCAGCGAACCATCCCATTCAGAGGTCGTTTTTCTTTGTTTTCGCCCCTTTTGAAGGGGTAAGAGAAACTCGACTAAGTGCTCTTGATTATAAATTTGATGACGAGTTAAGCGACGAGTTTAGTTTC
>CAYRTQ010000400.1:0-4007 GCA_964426865.1 uncultured bacterium
GGAATACAGCGGCGCGGGGAATGTATCTCCCGAGCGCTGTCCCGGATGGGATGGCGCGGGAGAAAACCGAACGGGGGGAGCGTTTCATGGATCTGGATGTGCTGTGCATGGTCGCCCATCGCGATGATGCGGATATTCTTGCGGGCGGGACGATTATCAAGCTGAAGGACCAGGGATACCGGGTCGGGATCGTGGATTTTTCCCAAGGCGAGATGGGAACCCGGGGCGACTCCACCCAGCGTGCGCAGGAAGCGGAATGCGCCGCCCGCATCCTCGGGGTGGATGCCCGTATCAATCTGGAATTCCCGGACGCGCACATCGAGAACACGGTGGAAAACCGTCGACGGGTGGTGAAGGCCATTCGCGAGTTCCGTCCCCTGCTGGTGATCACCCACGGCCCGAACAACCGTAATCCGGACCACACCCAGACCGGGCAGCTGGTGCGCGAATCCTGTTTCACCGCGGGGCTCATCAAGTACGAAACCGGGCAGCCGCCGCACCGTCCCAACAAGATCATTTTCGGCATGGAGTACTACGAGTCCGAACCCACGTTCCTGGTCGACATCTCCGCCCAGTTCGAACGCAAGATGCAGGCGGTGGCCTGCTACCGCAGCCAGGTATGCGGAGCGTGTACCGAGGGACCTCCGACCTACATTTCCTCGGACCGGTTCTTCCGGGAGATAGAGGCCCGCATGCGCTACTACGGAGCCCGTATCCACGCGGACTACGCCGAGGCGTTCCGTATGGAAACGGTCATGGAGGTCCGGGATCTCGTCCAGGAAATCTCTCTCCGCGCTCTTATCCCCGGACAGGGGAGGAAAGAATAAAGACAGGCGTAAAGGCCCGGAGGCGTAAGGAGAAAGATAAGTACCGGCGGGTGCGGGAAATTTATCCCGGCAGCGCTGTTCCCCTTCGATTCTCCGGATTCCCGGTTGTGTCCGTGCCCTTCGCGTCCCTGTATCTTTGTCCCTTTGCGCCTTCCCTTTTCACCCAGGAGTGTTTCATGCGGATCGGAATCACCTGCTATCCGACTTTTGGGGGGAGCGGCACGGTGGCCACGGAGTTGGGCAAGAATCTCGCCGGCCGTGGGAACAAGGTGCATTTCATCACCACCGCCCTGCCCTACCGTCTCTCGGATTTCTTCGAAAATATCTATTTCCACGAGGTGCAGGTCCTTCATTATCCCTTGTTCGACTACGTGCCCTATACCCTCTCCCTGGCTTCCAAGATGGCGCAGGTGGCGGAGCGCGAGAATCTGGACCTGCTGCATGTTCATTATGCGGTGCCGCACGCCACGGGAGGGTATCTGGCGAGCAGGATACTGGAGAAAAAGGGAAAAAGCCTTCCGGTCATCACCACCCTGCACGGCACGGATATTACTCTGGTGGGCGCGGACCCTTCCTATTTCGATATCACGAAATTCTCCATCGACGAATCCACCGCGGTGACCGCGGTATCCCAGTATCTCAAGCTTCAGACCCAATACCGGTTCGCGGTGGAACGGCCCATCACGGTCATTCCCAACTTTGTCGATACCCGGAAATTCTCCCCGTCCGTTACGATCAGCCGGGAACTTTTCGCCGCGCCGAACGAGAAAATACTCATGCACATCTCCAATTTTCGTCCGGTCAAACGGATCGGGGATATCATCCGGGTATTCGAGGGGGTGGCGCAGCAGATTCCCGCGCGCCTAATGCTCATCGGCTCCGGCCCAGAGAAGGAATTCGCGGCGAAGATGATCGAGGAGCGGGGATTGCGGGGGAAAGTGCACTTTCTGGACCGTCAGGTGGATGTCAGCCGTCTCATTCCTCTGGCGGACCTGTATCTTCTCCTCTCCGAGCACGAGAGTTTCGGTCTCACCGCCCTGGAAGCCATGAGCTGCGGCGTCCCGGTGATCGGAACCTCCGGAAGCGGCATGGACGAATTTCTCGGTGATGGCGTCGCGGGAAGCCTTTTCCCGGTGGGGGAGGTCGCCGCCATTACCGAAGGCTGCCTTCGCATTCTCCGCGATCCGGATCTTCAGCGTGAGATGGGCGCGCGGGGACGGCAGCGGGCGGTCGAGCAGTACCGTGAGGACCAGGTCACCGAGCGGTATGTCGACCTTTACCGGAGTGTCCTGGGCTGAGTTTCGGACCATCGGGATGAAACCGGGGCGAATTTCTTTTGAATCGGATGAAGCGCGGCGTATTTTGTCCCCGAGCGGAGAGATGAAAGGTAGAGGACTGTACCGCAAGATGATGGGTGCGTTTCTCCGAGATTTCACCATCGCCCGGAGGAGGACGCCTGTTCGTGGGGATGGTTTTACGAGGTCGGCCATGGTATCGCCTGACATACATTCCATGCAGCGCGCGAAAGGGTTTCGGGCGGGAGGCGCATGTCTCCTGCTCCTGGTCGCTCTGTGGGCGGGATTGCTGACCGTCCGGAACGCGGCGGCGGGGACCTATTTCATGTACCGCGACAAGCCGCTCAGTCTGATGCATCCCAGGAAATTCGCCCTTTCCCCCCAGCGGATACGGCCTTTCGATTATCGACGGGAGTATACTCCGCGCCTTGTGTTCCAGTGGGGGCAGTTCACCAAAAGCCTGCCGCCTCTGGACCCCCGGGTGAAATCGACGCTGACCTTTCCCGTGGATTTCGAGGGATTTCTGCTCGAATGCGAGAGCAGCATCCGGGCGGTCATGATCCGGAACGGGGAAATCGGGGATTACCGCTTCGAAGCGCCCGAGAGTTCCGCGCCCCGGATGGAATCGCCGGGCGGACGCGCTCCGGATTCCGGGGAGGGTGCGGCCACGACGACCGATCCGCTCCACGGCGCGGAATTTCGCGGACCCGTACATCTGGCGGCCGCCGGCGGAGAGATGCAGACCGCTCCGGAGGACATGACCTCCATGATCGCCGGCCTGGCCCGCGCGGTGAGCCGTAACACCCCCATCGCGGTGCAGGTCGACAGTCTGGTTGCGCTGGATTCGCCCGGTCTCCGCACCGTCCCGTTTCTCCTCCTATCCTTTGCGCATGAACCCCGGCTTTCCGCCAGTGAAAAGAATCACCTCCGCCAATACCTGCGTGGAGGAGGGTTCGCTCTCGTTTACTGCGATCCGCCCTCCGATCCCGAAATGCTCCTTTCCCGTCTTCTCCCGGATAGCCGCCCGGGGGAGGCGCAGGTGAAACCCGTTCCCCGGGAACACCCTCTCTACCATTCCGTTTTCGAATTGACCGATGTGGCGGAATATGAGAACGCTCCATCCGGACTCTGGATAAAGGAACGTCTCGCCGCGGTGTGCCTGGCGCGAAAAACCGGCTTTTGGGTGGAGCGGACACCCGAGGACCCCGAACTGAAACTCTGGGTCAACCTGGTGGTGTTCGCGCTTTCACAGCCGGGCGGTATCGCCGCCGGGATGCGGTGACGGGCGTGAAGCGTGCCGGGACGATGGAACTTTCCCCTCAGACTGTCCGATTCCGGACACTTTTTTTGCCCCGCAGTAGCATACGACTCCCTGTCGCCGATATGGTGAATCCTCCATTATCATGAGTCCCCCAAGATTTTATGTGTTTGCGACCTTTCCCGTCACGCTCCCTTTTCCTGTGATTCTCCCCGCCGACTGTCCGGTTTCGGACACCCGACTGTCCGATTCCGGACACTTTCCCATCCCGCCGAGAGACGCCGGCGCTCTAACATCCCACGGCACATGGTGATATGAGTTTGGCAAGACAATTGCATAAAGTAAATCCAGAAAGCGCATGCAATTGAATCTTTCCCATGAAGCCAAACCCATTCCGAAAGGCGGTGAACACCATGGCGGAAGGACTGAAGAGTCGGTTTGCCGGATTTTCCGACGCCATAGACATGGAGAAGCTGGAGAAGGAGACCCAGAGGCTGTTGTACATGGGGCTTCTGATGACCGTCGCTCTCAATATCGCGACCGCGGCTTACTTCACGTTCAAGAAAACCGAAGTGAAGGTGGTCAAGCCTCCCACGATGGAACTGGTGATCCGTCGCCCGAGAATGA
>CAYRTQ010000401.1:0-4001 GCA_964426865.1 uncultured bacterium
GGCGATCATTTCCTTCAGGCGCGGAGCGTGAAACTTCTCTTGGACGGGGCGATGGGATCGCGGGGCGCGGCATTTCTGGAACCCTATTCCGACCGTCCGGGACATCGCGGCCTGCTCACCGCCACTCCGGAACACGTCCGCACGGTGGCGGACGCCGCGCTCGAAACGGGCTTCCAGGTCTGTGTTCACGCCATCGGAGACCGCGCCAACCGTCTCGTTCTCGATTCTTTCTCACAGGCGCTGGAGGCGCGTCCCACGCGGGACCACCGTTTTCGCATAGAACACGCCCAGGTGATCGCGCCGGAGGATTTCCCCCGGTTCGCGAGGCTGGGGGTCATCCCCTCCATGCAGCCCACCCACGCCACCTCGGACATGCCCTGGGCGGAGGAGCGGCTCGGCGCGGAACGGGTGAAAGGAGCCTATGCCTGGCGCACTTTCCTCGATGCGGGCTGCTTCATCCCCTGCGGCTCGGATTTCCCGGTGGAGGAATACAACCCCCTCTACGGCATCTACGCCGCGGTCACCCGGTGCGACCGCACGGGCAATCCCGGGGGCGGCTGGTTCCCCGGACAGCGCATGACCCGTGAGGAAGCGCTTCGCGGATTCACCATCTGGGCCGCCCGCGCCGCGTTTCAGGAAGCTCTGCTGGGTTCCATTGAGAAGGGCAAACTGGCGGACATGGTGGTGCTCTCGAAAGACATTCTCACCGTTCCACCCCGGGAAATTCTGGACACGGTCCCGGAATATGTCATCGTGGGCGGGAAGGTGAAGTATGAGAGGAAAAGCGCGGAATAGGTTTCATGCCTGACAATCTTCCATATTCCCCATAAAAAACAGGGACAACCTTCATGGCTGTCCCTGTTTTTTATTCGGAGGAGCGCTCCGGGAATTACATCTGGAATATCTTGCTGCGGTTGTCGATGATCTTCGCGGTCTTCCGCAGGTTCTCCAGGTACTGGGTGATGACTTCGTTCTGGAGTTCGTTCTGCATCCGCTTACGGAGCTGCTCACGCACTCCCGCGAACAGCGATTCGTTCGCCGGAGTTTTGCCCAGCAGAATCGCGACACCCGCGCCGCTGTCGGTCTTCACCACGCCGGTGTTCCCGCCGATGGTTTCGATCTGGAACGCCTTGCCCACCAGGGCGCTGCGGGTTCCGAGACCGGAAACGTTTCCGCCCATGCTCACATCCTCGGTGCGAACCGCGGCGTTCTTGTACTCATCTTCCGCCACCGCCTGCTGCAGAGTCTTCCCGGCCTGCATGCGGCCCAGCATCCGCTGGACGATCTCCGCCGCTTTCTGGGCGCCCATCTGCTGACGGACCGCGTTTTCCACCAGACCGCGAACATCGGCGAGGGTACGGACACCGGCCGGTTTCACCTCGGCCACCTTCGCAATGAAGAACCCGGCGTCAACTTCGTACTTCGGAAGCATGTCACCCTGCTTGGCGTTGAACGTCCGGCCCACGAGCAGGGAAGCGTTTCCGCCGATGTAGGGAATATACGGGTCATCCTTGCCGAAAAGCGGAGTGCGCACCACTTCGAGATTGTTCTGCTTGGCGATCGCCGCGAAATTCGCGCCCTTCGCGGAAACCTGGGTGAAGAACCGCTCCGCCGCATTTTCCACATTGTCCTTGGTCTGCGTGGAAGGCTCGACTTTCAGGAGAATATGACGGACTTTGACTTCGAGCTCACCCTTGGCTCCGGCCTTGGGCTTGGACGGGTCCGCCGGATCGATGACCGCGGCGGCGGTTCTGACCGAATCGACCTTGACAATGTGGCAGCCGAAACGGGTCATGAACGGTTCGGAAACCTCGCCCGGCTTCAGATTGAACGCCACATCCTCGAACTCTTTCACCAGACGGCCCCGTCCGATGAATCCGAGATCGCCGCCGACAGCCTTTCCCTGAGCGTCGGTATTGCCCGGGTCTTCGGAATAACCGTTGGCCAGTTCGGCGAAGTTTTCACCCTTGCGGGCGCGTTCCACGATCAGCTTGGCGCGTTCCATCACCTCGGCGCTGTCCGCCGGGGTGGCGGAGAGACGGAAGAAGACGAAGTCCAGCGACCGCTGATCCTCACTCTTGAACTCGTTCTTGTGCGCGTCGTACCAGGCCTGAAGGTCCTTGTCGCTCACCGGCTGTTCCGGATTCATCAACTGCCCGGCGGGAATGAACACGAAATCGATCTTGCGGAGGTCGTTCTCCTGGAACCACTGTTCATGCACCTTGGCGTCCGGAATCAGGATACCCCCGGCCAGACGCTGCTGGAGTTTCATGATGGGCAGACTGCTCTTGGCCTGCTCCTCGACACCCCGGAGGAACTGCGCGATCTGCGGGTCTTTCTGATTGTTGGGATCCAGGAGGAACTGACGGTATTTCTCACGGTTGAAGCTTCCATCGGGGTTCAGGAACATCTGAACGGACTCGACGCCCGGTACGGGATTGTTGAGCATGTAGCTGAGCAGTTCTTTTTCGGTGTACCCGATCTTCCGCTTCTTGATTTCCTGGTCGATGAGGGTCTGCATGACAATCTGGTTCCAGGCGTCGTCATTCAGCTTCCGCTCCATGTCCAGCGTCATGCGGGTGTCCTTGGGCAGGGACTCCCGACGATTCTGTATCACCTGGTTGAAGTGATCGTACATGATCTTCTCACCATTCACCACCCCCACGACTCCACCCGTGGCCGCGCCGTTGGACTGTCGCCCGGTGATGTCCATCCCCCAGGCGAAAACCATCATCCCGACGAAGCACACCGCGACGGTGATCATGACCCATTTGGTGCTTGTCCTTAGTGTTTTCAGCATGAAACGCTCCTCTATTTGCTTTCCTGTCAACTTATTACGCGTGGTGGATGAGGGAACACCGATAGTGATCGGTTAATTTAGTGAATCGCCCCCCTGAAATCAATCGGAAAATGACAATCCCGTTAATAAAACGGCCCGCCCGATCCCCGGCGCGGAGCCGTCACGACGGAAGATTATCCCCCGCAAACCGTTCGATTCCAGGCGTCCCCTTCCCCAACCAACGTTAGGATGCTCCACCGGCGTTCCGGTTCCCGAAATTTTGGGACGCGGGACCTGACAGACAGTCCGGAAGCGCCCTCACCGAATCAGATATGAACAGGAAGAGAGAGGAAGGAAAAACAGAGGAAATCAGCGGAAAGAACTGTTCGGGGGAAAGGCGGAGAACCCGGAATCCGCGCGCTGTCCTTTTGATGCATCCGCCGGGCGGGTGCGGAAACCCGCATCCCGCCGCAGCCCTCACAATGCATGAATGACGCTGGTGACCACGCCCCAGACCTCGAAATCCATGCCCTCACGGATTTCGATGGGACGGTAGCGCGGGTTCTCCGCGGCCAGAAACAGCTTCCCCCCGGTCCGCTGGATGCGCTTCACCGTGAGATCTCCGTCGATCACCGCGATCACCACGCTGTTCGCTCCCGGATCGAGCGCGCGGTCCACCACGAGAATGTCCCCGGAATGGATTCCGGCCCCGATCATGGAGTCCCCGGCGGCGCGGACGAAGAAGGTCGCGGCGGGATGCTTGATGAGATGCTCGTTCAGATCCAGCTTCCCTTCCAGGTAATCGTCCGCGGGAGAGGGAAACCCGGCGGACACCCGCGCCAGGAAAAGCGGCAGGGAACGGACGGTGGAGCGGTCGGGCAGAGCGATGGATGGCATGGTCATACTGAAACGCTCCCGGTATATCGTGGATGATATCGGTACTGCTTTCAGCCGCACACCATAATGTAGTGTAAAATATTACCCTTGTCAAGGTGAACGAAAGGGGATGAGCGGGCGGGCGAAGGGGGGAGATGACAAAAAACCGGATTCACGCGGGAGGGCTGTACGGGGAATTAAGAGCCTATCCATAAATAAAGAAATCGTATAATTCGTGAGATCCCGGCCCCCTAACCCTCGATCCCTTTCCCCCGGAGGGGGCAAGGGAAATCACAGTGCCCCATGCTTTTCCTGCCCCCTCCGGGGGAAGGTGGCCCAGAGGGCC
>CAYRTQ010000402.1:0-3948 GCA_964426865.1 uncultured bacterium
TCCCATCCGGCAATTCGAAAAGCTGCCGCATGGATGGGGGGTGATGTCCGATGATCTGGTCGCGGGAATCTTCGCGAATGTTGTCCTTCGGCTTTTGATCATGGCATTCCCCGGCTTTTTCTGAGCGATCGGGAATGACCCGGTGACACGGGGTGCGGGAACGGGCGGTGTATCCTCACATTCTATTTCTGCCGATCCTTCCCCTGTCCCGAATCTTCGTTTTATTATTGTAAATTCCCAGTATCCGGAACTGTGGGAAAGAAAGCGCCCATGTTACGGTATTCTTTGACCCGATCCATGTTTTATTTGTTTTGTCTCGACAGCAGGATATAATGACACCGGTAATCGAGATTCTCATCGTTGGGAATGAAATTCTGTCCGGCCGCGTGGTGGACCGTAATTCGGCGTACATGATCGACGGTTTGTCCCGGACGGGCTTTATGGTGAATTTTGTCAGCACGGTCGGCGATGTGATGTCCGACCTGGTGGGAGCGTTCCATATCGCGACGGGAAGGGCGGATATCGTTCTGGTTACCGGCGGATTGGGGCCGACCTCCGATGACATCACCGCGGAAGCGTTGGCGAAAGCCTTTGGAAAAGAACTTTTTCTCGATCCGGGGGTACTCCGGAATATCGAGGAACTCTTTCGACGCCGTAACCGTTTCATGAGTGATTCGAACCGTCGTCAGGCCCTCCTTCCCGAGGGTGCGACTGCGCTCGACAACCCGCACGGAACCGCGCCGGGAATACGGTTGGAAGAGAACGGGAAACTGGTGTATCTCATGCCGGGAGTCCCGTCGGAAATGCGGACCATTTTCGATCAGAGCATTCTTCCGGAGTTGAAAACCCGTTTCGAGCCGGAACCGGTGGAAGTGGAAACCGTCCGCGCCACCGGCATCTCCGAATCCGAGTTGTACGACCGGATACGGCATCTTCCGGGAACGGAGCGGGCGTTCGCGTATTATCCCAATCCGGAAGGCATCCTGGTTCGCATCCAGACCGACCGCAATTCACCTCTGAACGCGCGTGCGTTACAGGAAGAGGTGGTCCGGGCGCTCGGCGAGGCGGTCTATTCCACCACCGGCGAGAGCCTGGAGGAAGTGGTGGGGAAACTGCTCACCGCGCGCGGGTTGACTCTCGGCATCGCCGAATCCTGCACCGGCGGCCTGATTTCGCATCGCATCACAGACATCCCGGGATCTTCTGCCTATTTTCTCTGCGGAGCGGTGACCTACTCGAACGAGTCCAAGCGGGATGTACTGGGAGTGGATGCGGAACTCATCGCCCGTCACGGGGCGGTTTCCGCGGAAGTGGCGGCCGCCATGGCCGAGGGTGTGCGCCGTATTGCCGGTGCGGATATCGGAATATCCACCACCGGAGTGGCCGGTCCCGGCGGCGGAAGCGAGTCGAAGCCGGTGGGATTGATGTACACCGGGTATGCGACGAAGAGCGGTGTCTCGACAAAACGGTTGCATTTTGTCGAGGACCGGATTATTAATAAGAACAGGATGTCCCAAGCGGTACTGGACATCCTCAGGCTTCATCTTGAGAGAGATTACTAGAACATGAGAACTTTCATAGCAGTTGAGGTTCCGAACGAAATTCAGGAAATTGTCGGAGCGTATATCTCGGAGATCAGCAAGATCATTGACGAAGTAAAATGGGTGGCGCCCCAGAACCTCCATTTCACCATCAAATTTCTGGGCGAAGTGAGGAATTCCGATTTCAAGCATGTGAAGGACTGTGTCGAAGAGGTGGCGAACGAGTTCAGCCCCTTCAGCATGGGCATCTCCGGGATCGGGTTCTTCCCTTCCCAGCAACACCCCAAGGTGGTATGGCTGGGCGCCGACGGCGGAGAGGACAGTCTCCTGGATTTGTATCAGGATATGGAGCGACGGCTCGAGGATGTGGGCTTCGACCGTGAGGCCAAGACCTTTTCCCCGCACCTGACCATCGGGCGGGTAAAGAAATTCAAGCGGATTGTGGTTCCCGATCTATTTCCGGATTTCGATCCGGTGACGTTCGAAGTGAAAAGCATTGCGGTCATGAAAAGCACGCTTACTCCGGATGGACCCATATACGAAAAGATGTTTGAAAGTGAGTTGAAATCCATCGAGACCCTTGAGCGGGAGCTCTGATCCAGGCGGGTTTCACGCAGCAGAAAAAGGAGATAACCGTGCAGAAGGCGGACATGGATACCAGCAAGACCAAGGCGGTGGAAGTCGCCATCGGCCAGATTGAAAAACAGTTCGGACGCGGATCCATCATGAAACTCGGTGATGACAGCATGATGGTGGATGCAGAGGTCATCCATACCGGCTCCATCGCCCTCGATTACGCCTTGGGAATCGGCGGCGTGCCGAGAGGAAGAATCATCGAACTTTTCGGGCCGGAATCCTCCGGTAAAACAACGCTGGCCCTGAGCATCGTGGCCGAGGCGCAGCGCATGGGAGGATATGCCGCGTACATCGACGCGGAGCACGCGCTTGACGCCGGATACTCAAAAAAGATGGGCGTCGATGTGGACAACCTCCTCATCAGTCAGCCCGACTGCGGCGAGGACGCCCTCGAAATCACCGACACCCTCATCCGCTCCGGCGCCATCGACGTGATCGTGGTCGACTCTGTCGCCGCGCTGGTGCCGAAAGCGGAACTCGACGGAGACATGGGCGACTCCCATATGGGCCTCCAGGCTCGTCTCATGAGCCAGGCCATGCGCAAGCTCACCGGACACATCTCGAAATCGCGGACCTGTGTCATTTTCATCAACCAGATCCGTCAGAAGATCGGAATCATGTTCGGAAACCCGGAAACCACCACCGGCGGCAACGCACTGAAGTTCTATGCCTCCCAACGGCTGGAAATCCGCCGTGTCGCCACGCTGAAGGATCGTGATGAGATCATCGGCATGCGCGCCAAGGTCAAGGTGGTGAAGAACAAGCTGGCCGCGCCCTTCAAGGCCGCGGAATTCGATATTATGTTCGACGGTACCGGAATCAGCACCGAGGGAGACGCCATCGATCTCGGTACCGATCTCGGAGTGGTTGATAAGTCGGGGACCTGGTTCTCGTACGACAACGCGCGTTTGGGACAGGGACGCGAAAACGTGCGTCTCTTCCTCCGGGAACATCTCGATGTCCGTGATCGTATTATAGAGAGGATCAGGGAGCAGTTGATCTCCAATGAACATGCAAAGTTACGAGCGATCGGAGCCGATGAATGATTTCCAGTGAAATCCGGGAGCGTTTTCTGAGCTATTTCGAACGGAATGGCCACGCCAGGGTTACCAGTTCGCCGGTCATCCCCTGGGGCGATCCCACCCTCATGTTTACCAACGCCGGGATGAACCAGTTCAAAAATGTGTTCCTCGGCCTGGAAAAGCGGGAGTATGTGCGCGCCACCACCTGCCAGAAGTGCATTCGGGCGGGCGGCAAGCACAATGACCTCGACGAGGTGGGGCGCACCACCCGTCACGGGACTTTCCTCGAAATGCTCGGGAATTTTTCCTTCGGAGATTATTTCAAGGAAAACGCAATCGGATTCGCCTGGGAATTCATGACCAAAGAAATGCGGCTGAACCCCGATCTTCTCTATCCCAGCATCTATTCCACTGACGAGGAGGCGTTCTCCATCTGGCGGAATGTGATCGGCGTTCCCGAACGTCAGATACTCCGCTTCGGGAATCTGGAGAAGGGCGACGAGGAGAATTTCTGGAGCATGGGGCCCACCGGTCCCTGCGGTCCCTGCTCGGAGATTTACATCGACCGCGGAAAGCAGTACGGTCCGGATGATGCATATCAGTCGCTGGCCATCAACGCGCCCCGGTATCTCGAACTCTGGAACCTGGTGTTCATGCAGTTCAACCGTGACGAAACCGGTGAACTCACTCCCCTGCCCCGTCCCTCCATCGACACCGGACTCGGGCTGGAGCGCATGGCCATGATCCAG
>CAYRTQ010000403.1:0-3943 GCA_964426865.1 uncultured bacterium
GGGCGATTGATCTTGCACGGTGAGCAGGACAAGGGCGATGATGCCCTTGGTGATGATGGCATCGGTTTCTGCCTGGAACAGCACCCGCCCATCCTCGTAGCGGGCTGTGAGCCACACCCTCGACTGGCATCCTTTTATGAGGTACTCATTGGTTTTGAATTTCTCCTCCAGCGGGGGAAACGGCGGCGTCATGGGAATGTACATAAACAGCATGGAGTACCGGTTCAACGCTCCCCTGATCATGCGGCTCAAGGTCGCGTATCAGACTCAGACCGGGATGCTTTTCGGCAACAAGGATTCCTTTACCGGGATGCGGCAGAGGAACCAGGGCCGTCTGTTTGTGCCCTCGTTCGATGTGGTGTACAAGCCGTTCAAGAATACCACGATCAATGTCGCGTATCGCGATTACTCCGGCATGACCAATCCCTACAGCCGTTATTACAATCGGTATAATTACTTCTCCGGGTTTGATTACGGGATGGACATGATGATGTACAACGCGCTCTACGGTTATGATACGTTCAGGCGGTAAGCGCCGGAGCGCTCACGATATCGAAGGACGGGCGGGATTATCTATCAATAACAGGGACAATGAGATGGGGATCCATAGATATCTATGAGTCCCCTTTTTTTGTCATGTAGCGGATGGCGGGGGGTATGAAAAAAGGGTTTGTCGTCATCGCGGCGCTGTCCGCGGCGGTGATCGCCGGGTCGGGCTTCTCCCTGCATTCCAGCCTGCGCGTTCTCGCCGAGCGCTCCATCGCGGAGCAGCGGCGGTCGCTGGCTGCGACGCAAAAATCCGCGGCGGTGGACACGCTTCCCCCGGTGCGGATTGCGGTGCTCAACGGTTGCGGGAGGCCGGGCATCGCCTCCGCCTTCGTGGAGAAACTGCGGAACGATGGCATGGATGTAGTGAACGGATGGGGCGGAAATGCGGATTCATTCGAATTCGACCGCTCGGTAGTGGTTGACCGCCGTGGCGACCATCGCAAGGCGGAACGGGTCTCGGCCTCTCTCGGAATCGGGGAGATCCTCAACCAGCGTTCGGAAAGCCCGTACCTTCTCGAAGATGTAGTGGTGATAATCGGTCGTGACTGGGACACGCTTTTATTTCCCAGGAAGGAGAAAACGGATTGACTTTGGAAAAAAATACTGTTGAAACCTCGGCTTCCACGGTCGAACACATCGTTTCCCGTATCGTGGACAAGAAGGGCAGTGATATCGTCATCCTGGATCTGCGGAAACTTTCCGCGGCGGCGGATTTCTTCGTGATCGCCACCGGGAACACCAATACCCATGTCCAGGCCATCGCGGACGAGGTGCGGGAAAAGCTCCGCAACGAGCACCATATTCATCCCTGGCATGTGGAGGGCGAGGACGGCCAGCGCTGGATTCTTCTCGACTATGTCGATGTCGTGGTGCATGTGTTCGACCGTAAGACCAGAGACTATTACGATATCGAGGGACTCTATCTCGACGCCGGCGTCAGGCGGCTTGAAAACGAAGAATAAATAATGGTTGGAACCACGGATATACGCGGATAAAGGGAGAAGACCGGCGCCGGAAGAGAAGCGGGGGAACCGTTTATCGGGATTCCACGGAGCGGAGCGTTCCCTTTTACGACCCATCCCGTTTGCGTCATTCGAATCAGCGGTTCGGACAGGCGTATCTTTTCCGCGTTCATCGTGTGTTTACCCGTGGTTCCATAACGGTTTCTTTCCGGGGAGTTGACGACATGAGCATTGTGGTGGTGGGATCCATAGCGTTTGATGATGTACAGACCTCGACAGGCGGGGTATGCGACGCGCTGGGAGGGTCGGCGCTCTATTTTTCCGCGGCGGCTTCCCTCTTCTCCCCGGTGCATCTGGTCGGGGTGGTCGGCGAGGACTTTCCGCCGGAGGAACTGGCGTTCCTGAACGCCCGGGGGGTGAACACCGAAGGCCTCCAGGTGGTGAAAGGCGGACGGACTTTCCGGTGGTCGGGGGTGTACGAGACCGACATGAACAAACGCCGCACCACGAATCTGGCGCTGAATGTCTTCAGCGAGTTCAATCCCGTGCTCAGCGCCGACTGCCGTAAGATGCGCAATGTGTTTCTCGCCAACATCGACCCGGAATTGCAGGCGCACGTGCTCGACCAGGTGGAATGCCCCGAGTTCGTGGCGCTGGATACCATGGAATGCTATATCGGGCAGAAGCCCGAGGCGCTCCGACGGGTGCTCAAGCGGGTGGACCTGCTTTTCATCAACGATTCGGAGGCCCAGCAGCTCACCGGCATTCCCAACCTGGTCGAAGCGGCGCATGCCCTGCTCGACCTGGGACCACGCTATGCCATCGTGAAAAAGGGCGAGCATGGTTCCCTGCTCGCTTCGAAGGAAGGGATTTTCACGGTTCCGGCCTATCCGGTCCGTAACGTGGTGGACCCCACGGGAGCGGGCGATTCCTACGCCGGCGGGGTGATGGGCTATCTCGCCATGACGAGCCGGTATGATCTTCCGACACTCCGCAAGGCGGTGGTCTATGGCGGAATCGTGGCGTCCTATCTGGTGGAGGGTTTCAGCCTGAATACGCTCCGGACATTAACCCGTGAGGACGTGGACCGCCGTCTGGACCACTTCCGCACCGTCACCGCCTTTTAAGGGGAGGCCTGCCATGCCGGTTGCGACACTCGCCTGGAAGGACGGCGGACTGGATATCATCGACCAGCGGCTGCTGCCGCTCACCGAGAAACATCTGCTGCTCACCACCGTTCCGGAGGTGTGCGAGGCCATCGAAACCCTTGCCGTGCGGGGCGCCCCGGCCATCGGGGTGGCCGCGGCCTATGGCGTGGTGGTCGCCGCCGGGGAGCGGGAGGACGAGGCGCATGTCCGCGCCGCCATTGCCCGTCTGCGGAAGACCCGCCCCACGGCGGTGAACCTGTTCAATGTCCTGGACCGTATGGAACGCGCGGTGGGGGATGCCTTCGCTTCCGGCGACCCCGCCGGGCGGCTGCTCGAACTGGCCCGCGCTGTCCATGAAGAAGACCTGCGCATCTGCCGGGCGCTCTCCGTGCATGGCGCCGAACTCCTCTCCGATGGGGATACCGTGCTCACCCACTGCAACGCGGGCGGGCTGGCCACCTCGGGATGGGGCACCGCGCTGGGAGTCGTCTATGCCGCGGTGGAGCAGGGAAAGCGCATCCGCGTCTATGCCGACGAGACCCGCCCGCTCCTGCAGGGGGCCCGTCTCACCGCCTGGGAACTGCACCGAAACGGCGTCCCGGTTACCGTCATCTGCGACAACATGGCCGCCGCGGTCATGCGCACGGGTGTCATCAACCATGTCATCACCGGCGCGGACCGTATCGCCGCCAACGGCGACACCGCCAACAAGATCGGGACCTACGGCCTCTCCATCATCGCGAGAGCGCACGGGGTCCCGTTTTACATTGCGGCGCCGCTCACCAGTTTCGATTTCGGAATCGCCACCGGGGCGGAAATCCCCATCGAGGAACGGAAAGACTCGGAGATTCACACCATCGGTGGGGTGCGGCTCGCCCCGGAAGGGGTGTCTTTCTTCAATCCCTCCTTCGATGTAACCCCATCGGAGAACATCTCCGCCATCATCTCCGAAAAAGGAGTGGCGAGAAATCCTTATGGCCCGGCGCTGGCGGAGTGGGAACGCAGTTGATAATGGACCGTTGCTGCTCCGGCGGGAGGCGGGAAAAGATATAACCTTTTCTCATGGTTCGTCCGGAATACACTGCCGGGAGCTGCTCGTCCGATATACATTCGAAAGGGTGCGTGCGATTGATTGGGTGCTCACCTCACCCGGTCTGCGACCACCCTCTCCAGTGCGAGAGATGGTAAGACTCTGTTGCGCAGAAAGTTACTTGACTTCTGCACCCGCTGCCCGGAATGAGTCACCCTTCTCCTGAATAGGAGAAGGGACGGGGATGAGGTGCG
>CAYRTQ010000404.1:0-3919 GCA_964426865.1 uncultured bacterium
CCAGGTCATTTCCCGTCGATATCTCTTTTCCGGATTGGTCTCGACGAGCTCATATTCTTTCCAGCTTGCCTTACATTCCTTTATCTCGGGATTGATCTCAACCAGGCTGACATCATCGCCGTACATGACAGCATTGCGGGCCAGAATTTCCGTGATGGGCATTTTCATTCCTTCTCATCATTTATTCCATTTGCACCGGCATCGTCCGATCAGAAATTGTGCGTACGCTCAACAGCGCGGAATACCCACATGGCTGTCCATATCACGATAACGCCAAGGCTCGCTGTCGGATGACGCTGGCTTTGTACCGGTATCACAAGGCAGTCATCCAATATAAGCAATACCTTTGAGAAGAGCATGCTATATTCGGCAGGCATGGACAGGAATTTTGGGGTTCTCGTGTCAAGAATATTTGTAACTGCCTATCATGTTGTCCGGAGAGCTTATTGCCCTTACTCCCCGCCCTCTCTCCCCCGCGAAATGACGCGCGGGCGAGAGGGAAAGGAGGGCTTTTCAAAAGATAGTCGGGAGACAACGCAAAGCTGTACGAAGAATTCTCTTCTTTGAGCGGGTGTATTCTCCAATGCCTTGCGGAAACAGTGCTTTACCCCTCGCCCGCGCGTTTTTTCGCGGGGGAGAGGGTGGCCGCAGGCCGGGTGAGGGGCCGCGGCGGTGAAAAATACACCACCTTTCCCTTTGCAGATGTCCGGGTGGTAGACAGTTGTCTTTTTTATTATTATATTATGAAATACACAGTCAATCCGCGCGCTTCAGCGTGTGAGGATTCACCGTATTCCTGGAGACATTCATGCGTATCGGAGCTAACCCTCTGAACAACGGGGAATGGGAATTCATGCTGTGGTCACCCTTTGCAGGATCGGTACGGCTGGAGATACTCTCTCCCTCGCCGCGTATTGTTCCTTTGGAGCGGGTGAACGCGGAATACTGGAGGGCGGTGATCGATTCCGGAGGTGCGGAGATAACCTACCGGTATTTACTTGACGACCTTCCCCCGATGGCTGATCCCGCTTCGCATTTTCAGCCGGAGGGGGTGCACGGTCCCTCCCGTACGGTGGATCATACCCGGTATTCCTGGAAAGACGCGGGCTGGGCCGGGATTCCGCTTCCGGAGATTATCTTCTATGAACTCCATGTCGGGACGTTTACCCCGGAAGGAACGTTCGACGCGGTGATCGGGAGGCTTGACGATCTGGCCGAAATTGGAATAAACACCATAGAGATCATGCCGGTGGCCCAGTTTCCCGGCGAACGCAACTGGGGCTATGACGGGGTCTTCCCGTACTCGGCGCAGGATTCCTACGGAGGCCCGGAATCTCTCCGGAGCCTGGTGGAAGCCTGCCATGTCCGGGGGATGGCGGCGGCGCTCGATGTGGTATACAACCACCAGGGACCGGAAGGAAGCGTGCTGCGGGATTTCGGGCCGTATTTCACCGACCGTTACAAGACCCCTTGGGGTGATGCGGTCAATTATGACGGTCCCTACAGCGACGGAGTCCGGAATTATTTCATCGAAAACGCCCTGCACTGGATCGGCAGCTACCATTTCGACGCGCTCCGTTTGGACGCCATCCACGGGATCTACGATCTCAGCGCCAGCCCGTTTCTGGCCGAGCTGACCGCTGCGGTGGATGCATCCTTCCGTGATTCGGGCAGGAAGATCCATCTCATCGCGGAAAGCGACCTGAACGACACCAAGGTGGTCCGTTCCCGCGAGACCGGAGGGTATGTGTTCGACGCCCAGTGGCTCGACGGGTATCATCACGCCATACACACTCTGCTCACCGGCGAACGGATGGGGTATTACGAGGATTACGGCGAAATCAGCCATTTCACCACGGCCCTGCGGGAGGGATATGTCTATTCCGGACAGTACTCCCTTTTTCGGAAGCGGCGGTTCGGCAATTCCTCCCGTGATATTTCCGCTGATCGGTTCGTGGTTTTTACCCAGAATCACGACCAGACCGGAAACCGCATGCTCGGCGAGCGCCTGGCGCAACTCCTTCCCTTTGACGCCCGAAAGCTTGCCGCGGGAGCGGTGCTCCTGTCACCATATATTCCCCTGCTGTTCATGGGGGAGGAATATGGGGAAGACGCTCCGTTCCAATATTTCATCAGCCACCAGGACCCGTATCTGGTGCAGGCGGTTCGGGAGGGCCGGAAACGGGAATTTGCAGCTTTCCTGAAGGGTGAGGAAATTCCCGACGCCCAAAGCGGGGAAACCTTCCAGCGCTCCAAACTCCGTTGGGAATCAAGGAATGATGGGGCGCACGGAGTGCTGCTCCGGTTTTTCCGGACACTTATCGAATTACGGAAACGGATCCCCGCCCTTTCACACCTGGACAAGCACACCCTCGATGTGTGGCAGTCGGAAGCGCAGAAGACGGTTTGGTTCCACCGCTGGAACGCGGACAGCCATATTCTCTGCATCCTGAATTTTCAGGATCGTGTCTCGGATATCCCGCTCATCCCGCCGGAGGGAAGCTGGCGGATTATTCTCGATTCCGCCGCATCCGAATGGCTTGGTCCCGGAAGCACGCTTCCGGGACGAATGGCGGGTGAGACCCGTCTGACCATCCCGCCCCACACTGTGGCGCTCTATGAAAGGGAAGAATCCGTATGACCCGGTCCGCATTCACGGGCGTATCCATCATCCGCCGCGAGAGAATCCCTGGCGGGAAACCATAAGACCGGGGCCACCCACAAATTCTGCGGATGAGGCGTAAATTCATGCGTTACTACCGCAAGCTTCCCCTTGTACCCAAACCGCAGTTTCCATATCAAAGAAAACGCCCATTTCTGAGCGGCTTCTTTTTCTATTACATGTCGTCGGGGTTCATCATCATTCGTGCATCTGCCGCCCCAACTGTACGGTTTGAGAACTTTCATAATTTCAATATTACATGTGTATTCACATACATAAATCATATTCTATCAATAATTCCCTGCGGAAGGTGACCAGGAACCGAAACAGCTTTCCCTCGGCTGAGGCAGCAGTTACATTACTGTACATGGCCCTGAAATACATTACCAAACGATGGATCATACCCATTCACGACTGGAACCTCGCCCTTCACCAACTCTCTATCCGCTTCGAGGGCAGGGTCCAAATATGAAACGAAAAAAACCATCTGCGCAAAAAATTTGACAGGGCCACTGGATCTTTATTTGGTATTCTGGTAGTCAAACCTGTCTGGAAGGGGGGACTATGCCATTCAAGCTCAAGATGCTTGCGCTCGTCCTTGCATGGAGCACCTTGCCGACTATTGTATGTGCCCAAGGATACCCAACCATTTCAGTGGAGTTCGAGGCTGGACCGGTATGGCAAAGCAGAAATGACGTGCAGATACCGAATACCTCATCGGGAACACGCTTCTCTCTATCAGATATTGTTGGGAACGGCCCATGGGCCGCAGCAAGAATCTATGCTACCGCTCATCTCGCCCGGAAACACGAATTGCGTCTACTCGCGGCTCCACTCACGATAGAGGAAGATGCTGTCCTTGAGGATACGGTCGAGTTTGCCGGGGGAACATTCAACCCCGAGCCTGTCACCGCGCAATATACGTTCAACTCGTACCGAGTGACCTACCGATACATGTTCCACGAAGAGCGCTGGAAACTCTGGGGCGGCTTCACCGCGAAAATAAGGGATGCGGTCATCAGGTTAGAGAATGGAGTAACCACGGCTGAAAAGACAGACCTCGGCTTCGTCCCCCTCCTGCACCTGGCGGGGGAATACCCGTTCAGTGACCGCACAGGATTCCTGTTCGACCTCGATGCGCTCGCGGGTGGGCCGGGACGCGCGGAGGATCTTGCGCTGAAGTTGTACTTCGAGCCGAGTGACCGATGGCGAATTACAGGCGGATACCGTACGGTCGAGGGCGGGGCCAATGTCGAA
>CAYRTQ010000405.1:0-3918 GCA_964426865.1 uncultured bacterium
GGGACTCATCCATGGACACATCATCGCTGCATTTACCGGAGCGCCCCCGCCGGAAAAACCACTGGCATTCCCGAAAGTCCGGGATGGAAGGTGTTTCCATGATTCCGGGTTTTTTCCCCACTCGCTCGTCCGTCAATCCCCCCATTATTCCGAATCACCATCCAGACATGGATTCCATATGATTTCCGAGGTCTGATGAGCAAGTGAAACCGGCTGTGGGGCACGGGTGGGAAGGGTGATCCTTTCCCGTTGAGGGCTGCATCCTTTTTTTTACGGACAGGCTTAAAATCAGTTGGTGACCGGATGCGGGGGGATAAATACAATACGTGATACCCGGCGGGATTATTTTTTACAAATCGATGAAAAAAGCTTGACAATCCCCATGACCCGGTATAGATTCTGAATATAAACACAATACACAATATGAAAATACTATTAACCGCTGGGTGGCCATGCCGAGATCGGGATTCAGCAGTATCCGTGAAATGCCATCCCCACCGGGGGATGCATCTCCCGCCATCGTTCCGATGACGCGGGAGACGACGCGCAAGACATTTGTTCTCATGGATGTACGGGGCGTGATCGTGTATGTCGATCCGGCCATGGCGTTGAAATTCGGGAGCGATCCGCAGTCGCTTTCGGGAAAGCACATTTCCGATCTCATCAAGGGGGAGCGGTTCGACTCGCTCATCCGTAAGGTGGCGAAAACCGGGATTCCGCAAAAACTTTCGGGAGCGTGGCTTCCCGTCGTTCCCGAGGACGGGGCCGGGAAAAACGAATGCTACCTGCTTCCGATCACCGCTGACTCGGGAAAAGTGACCGGGGTGGTGTTCTGCCGGGTGGCCCGTCCCCTGTCGGAAACCGTTCATGCTGCGGATAATCGCGAAAAAAAGTTCAAAACATTGTTTGACAGTATATCTATTCCAATATTAATTGTAGAGAAGAGAGGGCTTGTTCTCGATTGCAATCCCGCCGCCCGCGAATACCTGGGCGCTTTCGGAACCGATCTGGCCGGGATGACCCTTTGCGGTCTCGCCCGCTCCGGGTGGGATTCCGTCATTGACACGGGCATCGAGCATGCCGGAAAAAACGGGTGGTCGCGGTTCGAGGTTCCGCTACGGGGAAAGCCGGAAAAGAACGGAATGTCAGGGATTACCCTCCGGATGGTCGAATATGGAGATATCCCGGCGTTTCTGGCGGAAATCCGGGATCTGCCCGGTGGCGCGCCTGCCGCGGAGCGGGATGGCGAGCATTGGCGGGCTGTTCTCGATGCCCTGCCCACGGCGGCGTTGCTCTGGAGAAAGCGGGGCGATACATTCCGTCTGGCGCGATGGAACGCGGCGGCGGTCGATATCACCGGGGGCGCGGTGCTTGACTGGCGGGATAAGCCGGCCGGCGATATCCGTATCGGGCATGTGACCGCGGGCGCGGTCCTCGCCCGGGCCGAGGCGGGAACGGAAATTCTTCGGATCGAAACGGAGGCTTTTGACCGCGGGTGCGGTTCCCGAAGGGCGCGGGTGGCCATCGGGCCTGTGCGGCGGGGGCTGGCGCTGATGTGTGTCGAGGAGGCCGAGGATCCGGAGAAAGGGGAACATGATCTCCTCGCCCTGAAAACCGGACTGAAATCCATCGCCGAGGAAGTCACTCTCGCCGAGGAGCGGGAACGCCTCCGGATCGCCGCGGATATCCACGATGGAGTGAGCCAGGCGCTCGCGGTCATCCACTTCCGGCTGGAAGAGCTGGAGGCGGGAATGGCCCCCGGCGAGTCGCGGGAACTGGCCGGACGGATACGCGAGCATGTGCTGCAAGCCATCCATTCCGCCCGGTCGCTTTCCACCGGGCTTTGCCCCCCCGTTCTTCGCGAACGCGGGCTGGAAGCGGCGGTGGAATGGCTGATCGGACGTTTCCGGGAAGAGCACGGGATATCCGCCTGCTTCTCCAGCGATGGAACGGTGAACCGTCTGGAATGGCACCTCGAGGTGCTTCTCTTCAAAATGCTCCGGGAGTTGCTGCAGAATGCCGGCAAACATTCCCGGGCGAAACGGGTGAACGTGTTCCTGCGGAATGCGGGCGGGCGGGTCCAGGTGACCGTGGAGGATGACGGAATCGGGTTCGACCCGTCCATGACAAATCCGTCAAAAGGGGAAGGAGGGTTCGGGCTGTACAGTATCCGTGAACGCTTACGGTATGTCGGGGGAGAATGCACGATCGATTCGGCGCTGCATCAGGGGACCCGGTGTACGGTCAATATACCGATTGGAAATGGATGGCAACCATAAAAAGGGTGTACGATGAATATCAGGATAATCATCGCCGATGATCATGAGATCATGCGGGAAGGGCTCAGAAATCTGATCAACAAGCAGACGGGTATGGAAGTCATCGCCGAGGCCGAGGATGGGAGAATGGCAGTGGACCTCGTTCGGGAAACCGCTCCCGATGTGGTCATCATGGACATCGCCATGCCGGTTCTGAACGGTATTGAAGCCACCCGGCAGATCATGTCCGATTTCCCGCACACGAAAATCATTGCCCTCTCCATGCATTCCGATCGGAGATTTCTCGCGAACATGCTCGGCGCGGGGGCGTCCGGGTATCTTTTGAAGAACTGCGCGTTCAAGGAACTCATTTATGCCATCCAGAGTGTCATGAACAACCAGATCTATCTCAGCCCCGCGATTGTGAGCATTGTCATCGATGATTATGTCCACCATCTCTCCTCGGCGGACGCCTCCAATCCCTCCGTTCTCACTCCGAGGGAACGCGAAGTGCTCCAACTCCTCGCCGAAGGGAAAACCACCAAGGAAATCGCTTCCTGTCTCACTGTCAGTGTTACCACCATCGACACGCACCGCAAGAATATCATGGAAAAACTGGGGTACCACAATATCGCGGACCTCATCAAGTTCGCCATACGGGAAGGGATAACATTTCTCGAGACCTGACCGGGGCTTTCCATACGCCCCGGTTCCCATCCGCAATACCCTTTCCCCTCCTCGTTCCATACTCATGTTTTTAAAACCTGAATATCCTATTTGTTCATGATTGCGAATCGATGTGCATGGCGCATATACTATTTCTTACGTTGCTATCCGAGTGCGGGCGGGAAAAGATTCCCGATCCGGAATCGAAAGGATGCGGAAGGCTGATATTCAATGGATAATTGCAAGCTTTGCGGAAAAGAGATAGAACACTATTCTCGTATCATTCGGGAGCTTTGTCAGGGATGCAGCATTCTGGTCGATATAGAAATTCATGAAAAACTCCGGGCGATGCAACGGTGCGCGAACAGTATCAATACCTCGAACAATCATCAGGTTCGCCTGCATAACTGCCTTCTTCTCATCCAGAAGGCGAAGTGGCTGCAAAGATATGAAAAGCTGGGAATCCAGACGGTCAATCCCCTTCCTTCCCAGTGGATCGCCCGATATAATGAAAAGTATGACGATATTATCATGGAAAGGATTTTCGCGGAGGTGGACGAGGTGATGGCCATGGCGGAACAAGCCCCCGTTTCCGGCGCTCTGGACACCCAGGTCAACAGCGCTCTCCAGAAAATCGAGGAAGGAAAACGGCTCTTCCTCGACAAGACCAAAAGTGAGTCCCTGAACACCCGGATTAAAAACTACGTGTACAATAATCTGCTTACGCTTACTGTTTAGCGGCTTCCTCGCCATCCGGAAGGGCGGGAGATTCCCCGCCGTCGCTTTCTCCGGAGTTGCGAACGCCGGTGAGGGAGGTTTTTTCCCCTGTGCGGCAAAGGATCTGCTGACGTTGTTTGACCGGGGGATGGATGGTGAAAGGTATCTGCGGGGACGCGTGGCGTAAGCCCGCCTGGATGGGCATGGATTGTTTCCGCAAATCGGATGGCTTTTCTCCGGAGCGATAACAGCGTCCCGATTCCCGAAAAAAAATGAA
>CAYRTQ010000406.1:0-1194 GCA_964426865.1 uncultured bacterium
CCACGGTGACCCTGGGGCCGGACGCGCCGGGATCAGTCGTTCCTTTCGGACGGGTGTAGGTTCCCGAAAGCCAGGGGGGCGGCACGGCAATGATGACCGCGACCGAATCACCGGGGGCCAGAGGACGGTCGAAGGTGAGTGTCCCGGCGGCGGCGTCCCAGGAGGACACGGCGATTCCGGGAGGGTTGAACCGCGAGCTGTCGGGCGCGGCGGTCCCTCCCACGAAGCGGAATCCCACGGCATAGGGACCCGCGACGCCGGAGCCGTGGAGCACCGTGCGCCGTTCGGGAAAAGGTCCGCCGTCAGCATCGGCCCGGAGTGCAAAAACCGCGAGCAGCGCCGCCAGCAGGGAAAGTATGGAGAAAAACGGGAGTTTCATACGATGTTATACTCCCGGAACACGGGAACGGACGCAAAGAAGAAGAAAATCCGGGCAATCCCTGAGAATGCACGCCGCGGGAAACGAGTCTTTCCGAATCCGTGTAATATCGGGGATCAGAGCGGGGAAGCCAGCAAATAATTCCTCCCCCGGCTGAAAGTTTCCCGCTCCCGTCGGCGTCATATTTTCTCAGAAGCCCATACCGGGGAAACACCCCTTTCACCCATCAATCGCGGGAGGCTGTCATGAACCATTTTTTGAACGATCTCGTTCCCATTGTGGCGATTCTCGCCGTCTTCGGGATTCCCGCCGCGGTCATCATTGTCATCGCCGTGCTGCGACACCGTCAGAAGATGCTGATCATCGGACGGGGATGCGGCTCGCCGGACGATTTCCCCGCTCCATATTGTCAGACGCCCCTGCTCTGGGGGATGGTGATTACCGCGGTGAGCGTGGCGGGAGTCATTTCCGCCTCCGTGCAGCGTGAACCGGACTTCGCCGTGGTGTCGATCCTGGCTTTGGCATCCGGGCTGGCCCTGCTCCTGTACTGGCTCATCTCCGCACCCCAGCGCAGGCGTGAAAAGGATCTTTACGAACGGAAATTCCCCACGGGCGGAGTTCCATGCCCGATGATTCACACCGGCGCGCCCCTGCTCTGGTACGCCGACCGGCAACCCCACGCGCCGCCGAGCCAGCTGCCGCCGCGAAACACGCGGAACGAGCCTGCCGCAGATCCCGTCGGATCGTCCACCGACGTCGATGCGTAATCCCCCAACCCGTCCGAACACCACTCCCACACATTCCCGTGCATATCG
>CAYRTQ010000406.1:1204-3912 GCA_964426865.1 uncultured bacterium
CACCGGCGCGCCCCTGCTCTGGGGGATGGTGGTAACCGCGGTGAGCGTGACCGGAATCATCATCTCCCTGGTCCGGTACGAGTATGACTGGGCGAACGCTTCGATACTCGCCCTGACCGCCGGCGTGGCGCTGCTCGCCTACTGGCTGGTCACCGCTCCCCAGCGCAGGCGGGCGATCACCCTCTTCGAACAGAAATGCGGCGAGACGCGGTGATCGGATAATAAGGGAAGGCATCATAATAAAAAAAGAGAGGCCGAAAAACAGCCTCTCTTTTTTTAGCAAAAATCGCTCACTGTTCAAACCGTGGGCAAAGGGTTTCCTCCCGGCATACGCCAGGGCGGGAACGGAGGCCCGTCCCTGCAATCTTATGACCACGGCAATCTCACGAACCCCGGTTCAGACAATCACTCCGCCTTTTCCGCTCACCATTTGTCCCAGTGGATGTTGGAGGGATCCCACTTGTTTTTGGACTTCTCTTCCCCGGTGGGATACCCGATGGAGATGATGTTGAGCGGGATAACCTCCGCCGGGAGATTCAGGACCCTCTTCACATATGCGGTGGGTTCGGGATTGAGGTAAATACCGCACCAGACCGCGCCGAGGCCGATGGCCTCCGCGGCGAGAAGGATATTTTCGGAGGCCGCCGAACAGTCCTGCACCCATACATCGCTCCGCAGTCCCTTGCGGGTGTCCCCGCAGACCACGATGGCCGCTTTTGCCTGGCGCAGCATTTTGGTATTGGGGCTGGAGTACTGGAGCGTGTCCAGCACGGCGCGGTCGGTGACCGCCACGAACGCCCAGGGCCGCTTGTCCGCCGCGGTGGGCGAGGCCATCCCGGCGCGCAGGAGTGTTTCGAGCTGTTCTTTCGTTACCGGCTTGTCCAGATACTTCCGTACGCTCTTTCTGCTGTGGATGACGGTGAGCGCGTCCGGGATTTTCCCCTTTTCCCGGGCAATGGCAAAATCCGGGGCCGTGCAGGAGAGCAACAGCCCCAGGAGTACCGACCCGAACCATCGTGATGTGCGTTTCATTCCCCTGTCTCCTTGCGGTGTGCGGTGCATATCCATTTGCATGTTCATCCAGAGTTCCGGCGCGGGATGCATGCTCCGGCATGCCTGAAAAATATGTATCCCCGGGCGACAATGTCAAATGGAATAACCGTGCAAAATCGCGGGGATCATGCGAAGAAAGGAAAAGGGAAGATACCGCGCCGCTCCCCTCGCGATGACCGGAATGAAAAGCTGATGGAAGCATGTCCTGTTCGGTCAGGCTCAAAGAAAAAGCGCCCCGTTTCCGGAGCGCCCTGATCCAATCACTGTTCTGTCGTGTCCAAAAACCACGGGTGCGCGATCACGCTTCTCCGCGCAGACGCCGCATGAACTCCTCCTCGTCCATAACTTTCACCCCCAGGGTCACGGCCTTGTCCAGTTTGGAACCCGGTTCCGCTCCCGCCACGACATATCCGGTCTTCTTCGAAACCGAGGAGGCGACCTTGCCGCCACGGGCGAGAATGCGCTCGGCGGCTTCGTCGCGGGTCAACGCGGAGAGGGCGCCGGTGAGCACGAACGTCTTCCCGGCGAAAAATTCATCGATGACCGCGCCCCGGGGACGTTCCTGGACAAATGGGAGGCCGTATTCCCGCAGCCGCTCGACAAGCTGACGGTTGCGGTCGTTCCGGAAGAAATCGAAGACGCTTTCCGCCACGACCGGGCCGATGTCCTCGGTCGCCTTCAGGGTTTCCACATCGGCGCTCATGATGGAGTCGAGAGAGCCGAACCGTTCCGCCAGCGCCCGCGCCGTACCGGCGCCCACATGCCGTATGCCGAGAGCGAAAAGGAGGTTCGCCAGGGTGCGCCCCTTGCTGGCCTCGATGGCGTCGATGATGTTCCGGGCGCTCTTTTCCCCCATGCGCTCCAGATTCACCAACTGCTCACCGGTCAGGGCGTACAGGTCGGCGTAATCACACACCATCCCGGATTCCATGAGCTTGACGATGAGTTTCGGCCCCAGATCCTCGATATTCATGGCGTTGCGGGAGGCGAAATGGCGAAGGCTGTTTTCCACCACCGCGGGGCAGGCGGCGTTCACGCACCGGATGTCCACTTCCTCCCCCAGATGGACCAGCGGCGATCCGCATACCGGGCAGTTCTCGGGAAATCGCACCGGTTCGGCCTCGGGCGTCCGTTTTTCGAGCACCACCGCCACCACCTTGGGAATGACCTCGCCGCCTTTCTCGATGATGACCGTGTCATGAATGCGAATATCCTTGCGGGCAATCTCCTGCTCGTTGTGGAGCGTGGCGCGGCTGATGGTGGACCCGGCGAGGAACACCGGCTCAAGGTCTGCCACGGGGGTGACCCTTCCGGTTCTTCCCACCTGGAAAATAACCCCGTGGAGAATCGTTTCCGCCTGACGCGCCTGATACTTGTAGGCGATGGCGCCACGGGGACTCTTGGCGGTGTTGCCCAGACGCCGGAACTGGTCCAGCGAATCCACCTTGACCACCACGCCATCGACATCATAGGGCAGCTCGTCGCGCTTCCCCTCGAACGCGCGGATGTACTCCAATACCCCTTCCGCCGTGTCGCGCTTCTCGATGTGGGGATTGACGGTAAATCCCAGCCGTTTCAGCATCAGGAGAACGCCGTGCTGGGATTTCTCCCCGTGGCCTCCGGTGACGGAGCCATAGGGGAAGAACTGGAGACTG
>CAYRTQ010000407.1:0-3884 GCA_964426865.1 uncultured bacterium
GGCTTTTCCAAGACAGGCGAAAACCGCAGCGTTACCGTTTACCCATACAAAACTGCGGAGAGCCTCTCTTTTGACATTCAGGCGCTGTACTTTCATAAAAGCACTCAATCGCATATCCAGAGAGGAACCAATGGCCGGAAACACTTCGAATGAGCAGTATCCCTGCGGGACCAACCGCCGGGGATTCCTCCGCGGCGCAGCATTCGGCGCGGCGGGTTTTGCGTTCGGCGCCGGGATGCGTCCCGGTTCGGCTTCGGCGGCGCTTCCCAAGGCCCCGGACAAATCGAAAGTATCCTTTGTCACCGGCAACGACCGTCGTCAGATGGTGATCAACGCGCTCAAACCCTTCGAAAAGGAAATCGCCGCGGGGATTCAGGGCAAGCAGGTGGTGATCAAGGTCAACATGGCCGCGACCTACATTCCCCTGACCGCCACCCACCCGGACGCAGTGCGCGGTCTGCTGGACTTCCTCCAGCCCATCTACAAGAAAAAGATCATCATCGCCGAATCCACCGCCTCCGACGAGGGCGCGCAGAAGCTTTTCGATCACTATGGCTACGGCCCGGTGCGGAAAGAATACAACGTGGAGTTCATCGAGCTGAACGAACAGCCCACGGAACCGTATTTCATTCTCGGGAAAAACCTCGAACCGGTGAAAATCCCCCTCATCAGCACGTTCACCAACCCGAAGAACTATGTCTTCTCCATCACCCGCCCCAAGGCGCACAACGCCGTGGTGGTTACGCTCGGGCTCAAAAACGTGGTGATGGGCGCGCCGCTGAAAATATTCAAGAAGGTGAGCTACAAGGCCATGATGCACGGCGCCGGGCCGTGGTGGCTGCACTACAACCTCTACACTGTCGCGCAGGCTGTCCGCCCGAACTTCACCATCATCGACGGTCTGGAGGGTCTGGAAGGCGAAGGCCCCACCAAAGGCGATCCGGTGGATCAGCATATCGCGCTGGCCGGTTCGGATGTCATCGCTGTGGACCGTATCGGAACGGACCTCATGGGGGTGGACATCGCCGATGTGGGCTACCTCAATTTCTGCGCCAACGCCGGACTGGGGAACGTGGACCGGGAGAAAATCCAGATCATCGGCTCCGAGGATCCCGCGAAGTATGTCCGTAAATACAAGCTCCACCCGAACATCGACTGGCAGATGAAATGGCGCACGCCGCTGCAACTGAAGGAAACGTGAGACGCGACAAGGCGCGAAGCATAAAAGCTGAATGACAATGCCGGGGCAGGACTCCATACCTGCCCCGGTCCTTGTCTCTCGACCCGCCCGGCAGACATATCCGGAGGAGTTGGTGCGGCGGGACCGGAGCGGGAAAGCCGGCTTGCGGCCGGTCCATTTATTGGGGGATGATTTATGCATATCGTTCTGGTTCCGTACGACCCTTCCTGGCCGCTCAATTTTCTGGAAGAACGGGAGCGCCTCCGCACGGTTCTCCCGGACAACACTGATATCGAGCACATCGGGAGCACCTCGGTTCCGGGACTCATCGCCAAACCGGTCATCGACATTCTTATCGGACTCGATGATTTCTCCCATGCGGACGGGCGCGTTCCGGGAATTGTCTCTCTCGGATACCGCTATATCCCGGACTATGAGGACGAGATGCCGTACCGGCGCTTTTTCACACGGGACACCGAAGGCGAGCGCAGCCATCATATCCACATGGTGCAGCGCGGCGGTGAATTCTGGGAGCGCCATCTTCTCTTTCGCGATTACCTGCGGGAACATTCCCCCGCGGCACGGGAGTACGCCCATCTCAAGGCCGGGCTCGCCGCCCGTGACTGGAAGGATATGAACGAGTACGCCATGGCCAAGACCGATTTCATCCGCACCATGGAGGCGCGGGCCCGAAAGCACTTTTCCGGTAAACCGCCCGCATGCGATTGAACGGCGCAATACCTTTCGGATTTCACATTTCCATCGCATTTTCCCCTTTTCTTCGCTCCTCCGGCAGTGTAATTTCCTGAAACAGACCTGTGCACATCCGCCCGCGCCCCCATAAGGAGACCACCCATGATCCTTTCTCCCGCGTCCCTGTTCTCCGCCCTGCTGTTCATGGCCCTGCCCGCCGCGCTCCTCGCCCAGCAGGCCCAATCCGGCGATCTTCTCCTCCGGGACTGGGAACCGGTGAGCCAAATGGTGGTCAAGGAAACCCGTATCGACAAACCCAAATTCCCGGTGATCGACCTGCACAACCATCTCGGGGCGTTCAGCGGCGGCGCGGACCTGAGGAAATGCCTCCAGGAAATGGACAAAGCCGGGGTCAAAGCCTGCGTCTCCCTCGACGGCCTCTCCAAGGACGATGTCTACAAGCAGCACATCCTTGAACTCAAGGCGGTCTCCGACCGCTTCATCGTCTTCTTCTCCCCCGATTTCAGCCGTATCGACGAGCCCGGTTTCGGCAAGAAGGAAGCCGCCCGTCTGGAAGAAGCGGTGAACATGGGCGCGCGCGGACTCAAGATATTCAAGTCCCTCGGCCTCACCGACCGTGACAAGTCCGGAAAGCTTCTCACCATCGACGACCCGCGCATCGATCCCATCTGGGCCAAATGCGGCGAACTGCGTATCCCGGTGATGATCCATATCACCGACCCGAAAGCCTTCTTCACCCCGCTGGACAAGCGCAACGAGCGCTACGACGAACTCGGCGCCCATCCGGACTGGCTCTTCTACGGCCCCCAATTCCCGAAAAAGGACGATGTCATCGCCCAGCGCAACCGGGTCATCGCGCGTCACCCGAACACCATCTTCATCGGCGCGCACATGGCCAACATGCCCGAGGAACTCGCCACGATCGCCAAGTGGCTCGACCAGTATCCCAACCTCTACGTCGACATCGACGCCCGTATCTCCGAACTGGGCCGTCAACCCTACACCGCCCGCAAGTTCTTCATCAAATACCAGGACCGCATCACCTTCGGCACCGACACCCTGCCCAGCGCCGAGGCTTACCGGATATATTACCGGTTTTTGGAGACAGACGACGAGTATTTCAACCCCTCGGGCGGGCATCATCTGCAGGGACGGTGGAATATTTACGGGATTTACCTGCCGGACGAGGTGCTGGAGAAGGTGTATCACAAGAACGCGGAGAAGGTGCTGGGGATGGGGAAGTAAGAGGGAATGCCAAAGGGGTGGTGGCTGAATTCAAAGGCATTCTTTGGGTTTGACCCGAAGCGGGTATCGTTTTTTGCCGCCACCCCATACAGTCCAAAACTGAAACAGTACGCCTCCTTTCCGGAAGAGATCCCATAAACTGCCCGTATATATACACTTTTTGTATTATTCCTTGCCTTTATTCTTCCACGCCCCTATAATACGGCATATTACACAGGAAAATTCTTTAACGAGTATCCTTGCCATGGAAACCACTCCCTTTATATCCGCCCCCGCCCCCTTCCCAGCTCCAAAGCCTTCCATTTCCCCATCCATAACCTCTTTCGCCGCCCGTCTCCAGCAGGACTATGAATCGATCACCACCCCGGAATCCCGCAAGAAACTCGGGCATTTCGGCACCCCCGGCAGTGTGGCGGACTTCATGGCTTCGCTCTTTTCTTCAATTCCCGCGGGGAAAGTGCGTTTGCTCGATGCGGGAGCCGGGGTGGGGATTCTGACCGCCGCGGTATGCGACCGTATCGCATCATTGGACGGGCGACGCAGGATTCAGGTGGTGCTGTACGAAAAGGAACCGGCGCTGATACCGTTTCTCCATGAAACCATGCAGCGGGCGAAAAAAACATTGACCGCTCATGGACATGGTTTCGAATACAGAATTTTCAATAAGGATTTCATCCTTTCCAATTCTCCGTGCGGGAACGATCTTTTCGCGGATGACACTTCCGTTTCCGAGCCGTTCGACATG
>CAYRTQ010000408.1:0-3801 GCA_964426865.1 uncultured bacterium
GCGTTCTCCGTGAAGCGCCCGACCTGATCACCGTGTACCTGTACCACTCCGGCAAGGAAGTGACTCGCGCGGATCTGAAGCACGAGGGCACGCGCGGCACCGCAGAACTCACCGTGGCCGCGCAGTCCGGGTACCGCCTGGAAATGGTCGCAATTGATGAGTCCTTCGACCAGGTCCTCTATACCGGCGTCAAAGACAACATTACCGTAACCGCCGATGTCTCCACTCCCGTGGACATCACCATGTTCGACACCGCTCCGATCCTTTCTCCCGCAAAAATCACCGGCGACAGCTCATTTGTACTGACTTGGACCCGGATTCCGCTCGCCACTGCGTACATGGTCGAGGAAAGCTCCTCCACGAAACTGGTTTCCGGCGATCTCCTCGATGACAACAAGCTTTCCACCACGGTCTACACCGGCTCGGACAGCACGAAAACCATAACCGGCAAGATTCCCGGCACCTATTATTACACCGTTTTCGCCGCGACCCCGTACGGGAAATCCTATACCGGCTCCCCTTCGGGCGAGAAAAACTGGAATTTCTACGTCGCCGTTAATTACGGCGCTCCCAGCAACGTCATTTCCGTGCAGTCCGGTCCCAATGGCAGCATGAAGATCGACATTCCCTGGCCCACAAAATAAAGTATCCTCCTCCAGCTGGACGGTACCGGAATGCCCACCCACTTCCGGTACCGCTTTCATAGTTCGCGATCTTCACGCCTTCCTTCCCCCGGAAGTACCGGAATGCCGACTCTCTTCCAACACCGCTTTCACGGTCAACAGTGCGTCCATTCCCGATCTGTCAATAGTGCGTCCTTTCCCGGTCCATTTCATAGCTGTCAACCCGTCGCATATTTTCGGACCGTTTTTTTCTTCACCCTCCTGTAAACCATCATGACTTTTCCGGCCCTCATATTACCTGTCCACTTCTCGCCGTACATGGCCCGGTAAATTCCCGCTTTTGTAAATAGTTCTCCCTTTTCTGTCCCTCATTTTGTATATAAAAAAACGAGACGCTTTTCTCTTCGTCTCGTTTTTTCGCATTTAATTTGTCTTGAGCCTTTATTTATCTCATCTTCTTATAGGTTCAGGCACACGGACCTGCCGTACGCGGCGCATATCCCCCGCATCCCGGCGGAGCGTTCTTTATACCACATACATTCCGATATCGGGAAACAGGCTTTCCCTTGCCTCTGGATTCGGCTCCAAGAAACCAAGGGAATCCGCATCCCGCTTTCAATGGAGGGAAATCGTGCATGGACATGACCTACGTTCTGATCACTCCCGCGCGGAATGAAGAGAAGTACATCGAACACACGCTCCGGTCTGTTGTTTCCCAGACCATCCTTCCCCGGCAATGGATCGTGGTGAACGACAACTCCACCGACCGTACCGGGGAGATCGTGGAACGGTATGCCCGCGAGTTCCCGTTTCTGCGGCTCCTGACAGTCCGCAACCGTCCCGCGCGCGATTTCAGTTCCAAGGTATTCGCGTTCAATGCCGGGTATGCGGCGCTGGATGTGGGGGATTACCGGTTCATCGGCAATCTGGACGCCGATGTGACACTCGGTCCGGATTACTATGAGCGTATCATGGGAGAGTTCAGGCGAATTCCAGGCCTGGGAATCGCGGGGGGATTGATCCTGGAGGAGCGGGAAGGGCAACTGCGGGAGCGGTTCGCCAACCATTACGGTGTTTCCGGGGCGGTGCAGGTCTTCACGCGGGAATGCTACGAGACCATCGGGGGGTACATCCCCATGCGGTATGGCGGGGAGGACCCGGTTTCGCAGTACATGGCGCGCATGCACGGCTGGAAGGTCCTGACCATCCCCGAACTGAAAGTCGTCCATCACCGTCCGACCGGCACGGCGCAGGGGACTCTCCTGCGGGCCAGTTTCCGGGCCGGAGCGGAGGAATACACCTATGGCTCCCACCCGTTGTTCCAGACGGTCAAATGCATTCACCGTTTACGGGAACGGACCTATGTTCTCAGCGGATTCAGCCGCATGGGGGGATATCTCTATGCCTTTCTGCGGCGTGATCCCCGTATTCCCGCTCCGGTCATACGGTTCATACGCGGAGAGCAGTTGCGGCGGTTGAAAAAGGAGAAGAGAAAGGGGTAGAGGGCTGTCAAGTCGATACGGTTACATGGATTGCGCTTCGGCGCTTCGACAGGCTCAGCGCCGACAGGCTCAGCGCCCGACGCCGTCTGAGCGTCCGACGCCGGCTGAGCCTGTCGAAGCCAGCCAACCTGCACCCTGCATCTTCCGGTTGGCAGAGGAGTAAAGGGAAGAATTCCGGATCGGGATTCGCGGGATGGAAAACGCGTGGGCGGGCAGTCGAAGCCCGTCCCTCGCTCATTCCATGCCGGCTGGACTGTTTTCCCCCGCACGGGACGGATAAACGGCGCGCAGGGCGGGGATCACAGGATTTCGAAGGATCGCACCCGCTGCAGGTTCTCCAGTATTTCGCTCTCTTTCTGCAGTTTGATCACCAGATCGTGAATAATGTTGGTGAGCACCTTCGTCCACAGGTCGGTGTCCTCGCGGAATATCCGGAACAGCTCCTCTTTCCAGAACATGAGCACGATGCAGTCCATGGCGGCCACGATGGTGGCGGAGCGCTTTTCGCCGGTGATCAGTCCCAGTTCACCCACGATCCCCACCGGGTTGAAATTGTCCAGCACCACGCCATCCGAAAACATTACCTGAAGCCTTCCCTGGACCAGGAGGAACATGTTGTCCGGCTCTTCTCCGGATTTGTGGATGACCTCTCCTCTGGAATATACTCGTTTGGAGCAAATGCCGAGCAGTTTCAGGAGTTGTCCGGTGGACAGGCCCTCCAGGAGAGGAATGGTGCGCAGTCTGCCGGCGGTCTGATCGGGATCCTTGAGGAGTTCGCGCCGCTCCACGCCGACACGGCGTTCCTCACCGGCGGGAACCGTTCCTCTCCTGCGGTCTTCTCCCTTTCTGCGATTCATGTCCATCATAGTCCTCTTTCCCAGTAAACATCCGGTGTTCCAACCATCTCCACGGACGAGGGCGATGGCTTTCCCCCTCGGGAGAAAGCTCCTTGCGCATTTTTGGTAAACTATACTATTTCCCGGTATACCACAAGAGGATAGTATACAAAAACCGCATCACAAAACGGTTCGGGACGGGTTTGGCCGGGACATTTTCTGCCATTCCGCGCGGAAACCTCGGGAATTCCGTATTCTATCCATACTCCCGCATGACTTTCGGTTCATATTGCGGTATATTTGCTTTTTCGGTATGCGGGGGACGGAAATTGAGCCGTTCCCGGCTTGGAAACGGTTTAATCGCATATTTTTTTCCCGTTTTGCTCTCGGGTATAGTCAAGTCGATCGTGCTGGGTATGGCGCTTCGACACTTCGACAGGCTCAGTGTCCGCAGGCTCAGCGCCCGCCGCCGGCTGAGCGTCTACCGCTGGCTGAGCTTGTCGAAGCCGGCACATTGGAAACACGTTTATCCAATACTATCAATTTGACAAGGTGCTCGTCTTCCGATATACTCTTCCCCCTGCCAAAGAAAAGAGGCGAAAGGGGGGAGAAATCCGGAGACGCCCGGCTGTGATCAAAATTCATGCATTTCCCGTGATGTCACCATAAAGGAGATCGTATGCAGTCATTCGACGAACTCGTGGTCATTATGCGGCGGCTGCTTGCTCCCGGCGGCTGCCCCTGGGACCGTGAGCAGACACACCAGAGTCTCAAGCCCTATCTCATCGAGGAGGCCTACGAGGTCCTGGATGCCATAGATTCCGGCTCGGACGAGCATTT
>CAYRTQ010000409.1:0-2465 GCA_964426865.1 uncultured bacterium
CGAATTCTATCTGCACATCACCGGAACCAACACCGGGGATATGCCGTCGCTGTTCGCGGGCATGCCCCCCATACGGGCCACGGGGAAGCAGGTCCATCTTCCCGAGCAGCCGGCGACCGTCACCCTGCGCGGCGACCGTATCCGGGAATTCACCGTGGAGAAGGTCCCCGACGGGGGCGTCGAGGGACTGCTGGAGCAGATCGGGATCCAGATTCCGCTTGGACTGGAAACTCCCATCGGCTCGCCGGTAACCGCCGAACCGCGCTGACCGCAAGCGCCTGCATCCTCCCCGCAAATCCTTGACAGGAAGCGGAGAATACGGTTAATTATCGGGTGACGGCATGCACCCAGTGGTTTTCGCTTTGACACTTCGACAGGCTCAGTGTCCACAGGCTCAGTGTCCGACGCCAGCTGAGCTTGTCGAAGCCAGCCAACCAAAGAGTTCATCTGCATTTTCTGTTTGGCGGAATACTGCTTTTTCAACTGGAAAAAAGTTTGGCGGCACCCGGTGACCCGCAGCCCCCTATCCGGCCTGCGGCCACCTTCCCCCCCGTAAACGGCGTGGAAGGAAAGACATCCCACTCCGGGCGGGCAGGGCAAGGAAAACACTTTTTACCTGCCCCCGGTCACGGGGGAAGGTGGCGCGAGCCAAAGCGAGGGCCGGAAGGGGGCTTCCGGCAGTCGGAACCCAACACTATCCAGTTGAAAAAGCAGTACGGGCATGGTTTTTTCATCCGTCCGGAACGAACGTGAACGACCCGCGCTTTCGAGGATGTATGGATTCCGAACCGGAAGAGAAGAACACCCGCCGCGCACCGGTTTCACGCCGGAGCTTTCTGGCCTGTTGCGCCGTTCCCTGCGCCATATTCGGGGAAAGTGGTGTCGTGGCATGCGCGGATTCCCGCGAAGCCTCCCGGGAACCGAAGGAAGCGCGGTTCTATGAGAAGCTGGGGAACGGCGCAGCGCGGTGTGGAGTATGCCCCCGCCGCTGCACCATTCCGAAGGGGGAGCGTGGTTTTTGCGGCACCCGCGAGAACCGTGGCGGCGTCCTGTACTCCCTCGTATACGGACGGGTGGCGGCCACCCACGTGGATCCCATCGAGAAGAAGCCCTTCTTCCACTTCCTGCCCGGAGCGCAAGCCTATTCCCTGGCCACCGTGGGGTGTAATTTCACCTGCAAGTTCTGCCAGAATTACGAGATTTCCCAGGCCCGTCCGGAAGATCATCCCGGTCGGGCCCTGTCTCCGGAGATGGTGGCCGCCGAGGCGAATTCCTCCCGGTCGCGGGTGGTGGCGTTCACCTACAACGAGCCGACCGTGTTCACCGAGTTTGCCCGCAACACCGCCGCCGCCGCGAAGAAAGCCGGACTGCGGAGCGTGGTCGTCTCCAACGGATTCATCAATCCCGCGCCGCTGGAGAAACTGGCGGAGGTGATTTCCGGCTACAAGGTGGATTTCAAGGCCTTTTCCCAATCCTTCTACCGGGAAGTGACCGGCGGAGACCGCGCTCCGGTCCTCGCCACCATCAAGCTCCTCCGCAAGCTCGGTGTGTGGACGGAACTGGTGCATCTCACCATCCCGACCCTGAACGACCGCGACGCCGATTTCCGGGCCATGGGAGACTGGCTCATGGGCGAGGTCGGCCCCGATGTGCCGGTGCATTTCACCCGGTTCCACCCCATGTACCGTCTCACCACGCTGCCGGTCACCCCGGTGCGGACGCTGGAGCGCGCCCGTGACATCCTGCGGGACAAGGGCATGCATTTCGTTTACATCGGGAACGTTCCGGGCCACCCGGCGGAATCGACCCACTGCCCGAAATGCGGGAAAACGCTCATCGAGCGTCTGGGATACCGGATATCCCGAAACGCCATGAAAAACGGGGCCTGTGGATTCTGCGGCGCTCCCATTCCGGGGGTATGGTCATGATCGGGGGAAAAAGCATGAGGAGAATCCGTGCGGTATTCCGCCTGTTGTTGCTGATTACGCCGCTTTTTGCCTGTCAGGGAAATTCCCAGACAAAACAGGAGACGCCCAATATGGATACACCGCAGCCGAACATCCGTCATGCCGCGCTGGCCGGGAGCTGGTACGAGGCTGACCCGCGCAGCCTCCGCGAGGCCATCGGGAAATACATGCAGCAAGCCAAGGCCGCCCCCGTGCCGGGGATGATCGCGGGTATCGTCTCCCCCCACGCCGGGCATGTCTATTCCGGGCCGGTGGCGGCGTACGCCTACGGCCAGATCCGGGGAAAGCGGTATGACACGGTGCTGGTGATCGCTCCCAACCATGTCGATCCCCAGCTCCGCTTCAGCTCGGTACTCACTGTCGGCGCGTACGAAACCCCGCTCGGAACGGCGCAGGTGGATACGGTCACCGCGCAGGCCATCGTGGATTTCGATCCCTCCGACAACGTACGGGCCTCGACCGTGGGACACCTCTCCGGCTACGGGGGCAGGATGGAAC
>CAYRTQ010000409.1:2475-3793 GCA_964426865.1 uncultured bacterium
CCGTGGATGCCGAAACGGCGCGGGCCATTGCCGGATTCGATGCCTCGGATTCCATTCGCCCCTCCGATATGGGGCATTTCACCGGGTACGGGGACCGGATGGAACATGCTTTGGAAATCCAGCTTCCCTTCCTCCAGTACGCGCTTGAAAGCTTCCAACTGGTCCCCATCATCATGGGCGATCAGGAGCCGGAATCGTGCGCCATGCTCGCCAAGGCCATCGCCGCTGCGGTGAAGGGAAAGAACGCTCTCATCGTCGGCTCCTCCGACATGTCCCATTTCTTCCCCTCGGCCCAGGCCCGCGAGTATGACAAAAGGGTCCGCAAATATATCGAGGCGTTCGATTTCGAGGGTCTCATCACCGACCGCGGGGTGGAAAACAGCCATGTCTGCGGACGGGGACCCATCGCGGCAACCATGATGGCATGTCAGGCGCTGGGCGCGACCCGGGCCACGGTCCTCCACATGGCCAATTCCGGGGATGTCACCGGGGACACCCGGAGCGTGGTGGGATATCTGGCCGCGGCGTTCAGCACGCCCGGAGAGGGTGGGGAAACCGGAGCGAAAGCGAAGGAGGAGCCGGAGGTCGGCGTGGATCTCGGGCTGGAGGAGGACGAGAAGGAAATTCTCCGCAACGTGGTGCGTCAGACGCTCAATTCCGTGGTGAAGACCGGCCAGATCCCGAAATTCGATAATTTCAGCGGCAAGCTGGGCGAAAAATGGGGGGCCTTCGTCACCCTGAACAAGCGCGGCCAATTGCGCGGCTGCATCGGCAACATCATCAGCGCCCGTCCGCTCATCACCACCGTGGCGGACATGACCGAGGCGGCGGCGCTCCACGATCCCCGCTTCAATCCCGTGCAGCCTTCGGAACTGAAGGACATCACTTTCGAAATCAGCGTGCTCACCCCCATCCGCACGGTGAAGGATGTAAAGGAGATTGTCATCGGTCGCGACGGCATCATCATCACCCGCGGGTACAACCGGGGTCTTCTCCTGCCCCAGGTGGCCACCGAATACGGATGGGACCTTCAGACCTTCCTGGAGCAGACCTGCCGCAAGGCCGGCCTCCCGGCCAGCGCCTGGAAAGAAAAGGGAACGACCATCGAGGTGTTCAGCGCCGAGGTGTTCCAGTAGCGCCCGGACAAGGAACCGTAATTTCCGGCCTCCGGTCCCGTCCAAAGGGATCGGGGGCCGTTTTTATATTCCCGGTCTGACCTTGACTCGTATGCCGAAAGATTCCCGTGGTTCCGGGCATTCTTTTATACGAAAAATAATTCAACCTGACATGACCAAAGAGGTCACCCCTGGGGATGAAA
>CAYRTQ010000410.1:0-3771 GCA_964426865.1 uncultured bacterium
GGATTGTGGACCTCGGTCATCATGCCGCCGCCCTCCGCTCTCGCCCGGATGGGCGGGCTGACCGTGGATGCCGCGGAGGCGCTGGTGGAAACGCTCCGGGAACTGACCGGGACCCGTTTCGAAATCAAGCATCCCAATGATGTCACCAGCCGCGGGAAGAAGCTTGCCGGCATTCTCATCGAGTCGGTGACCGGGGGGGACGCGGTGCGCTCCCTCGTGCTCGGCATGGGGGTGAATATCGCGCAGGATGAGGAGGATTTCCGGGCCGCTGAATTGCCCGGAGCGACCTCCCTTCTTCTGGAAACCGGAATTGCACCCGACCGTCGCCGCATTCTCGAGGTGTTCCTGGAGCATTTCCTCCCTGTGTACGAGGTCCGCGCCGCGGGCGAAGACGATTCGCTCCCTCAGGCGGGGGCAAGGAGCCCGATGCCGTGACCGCACTTTTCGACAGCGGGAATTCACGGCTCCATTTCGGCTGGTGGAATGGGGAAACGGTGCGGGATACCGCGCATCTGACGTATCCGCCTTCCCCGGAAGAACTGGCCGGGGTGGTGCGCGAACTTCTGGGGAAATCCGTTCCGGAAAGCATTGCCGCCTGTTCCGTTTCGCCGAAATACGGCGCGGCGCTTTTCGAAATCCTGGCCGGTTTCGCCCCGGGAAAGCTGCGGGTCGTCCGGACCGCCCGGGACATCGGAATGGATGTGCGTTACGACCATCCCGAGCGGTTCGGCATCGACCGCGCCCTGGCCGCTCTCGCGGCGTACCGTCTTTTCCGGGATTCGTGCGTGGTCATCGACGCCGGAACCGCGGTGACCATCGACGCTGTGTCGCGGGACGGGGCCGTGTGGGGCGGGTACATCTTCCCCGGCGAGGAGGCGATGGCGTTCGCACTTTCCGCGCGCACCGGTCTTCCGGACGTGAAGACGGGGGAGTTGTCTTCCGAGATCGGGACCAGCACGGAAACCTGCATCTCCCGCGCCATCGCCCTGGGCGCCGCCGGAGCGGTGCGCTGTCTGGCGGAGCGGGCCGCGGAACTGGTGGGAGCGGACGGGCGGGTGGCGGTGACCGGCGGAAATGGCGAAAAGCTGCACCGTTCGCTGGGCATTCCGGCGCGGTACCGCCCCGATCTCGTACTCGAAGGTTTGGGAATGGTTTCGGGCCGGATTCCCGCATACCGGGTGTGAAGGGAGAGGAATTGGACGCGATTCGGGTTCTCGGGTTACAGTTCATGGCGCTCCACGGGGTGCATGCGGAAGAGAAAACACTCCCGCAGCCGTTCGAGGTGGATGTGGAGGTCCATCGTGACCTGTCCGTCCCCGCCGCGAGCGACCGTCTCGAAGACACCATCAGCTATTCCCGTATCGTCGATGCGGTCCGGACGGTTATGGAGGGGGCGTCCTGCAACCTTCTCGAACGGCTGGCCGGGAAAATCATGGAAAATGTGTCTGGATTTGTCACGGAAGGGATCGTGACCGTGAGGGTCCGCAAACCGCGGGCGCCGTTGACGGTTCCCTTTCATACGGTTGAAATTCAATTGCAATGCGAGATGAAAAAGTGAATGCATATCTGGGACTCGGATCGAACCTGGGAGACCGGTTTAAAAACCTGTCTGAAGCCATACAGCGTCTGAACACAGTGGAGGGGATCGTGGTACGGGAGGCATCGTCCGTGTATGAAACCGACCCCGTGGGAGACTCCTCCCAGCCGAAATATCTGAATGCCGTGATACGGGTGGAAACCACGCTCGAAGCGAAGAAGCTGCTCAAGGCCTGCATGACCGTGGAGCGGGGCATGGGAAGGGTTCGCCACGCCCAGTGGGAATCGCGGGTCATCGACATCGACATGCTGTTCTACGATGAAGAGGTGATGAGCACCAAGGAACTGACTCTGCCGCATCCCCTGCTGCACGAGCGGGAATTCGTTCTCCGTCCGCTGGCCGATATCGCGCCGGATCTGGTGCATCCCATGCTGGACGAGAGCATCGCGCAGCTCCTGGAAGAGGTCGAGCTCGGCGGGGTGGAGCGGATGGACGATCTGACGCTCAGTGTGTGATGGAGAAAACCGCGGGAGAGCTCTGAGGCTCCTTTCCGCATGGAGAGAGCCGGGGAGTGAACCGCGGGATCGGGCGGGAGGACCGCCCCGGCTTGCTGTAGTGAGCGGAGGCCCGGAACCGGGAGCTTTTCGAAGAGCGCGTTACCGAAGGGAAAGGGAAATCATTCGGTTATGGATTCGAATCTGATACGGTGTTCGCACCGGTATATCGCCATCGAGGGGGTGATCGGGGTTGGCAAGACCAGTCTTTGCCGTCTCCTGGCAGACTATTTCGGCGGCTACTGTCTGCTGGAGGATTTCGAGACAAATCCGTTCATTCAGGAATTCTACCGCTCTCCCCGGGAGTATGCCTTCAAGGCGCAGCTCTATTTCCTCATCTCGCGGTACAAACAGCATGTCGAGCTTCCCCTTCCGGACCTCTTCCGCTCTCCGCTCATCGTGGACTATATTTTCCAGAAGGACCGCATATTCGCCTCGGTGAACCTTGACGACGACGAACTGGATCTCTACGACACCCTCTGGAAGGCGCTGGAGCCGAAAATACCGGTCCCGGATGTCGTGGTTTATCTCCAGGCCTCCACCGACCATCTCATGAAGCGCATCACCTTCCGGGGCCGCAATTACGAGCGGACCATCTCCCGGGAATACCTGGAGGCGCTCAACAATGCCTACAACGATTTCTTTTTTCATTATACAGCGGCGCCGGTGTTCATTGTGAACACCGACAACATCAATTTCGTGACCAACGAACGCGATCTTCATGATCTGATCGCGAAAATCGCGGCTCCGCGCAGCGGAATAACCTTCTACCATCCCGGAGGCAAGTGATGACGGTACGGCCCGTTACAGTGAACGATTTCCGGGCGATGAAACGGGAGGGCGTCCGTATCACCTGTCTCACCGCCTATGACGCCCTGTTCGCGCAGATGCTCGATGCGGCGGGCATCGATCTCGTTCTGGTGGGCGATTCGCTCGGCAATGTTTTTCAGGGGCGAAGAACCACCATCCCGGTGACCCTGGATCAGATGATCTACCACGGCGAAATCGTGGCGCGTTCGGTCGCCCGGGCGTTTGTGGCGGTCGACATGCCGTTCATGACGTTCCAGGTGAGCGCGGAGGACGCCCTCCGGAATGCCGGGCGGATCATGCGGGAAACGTGTTGCAAGGCGGTCAAGGTCGAGGGCGGAGTCACCATGCGGAACACCATCCGCCGTCTGGTCGAGGCCGGAATTCCGGTGATCGGGCATGTGGGGATGACCCCCCAGTCGGTGAATGCGTTCGGTGGATTCAAACTCCAGGGACGGGAAAATCGCGAGGCGGTTCTGGAAGATGCGGCGGCGGTGGAAGATGCGGGCGCGTTCGCGGTGGTGCTGGAAAAGGTTCCCCGTGAATTGGCCGCCGAGATAACCGGACGGCTCTCCATTCCCACCATCGGCATCGGCGCGGGGGCGGGCTGCGACGGCCAGGTTGTGGTGACTCCGGACCTTCTGGGGCTGTTCAGTGCGTTCAAACCCCGTTTCGCGAGGCGTTACGCCGAACTCGGAGATATCGCCGCGGACTGCTTCCGACGGTATATCGAAGATGTGCGCTCCGGAAACTTCCCCTCCGAGGAAGAGAGCTATTCGGAGAAATGAGGCCGCGATCCTCTTTCTCCTCTCCTTTTCCCGCTGGCCGAGCCGGAAAAGTCCCCCCTTCTTCTCCGCTTTTCCCCCGTTGCAC
>CAYRTQ010000411.1:0-3760 GCA_964426865.1 uncultured bacterium
GCGACCGCAACCGCAGCGATGAATACTTCGGGACTCTCGTGAATTCCTTCATCCGTCAGGGCGGAACGGCGAAAGGCATTCGCGCGGGGAGTTCCTATGTGGACATCGGGACGGTCAACGGATACCGTGAGGCCATACGGCTTCTCGCGGCGAGAAGATAGGAGCGGTTCGGGACCGCTGTTCCTCCGGGAATGCCGATTTGTCATATACAACCTTTTTTCAGGAGCGGTCCGCATGGTTGAATCGGTCATGTTCTGGAATGAGCCGAACAATCTGTCCCATTGGGATTTCAACGTGGATTCCGGCTGGAGCATATTCGCGGACATGGTGGGGAAGGCCGCGGAAGCGGTGAAAGCGGAAAATCCGCGCCTGATCCGGGTGTTCGGCGGCATTTCGCCCATAGATCCCAGTTTCATTCAGCTCATGGAGAGCCGTGGAGCGCTGAAAGATATGGATGCGGTGGCGGTGCACGGGTTTCCATTGGACTGGAACCACTGGACCATTCATGAATGGCCGGAAAAACTGGGCGAAATACAGGCGGTAACCGACCTGCCGGTCTGGGTGTCCGAGGTGGGATGTTCCACGTTTGGCGCGGACGAGATACAGGAGTTCGGCCTGCGAAGGACCGCCGAACTGCTCATCGGAAAGACTCCGCGCATTCACTGGTATAGCCTCTATGACCTTCCCCGCGCCTGGCCCGCCACCACCCGTCACCGTGAGGCGGAGGGTTCGTCCTATTACCGCCATTTCTACATGGGGCTGCTGCGGGAAGACGGAGAGCCGAAACCGGCTCTGCGGAATTTCCGTCAATATACCCCGGAAATGGGCCTCTGCCAGTGGTTTCATTTCGAGGATCACCGTCTCGACAGCGCGGTTCGCCACATGCGGGAACTGGGAGTGACCTATCTCCGCACCGGGCTCAGTTGGGCGGACAGTTTCCGCCCCGGCGCCGACGCCTGGTTCGACCGTTTGATGCGGACGCTGGAGCCTTTCGGGGTGACTGCAACCTTCTGTTTCACTCCCGATTTTCTCGGTGTGGAACCGAACCATACCAGCCCGCCGCGGGAGGTGGAACGGTATGCGGATTTCTGCGCCAGAATGGTGAAACGGTATGCCTCCTGAAACCGGCGGTTACGGTGTCGGGACGGACCCTCTGGCCATTCTCGCCGGAGAGGTCCCCCTCCCGGAAGGATTCGGCCCGGTGCTGATCGCTGCGGCTCATCCCGATGACGAGGTATGCGGAGCCGGGGGACGATTTCCCCTGCTGCGTGACTCGCTGTGGTTCGTGCATGTCACGGACGGCTCCCCCAACAATCTCCGGGATGCGCATGCGGCGGGTTTCTCCACCCGGGGCGAGTATGCCCGCGCGCGTCGGGTGGAATTGTTCGAGGCGCTCGCCCTGGGGGGAATCGGCCCGGAGCGTTGCCGTTTCATCGATGTTCCGGACCAGGAAGCCTCCTTTCATCTGGCCGGAATCACCCGTTCGCTGGTGGAAATCCTGGCCCTGATGAAACCCTCCCTGGTGCTGGCTCCCCCCTATGAGGGCGGGCATCCGGACCATGACGCGGTGGCTTTCGTGGTGAACGCTGCGGTTCGTTTGAACGCCCGTCGGGGCGCGCCTCCCATCCCCGTGGCGGAATACGCAATGTACCATGTCGGGAAAAGCGGATGGGCGGTCTACGAATTCCTCTCTTCATGGGAATATCCTGAGCGGACGGTTGTCCTCACTGACGGGGAGCGGGAACTGAAATCGAAAATGATGCGGTGCTTCCGAAGCCAGCGGAACGTGCTGGCGGCTTTCCCGGATACCTTCGAGCGGTTCCGCATGGCTCCGGATTATGATTTCACCCGTCCGCCGCATGAGGGCGCGTTGCTCTATGAACGGTATGACTGGGGTATTTCCGGCGAACGGTGGCGGGCGTGGGTGAAATGGGCGCTCACGGAGTTGGGAGAGGGGAAATGACCTCGAAACTGACCGTGCTGAGCGTGGCATACCCCTTCGCTCCGGTTCGTCCGGATACCGCCGGTGGAGCGGAACAGGTCCTCGGTATTCTGGACCGTGCGCTCACCCGTGACGGGCACCGGTCCATCGTCCTGGCCTGCGAGGGGTCCTCGACCGCGGGCCGTCTGGTGGAAACCCCCGCCGTGCGGGGTATCATCGATGACCGTCTGAGAGGGGAAATCCACGGAGAATACCGCGCGGCCATCGAGCGGGCGCTGCGATCCGAACGCATAGACCTCGTGCATATGCACGGTCTCGATTTCGAGGCGTATCTTCCGCCGCCGGGGGTTCCGGTTCTGGCGACCCTGCATCTGCCGCTTTCGTGGTATGATTCCCGCGCCTTGGTCCCGGAACGCCCCCGGACATGGCTGGTGTGTGTTTCTTTTTCGCAGCAGAGTTCCTGCCCGGCTCTGCCCGCGCTGCTTGGATATATCGGGAACGGAGTGGAAGTGGGTTCGTACGCGCCGAAGGAACGGAAAGCCCGGTTTGCTTTCTCGCTTGGGCGCATCTGCCCGGAAAAGGGATTCCACCACGCCATCGAGGCCGCCAGACTCGCCGGGGTTCCCTTCATCCTGGCCGGAACGGTGTTCCCATACGTGAGCCATATCCGGTATCATGAGGAGCTAATTTTGCCTTTTCTGGATGGCCGACGGTCTCGGTTCATTGGTGCGGTGGGCGGAGCGGGGAAGCGGATGCTGCTGGCCGCCGCCCGATGCCTGCTCGCGCCGAGCCTTGTTCCGGAAACCAGTTCCCTCGTGGCGATGGAGGCATTGGCGAGCGGGACCCCGGTGATCGCATTTCCCTCGGGTGCGCTCCCGGAGATTGTCGAGGACGGAATCACGGGTTTCATCGTTCGGAATGTGGAGGAGATGGCCGAAGCCATCCGCGAGGTGGACGCCATCGACCCGCGGACCTGCCTCCGGGCGGCGCGGGAACGCTTCTCGCTGGAAAAAATGTTCCGGAGTTACCTTTCCGTGTACCGGGAGATACTTGATGCCTGAATCCTTGCTGGAATATCCGCGCCCCGCGCTCCGTCGATCTCCGGCGCTTGAATTCTTCGAAGTCCGGGAGATCACGGATATTGTCGAGTTCGAGAAAATCGCCGGGGAATGGCTGCGTCTCCAGCGGCGCTGTCCCGATGCCACCCCGTTCCAGTCCCCGGCGTGGAATCTCAGTTGGTGGCGTCATTTCCGTCCGGGAAATCTCTGGTCATCGGCGCTGTACTATCGGGGCGTTCTCGCGGGTCTCGCTCCACTCTATATTCAGCAGAATCCGGGGGAAAGCCTCCGCAGGGTTCTTTTTATCGGCGCCGGTATCACTGATTATCAGGATATCCTGGTGGAACCGCTGGTCGCGGAATCGGGAACGCAGATGATCCTCCGTCATCTCGAACGCCAGCGTTCGTGGTGGGATGTCTGCGATTTTCAGGAGTTGAGGGAGGATTCCCCCCTGCTCACCGCCCGGTATCCGAACGGGCTTCAGGTGAATGTGTCCCCGTTATCGGTCTGCCCGGTGGTTTCCCTTCCGTCCTCAATGAGCCGGTATATGGCGGGACTCTCCTCGTCACACCGGCGTAAGGTGCGTCTCGGCAAACGCAAACTGGAAAACCTGGGACATCTCCACCTTGAACGGGCGGATGCGGATACCCTTGCCGATTTTCTCGACGACCTCTTTCGTCTCCACCATGCCCGGTGGAAGGAGCGGGGACAGTCGGGGGTGCTTTCCGATTTCGAGGTGCAGGCTTTTCATCGTGATGCG
>CAYRTQ010000412.1:0-3760 GCA_964426865.1 uncultured bacterium
ACGGGGCTTTTTTTTCCCTTGACTCCGCCCTTCCCGGTGTGTATATAGTTATACTATTACGCCATTCAACTCTCATCATTTTTCCGAGCCTCCCGCCATGAATTTATCTTATCAGGCCCAACAGCTTAGCTTCGCTTTCACCGATACGGCTGAACCGGCGGACGATTTCGCGGAGGTCGAGCGTGATAATCGTGGGGCGATCTTTACCCGGAAAGAGGTGGTCGAGTTCATTCTTGACCTGACCGGGTACACCGTGGATCAGCCTTTACACACGTTTCGGCTGCTGGAGCCATCGTTCGGCGAAGGCGACTTTTTGATACCGGTGGTGAACCGCCTACTGGAGAGTTCCCGGTCCCACGTGGTAAATGACTCACAAGTTGTCGATGACCTGACCGGAGCGATACGGGCGGTCGAGGTGCACCGGAAGAGTGTTGAGAGCACGCGCGGAAAGCTGAAAATCATTCTGGCGGAACACGGAATTTCGGAAAGCGATGCGCAACGACTGTTGGAGGCATGGATTATCGTAGGGGATTTTCTTTTGGCGGATATTCCGCAGTCCTTTACCCATACGGTCGGGAATCCACCGTATGTCCGCCAGGAGCTCATACCGAACGAACTGATGGCGGAGTACCGGGCGCGATATAGAACAATTTATGACCGGGCCGATTTGTATGTTCCTTTCATTGAGCGGTGTTTGAGCAGTTTGGCGACAGGCGGAACGATGGGTTTCATTTGTTCGGACCGGTGGATGAAAAACAAGTACGGAGGCCCGCTCCGGGCGAAGGTGGCGAAAGGGTATCACCTGACGTATTATGTCGATATGGTGGATACACCCGCGTTCCAAAGCGAGGTAATCGCCTATCCCGCGATTACGATTATCCGGCGGGAGAAGAGCGGGCCGACCCGTATCGCACGTCGTCCACGGATACAGAGCGAAAAACTCATGGAACTGGCCCGGGTTATGCATTCCGATTCGCTTGAAGCGGGGAAAGAGGTTGTGGAAATAAACGATGTGGCCAGGTCTCAGGACCCTTGGATACTGCAATCCTTTGACCAGTTGGCGATTGTACGGCGTCTCGAAGCAGAATACCCCGTGATTGAAAGTGCTGGGTGCATGGTTGGGATCGGGGTGGCCACCGGCGCGGATTCTGTATATATCGGACCGTTTGAAACAATGGATGTAGAAACGGACCGTAAGCTTCCGCTCATCAAAACCGGGGATATCGAGAGCGGGACTATCCATTGGCATGGATGTGGGGTGATCAATCCTTTCCGTGATGATGGCGCCCCGGTCGAATTGGCCAAATATCCGAAGCTGGCGCGCTATCTGAAACAGCATGAAGAAGTGATTCGAAAAAGAAATTGCGCTAAGAAAAATCCCAACAATTGGTATCGAACCATTGATCGAATATACCCGGAATTGACATATACGCCGAAATTACTGATCCCGGATATCAAGGGTGACGCGCATGTTGTGTACGATGAGGGACATTTCTATCCGCACCATAATCTGTACTATATCACCTCCGCGGAATGGGACCTGAAGGCGCTGCAAGCGGTGTTACGATCCGGCATCGCGAAACTGTTTGTATCGATATACTCGACGAAAATGAGGGGAGATTTCCTCCGTTTCCAGGCGCAATATCTCCGGAGGATCAGAATTCCAAAATGGAAAGATATCCCGGCTCAGGTGCAAAAGTTCCTTATGCAGGCCGCCTCTTCCGGGAATACCGAGGAATGCAACCGGGCGATATTTGATCTGTATCGCTTTTCTTCGGAGGAACGAGCCGCTTTGGGCGGAAATGGGAGCTGACAGGCATGGGCATTGATCTGGCCGATTATCAGAATCAGGCGAAGATAGCCATTCGTGCGTTTTGGGGAAACCGTGAAGCCGCCCGTCTCAAGCAGGTTGAAAGCGGTAAAGCCGATCAGGGAGAGCGTCCCGGAGTCACCGCTGGAAAGAATATGGATGGCTTTATTGCATTGGCAAAGGATATCGTTCTGCGAAACGGCCTCGTACATGCCGAGGTATGCCTGGAACGCAGGGTGCTTACTCTCCCCGGCTATTTTCGCCCCACCAAACAGTGGGATATCCTTGTTTTGAATGAACGGCAGCTCATTGCGGCCATTGAATTCAAAAGCCAGGTGGGGCCTTCTTTCGGAAATAATTTCAATAATCGGGCGGAAGAAGCAATCGGAACCGCGGTGGATTTATGGACCGCTTACCGGGAAGGTGGTTTCGGGGAGAGTCCGCGACCATTTGTAGGGTGGCTGATGCTGCTGGAGGACGACGAAAGTTCACGGTCGCCTGTCCAAGACAACTCGCCGCATTTCGAGGTTTTTCCTGAATTTCAAGAGGCATCTTACGCCGACCGGTATAATATTCTTTGTCGCAAGCTGATGCAGGAGAATTTGTATACCGCTGCGACGCTCCTTCTTGCCCCCCGTTCAGCCCTGCATACCGGCGAGTATTCCGAATTGTCAGAACTCACCGGTCTCAAAACATTTGTCACTGCCTTTGCCGGGCATATCGCCGCCGAAGCCGCGCGATCGCTCTAACGCAAAGACAAATAAACGCCCCCCTTCCTCCAAATGGGAGAGGGGCGTTATGTTTTTGCGCCTCCGTGCTTTTGCCCCGGTCTTTTACGCCTTTCCCCAATCCGCGCGGATAAGTTTCGCCGCGGCGGGAATGGTGACTTTCGAATCGCCCACCGAGCCGCATTCGAGGCTGATGTAATCCTGGTAGCCGATCATCTTGAGCGCGCGGAGACCATCGACATAGGAGTCTCCCGGGTCCTCGCCGGGCATCTTGCGGTTCTTGCGGCTGGCGATGTGCATGTGATGGAGATAGCTTCCGGCGGAGAGGAGCGCCCCCATATCGCTGGTCTCCTCCCAGGTCATGTGCCAGAAATCGCCCATGCAGCAGATACCGGGGCTGTTCACATCGCGGCAGATGGAGGCGGCGTCCGCCACCTGACGGAGAAAAAACGCCTCCTTGCGGTTCAGCGGCTCCAGGAGAATGCGGGATTGTACATGCACCGCGTGCTCGCCGAGCTCTTTCAGGAGTTCGATGAGCAGGGGCCGTGCCTCGTGATTGGGGAGCCTGGTCTGGCCATTGAACGCGGGCACGATGATGAGTCCGGTGGAGCCGAGCGCTCCGGCGGCGGTGAGGATTTCCTTCATGGATTCCAGCGCGGTTTTCCGTATGGCCGGGTCATCGGAAATGAGGACCCCCTTGAATCCGGCGCAGATGGCGCTCATCCTGATGGGACGGCCTTTCAGGGCGTCCTGGATCTCGGTGACCCGTTCGGGCAGGTTGCCACCGTTCACTTCAAGCCCCACATAGCCGCTTTTTTCCATGAAATCGAGTTTTTCCGCCAGCGTTTTCCCCGGCGCGATGCCCTCCTGACAGGAGAGCTTGAGCTGCGCCCGGCGCGGCGGGTCGGGAATGGTGAGCGCGTGGGCGGACAGAACCGCGGTTCCGAGCGCTCCGGTGACCGCTGAAGACCGTATAAAGGTGCGACGGCCCATATTCATGTGTATCCTCCGTTAAAATTATTTCACGCGAGTCCCGTTTGAGGCTCTCGGGTCGTTATCCCTTCTTTTTCTCCGCCTGCTTGACTTCCGGTTTGAATTCCGAACCCGGCGCGGGGATGACCGCCTTGAGATCCGCCTTGCCGAGCGCGTATTCGGTCGGCCCGAGACGCATCTGGGAATCCATCAGGTCCTTGTAGTTGACCTCCGCACCGGTGTATGCGGA
>CAYRTQ010000413.1:0-3740 GCA_964426865.1 uncultured bacterium
GTGGGTGGGGCCGCAGGTGGAGGCGGGCTGGGCGTCGATGCAGGTCATATAGACGTAGTTGCTCCAGATCATCCAGTCCGCGGCGTTGCAGATGAGTTTCTGGACGCGGGGATCGTGGAACTCCTCGTCATAGCGTTTCATTCCCTGAAGAACGATGCCCACCATCCAGGGCTTCCCGCCCAGGCAGGTGGGACGGTGCTTGTCTTCGTTGGGATAGAGATAGTGATCCCAGTTGCCGGTATCCTTCTGCCCGGCGATGGCTTGTTCCACGATCATCTGGGCCGCCAGTTTGTAGCGCGGGTCCTGCGTGGCGCGGTAGCTGGAAACGAGTGCTTTCAGGGACCAGCCGATGGTGCGTTCCTCGTCGTCGCGGTAATCGAGGAAGTTCTTGTATGCCGCGATTTTGGAGAACCAGTCCGCGATCCCCACCGCCACATCCTTCGCGCGGGGTTCGCCGGTGAGCATGTAGTAGTGCCAGAGACCCTCCACCGTGCCGTGCCCGGCGTGGGTTTCGCCCTTGGCATGGTCGGTGAAATGCATGTGCTGGCCCAGTTCGTTCAAGGGATTGTTGGAGGCGTGCAGCACGTCCACATCCATGAAATGCCAAGCCATGATATCGGTCTCGTCGAAATAGACCCGCTTGCCGGTACGGGCGTACTGCACCGCCGGGCCAAGCATGATGTCGTATTCCATATTGTAATAGATGGGAACGTACCGGACTCCGGGAACGTCGCCATAATTTCGGACACCGTAAATATTCTGCGCGGCGCGGGTTTTCCCGGCGTTCTCGGCGGATTTGAGGAGATACTCCTCCGCCGCGCTCCAGCGGGATTGGTCGGCGGGGAGGAAGGTCCCGAACACGCCGGTGGAAAGATACTGCTGGGGAGTGGTGATGGCCATGAGCGGCTGGTTGATCCAGGCCATGAGCGCCTTTGTATCGTACTGCGCGGCGGGTTCTCCGAAACGGAGGATCATCTCGTGGGTCTTGGCGAACCCGACTTCCGGATCGGGCATGTCTTCCAGCTTGTTCCAGACATGGAATTCCAGATCATTTTTGCTCAGGGCGATGACCTTGGGGTGATACTGCCAGAAATATTTGCTCCCCAGGAAAAGGCTGCCTTTCGCCCCGTTGATCTGGACCCAGCCTTCCGCTTTCGCGAACTCGTTGGAGGGCTGACCCTGTCCATGGATCACCTGCGCCTTGAACGGTTCCATGGGGTAGGGCATGTCGTTACGAATGGCCGTTTTTCCCCATCCATAGGTATTGAACGAATATTCCGGACCGGTCTGCTGGAGCGCCACCGGACCGTCGATGGTCCCGGTGACCGGGGCGCCGCCCTCCACACCGAAGGAATAGCCGGTGTACTCGTCATCGAGCGCGAGATGGAGCTTGATGTCGTGTACGTTCACCTGGCCGTAATCGTCGTCCAGCAGTTCCTTTTCCCGGAACTTGATGGCTTTGGGGCGCTCCGCCCAGTGGCCGTTGACCCACTTGTAATCGGAGAGTTCCTCCATGGCATACACATGGTAGCGCTCGCTCGGGCGAATCCTGTCGTCGCGGTTGTCGTTCACGAAAGTGTACTGGAGCCGGAGTTCATCCGAACCAGCGTACACGAACACCCGCAGGATGAACGCGAAGGTGGACATCTCGGAGGGATCGTAGTCGCTGGTGACATGATCCCAGAGCAGATGATGACCCTCGATCTTGATCACCGCTTTCAGGGGGCCGGCGCTCTCCACGGTGCAGTTCTCCACCCGGGAACGGAATTTTTTCACCCCGGTGCGCCAGATGATGGCGTCCAGGCCGGATTTGGACACGCTGGTCCAGTTCCCGGAGGCATCCTTGCGCTGGATGTTGGAGAGGATGGACGCGGCATAGATGGGGATATCGAATTTCACCTTCCCGGTGTTCACGGTGAAAACATCGTTGGTGTCGGTGATGGTCACCTTTTCGGAAGAGACCGCCCGCTCGGTTGCCTTGCGGGTGCGGAGCGTGTAGCTCTTCGTGGCTCCCGCCCCCACTGTTTCGCGGAAATTCAGGAGCGCCCACCGCAGGGACCCGTCATCCCATTTGGAGAGGGATTCGTACTGCACCGGGACCGGCTTGCCCGTGGAATCCACAAGGATGAGATCGTCCAGGGATTTCACCGCGCCCTTGGCGAAGGGGATGCCGGAATGGAGCCCCTCGCCGGAACGCGCCACCCCGGAAGGTTCGGTGACGGTCACCGGGATGGAGAGGCCGGATGACGATTTCGCGGCGTATGCCGGTATCGCGGCAAACAGGGAAAGGGCGCCGATGACCAGGCCCCGTAATAAAGGTGAAGCACCGCTCATGAGAAAACCTTTCATGGTATGGTGGAACGAATCCGCCATGCGGAATACCGATCGGCGGTAAACGGAATGGTCCGGAATTCAGGCCGGATGACAATTTGTCAAAATACGCGATGGAAGCAGGGAAGGCAAATGGTTTGGGGGGTTTACGGGGGGAGAAGGTTACGGAGGTTATGACATGGATTGCATCCATAATATCGGAGTAGCCGGACTGCATTACTCATAGTCGATTGGGAATTTCATAGCCTGCCTGCTTTCCGAAGACAGTATTGCACGGACTTGGGATTGAGAGTCAGACCACAGAAAATCAAAAAATAGTACGATACTGCTCCCGGATAATGAGGTTTATATTTGGAGTTCGGTTTTGATGTGTTTTCTATAATCTTTATATTTTTTTTCGGAGTCACATACGAGAATAGTTAGTTCTTTGGAATGTTTATCGTAGAAAATCCTCTCTTTTTCTGACCCACTGCCTCCTCGATCGACATTGAACTCGGGATACATGCACAATCTCACATTACTTGATGTCTGATTATCAGGATACCAAAAAAAATTAACGGATAGAAAGGCACCCAGTTCCGATAGTTTGTCGTGAAGAGCAGTACTTTTCATGCAAAGAGATCGGATCAAATATTGATTGCCTTCCTCTTCGAAAAAGTTAATAAACATAGTCAACTGTAATAATTGGTTAGAATAATAATTGTGGCCGCATCGCAAATCATCAAGAAAAATACCAAATCGCTTTTCGTCGACAATTGCATCTGCACGCGCAAAAATAGCTCTATCATGTTCTTTGAATCTGCTATAATCAAAGCAACGAATGATCTTTTTCCGAAAAGTAATGGCCAAGATAATTGTCAGCAACAGTAGAAGTGTGGATGTCCGCCAAAAGAATGTGGATGTCCAGAGTGGATTAAAAAAAGGTTCGAAGTTCTTCAGAAGCGCCTCAAATACTTTATCAGACATTTCTCCGGCCTACACATAATGACATTATTTTTCTCCTAATAGACGCCGACCTCATCACTCAGACCTCAATTTCCCAGCGCATCCCGATGATCGCTCTGTTCTGCCGGTAGATTTCCGTGCAACATTAATAAGCGATCGTAGCGCTTCATTCACCGCTTTCTCCGTAGGGAACACTTTTGCGACATCAGGACTTATCAGAACCAAATTCGTCCCTTTTTTGAAAGACCCAAAATATTTCCCACGGATACCGGTTCCAATATCCTCGCGCTGGTATTCAGGCCGTAGTTCATCTGGATTTTTAGCCTTCCTCATATATTTTTTTCTCCCCACGAGTCATAAGACGTGCACTGATAATCCGCGTTGTATTCTCACGTTCTGTATGGGAAACAACGATAGAGTCCGTAAATTTCTGTAAAAAGGGATTGTAAAAAAGGCGAGCCTGC
>CAYRTQ010000414.1:0-3736 GCA_964426865.1 uncultured bacterium
CGCAATAAAAAAGTGCCTTTTTCGGTGGTTCCGGCAGTGACGCAAGAACCTGATTCAGGGCAGTCAGTTTGTTTTCCGCACCAGCCAATAACCGCGCACGCTTGATGAGCAGCCGCATGGCTGCCTGATTCATTTCATCATTTTCACCACGCGCTTACCGGTTCAGGCCGGTATTTCCCGCACCGTGCGTGTACTCCTTCACCTTTCCTAATCCCTCATCAGCGGCGGCGCCAGCCAGGGCATGAATTTCTTGTACCGGGTGTAGAAGTTGATGCCCCCGAGCACGTGGAACTCCTGGGAGAGGGGCGTTGTCCCGTATTTGATCCGGAGGAACAGGGTGCGGTTCTCGTGGAGGTCGAATTCCGCGCCCAGCGTGATGAATTTCTGGAATTGCATTTCTCCGAAATTGGTATTGACCGTGCCGCCGTTTATCAGCAGGTTCTTTTCCGTATGCACATAGCCGTAGCTCGCGCTCAGCCCGGCAAAACCGTACATGCCCCAGCGGAGGGGAATTCTGTATGTGATATCTCCGTCGATTGCCGCGGTCGCCACGTCCAAGGTATCGTTTGTCGCTCCCCAGAGGTGGAAAGTCGTCGTGACTTCCAGAAAATCACGATACAGCCCCTTGCTCAGAAGCGTTCCGAAATCCACTCCCGAGTCCAGTATTTTCGAATTCACGAATCCGGTCTGGAATCCCATTTTGGAAAAGAAGGGCAAGGGGATGAGCAGATGGGTGGAATCCTGCATCGCTGATTCGGATATTTTTACCGTTGAATTCTCGGCATGAATTTCCCCCGCCGGAACGAACGCCCATGTCAGGATAAGCAGGCAGATGAGGGAGAGCGGGCGTGTCATGACCGTTCTCCGGAGCGTCGGCGACCATTGGCGATAGCCGCAACGGCCAGCAGGAGGGAGAGGATGCATCCCCCGGCGAAACCATACAGGGCGGCGGTTTTCACCCGGTGGAGCTTCGGGAGTTCGAATGGGGCGTAGAGGAGCGTGGGATACCGGAGGAAGTGCTCGATCCGGGAATAGCTCTTGTTCTTCGGATATCCGAATTTGTAGGCCAGCACGATATCGTTGTAGTATCCCTTGTTTCCGGAGTAGAACGCATCGATGGGCCGCACGGCGAGGGAATCCCCCGCGGGGTCATAGGTGAGCACGGTGCAGCCGGTGAAATTGTCGGCGTCGAACAGCTTCTTGATGTCGAGCGTGTTCAGGAGTCTTCCCGCGGTGTTCTGTACGTGCGCCGCGCTGGACATGGGGTCCACGTATACCCAGGAAGCCTGTTCCGGGAACCAGCTCTCACAGAAGTAATGCCCGGTCAGCTTGAGCGGGCCGAATTTCCCGGCGATATCCACCAGACGGGTTTTCACTCCCGCCGCATTGGCGAAGAGATAGTAGACGAGGGCGCGGTTCTCGCAGAATCCCTTGCCCTTTCCGGTGCTGAGCAGACGCCAGGTTTCCAGTGGAGTGGCGTTCTGCACCTCGTCGGTGGGGATGCCGCCGGAATCGTGGATATCGTGCATCACCATGCGGAAAACCTGCTCCGACCGCTGCCGTACGGGGGCGGTGAGGTCCACCTTTCCGGCCATGATCTTGCGTGCTTCGGCCACATCGGGATCGGAGTCCGGCAGACCGGCCCACTCGTCGATGGAATGGGGACGGTTCAAACTGAAATGGGTCGAGACCACCGGGGCAAAATAATTGTCCGGCCAGGAGCATCCCGCTTTCGCATAGTTCTCCTTCGGGTAGAAGGAGATCAGGATGGAGAGATTCTTCGGCAGACGGACGCCCTCGGGAATGAACGTGTAGGTCTCGTTCGAGGCGGTATCGCCGAACGCGATTTCCGGGAAGGGGCCCTGGGAAACGACACGGTTGTTTTTACCGCTCACCACCTTCCAGGAGGATGTTTCCAAAGGCGGTGTGAATTCGAACCGGAGACGGCGTTCTCCGGAAAGGGAAACCGAGTGTATGGCCGGGATTTCCGCCACGGCATAGATATCCCCTTCCGCGGCCTGACGGCTGTTATAATCGAAAACCCGCCAGCGGGGGTCCTGGTAGCTCTTCACGAAGATGGCGGCGGTCGTCGCGGCGCAGAGTATGGTGAATCCCAAGGAAGCGGCGAGAAGCCACCGCAGCGGTTTGCCCGTTTTCATTTTATCTTCCCGTCGGATGGATGGCGCTCCGGATTGATGTATACGAATCATCTTTCATCGGCCATATCCGGAGCGGTCATCCTGAAAATGGATATTCGTGTGACTCCGATCTCCGGAACCGCATTTTCCGGTCGATTCCCAAGAAGGCCGGTTTCCCTTGCAGTAAGTATATCACACTCCCGCGCAATTGAAAAGGGAAAAAGCGGCGGATATGCACATCTTCCAGGTGACGGGCGGGACAGGGGAAAGGTGTTTTCCTCCTTGACAATCAACCGCGAAGCATGATATATATAATGTTTTGATACAGATGCGGCCTATCCCGCGCCTCCGGTGTGACGGCGGCGACGGGCTGTCCGGCGCTCATCATTTTACGGGAAGGGAGAAAGACGGTGTCCGGTCATGAACTGGTGCGCAAGGCGATAGAATTTGACCGTCCGGAGCGGCTTCCGTTCTTTCAGCACGTATATCCTCCGGCGCCCGACGATGTCTGCGACTGCTGGGAACTCGACCGTCAGAAAGCAGGATGGTTTTTCGACACCCCGCTTCCCGATGACTGGGGCTGCATCTGGGGGGTGACCGAGGTGCGGAACATGGGCCAGGTGGTGCGCGGCCCGCTGGAAGACTGGTCCGCTCTCGATTCCTACCTCCCGCCGAATCCGAAAGACCCGTTTTATTTCCAGCGGGTGGAAAAAGACCTTGCCGGGGCGGGAAACCGCTATGTGTGTCTCACCAGCCACTTCAATCTTCTTGAACGTCTCCACATGCTCCACGGTTTCGAGCGGACCATGATGGATTTCTACTATGAGCCGGAGAAGATCGAACGGGTCCTCGATATGATCCTCGATCACAAACTGGCCCAGGTGGATGAAATCCACCGACGCTTCGGGGATCGCGTCCACGGCGTGTTCCTCACCGATGACTGGGGGACCCAGAACGGCCCGTTCATTTCGCTCGACATGTTCGATCACTTTTTCTTCGAGCGGTACCGCGCGCTCGTTTCGCGGTATCACGAGCACGGCTACCATTTCATTCTGCACTCCTGCGGGCGTATCAACGACCTGGTGGAACGCTTCATCGCGGCGGGAGTGGATGTCATGAACATGCAGCAGCCGCGCGCCTACGGCATCGAGGAACTGGGCCGACGCTACCGGGGGCGCATCGCCTTCCTCGCCACCGTGGACATCCAGGCCACCCTTCCCTCCGGAAACCATGCGGAGGTCCGCCGAGAGGCCCACGAACTGGTGGACAACTGGAGCGCTCCGGATGGCGGTTTCATCGTGTTCAACTATGGCGACGGCGAGGGTATCAGTGTGGGGAGCGACATGACCTCGGTGATGTTCGAGGCGTTCATGGAGAAGATGTGGAGGTGATATGAGGCGATCAACATTATTGCTCGTTTTGCTGCTTTCCACTGTCGCTGCTTCTTCGTCCGCCCAGGAAAAAAGAAGGCTTCGATTGTCAGACCGCAGATTATGCACTTGCGGGTTCCCCAGATGGATAATGCGACAGTGACGGTTCCCAATTTTAACATTACGGTCAAGCTGAAAGACCGTAAGGGCTCGTTCACGAAGGATGGC
>CAYRTQ010000415.1:0-3727 GCA_964426865.1 uncultured bacterium
CACCTCGTCCAGCGCGCGGTTCACCGTGGCGGAGAAGGTCAAAGGCGGCGCGGGACGGCGTCGGCGTCCCATCCACCAGATGGTTCCGGCCAGTCCCGCGAGCAGGAGCAGGGCGGCGGCCCCGATGCCGTAGTAACCCCGTCGTATCCGGGATTCGATCCGCTGGTCGATGTTGGTGAGACTGATTCCGGCGCTGTCGGGTTTGCCGATGGCGGTACGCGGGGCGGTCTTCGCGGAATCGGCGGATATGGGCGCGACGGTATTCGCCGCCACACTGGCCGCCCCGGTCGCGGGCGCGGCTTTTGGAACCGCAACGGGCGCGGGCGGGACAACGCGGGCCGATGACGGGGCGGGAGTCGCGGCGCGCGCCGATGCCGCGCGGGCCAGTTTGCGGCGATATTCCTCGGGGGGCGCGATGGATTCAACGGTCACCGGCCCTGAATCGATCGATCCCACCGCCTTGACGAACTGACGCCATTCGATGAGCGCGTCGGTGCGGTTCCCCATTTTCAGGTTGGTCCAGGCGAGCAGCCCCACGGCGTCGTGGAAGCCGGTGGAATCAGCGCGCGCGGCCAGCAGGTTCTTGCGGGCGGCGGGAAGATTGCCCATCTGCATGCGGATGCGTCCGGCATAGTAGAATGCGAGGGCGCGTCCCCGGCTGACACCGCTGTCCACCACGATCCGCAGTTCGTTCATGGCGTCCTCGTACCGGCCCGCCTCATAGAAAGCGATCCCGCGGGAAAGCGGAGTCCCCGAGGTCCGGACTTTCGCGCTCCCGGTCTGGCTCTCCGACGGCGGGCAGCAGATCAGCGCCAGCGCGGTCAGGAGCAGAACCGCCCCGGCGGTCGCGGAGATGCGTCCGGTGCGGGTTTTCCGCTCCCCGCGACGCATGCCGTTCCGGGCAGGGATGTTCCCCGGATGCATCATTCCCCTTCTTTCCCCAGCGCCGCGCGGAGGATGTCCAGTTCATCTTCCAGCAGTTGAATGCGTTCGTTCTGCTGCTCGATGATCCGTTTCATGTCGTCCATCCGTTTCGCGGCGATAATCACATCCTTTTCCATATTGAGCATCCGCAGTTCGAGCGGATGATTGCGCTCGACACGCGAGACGGCATCGGGCGTCCGTTCCCTCGGGCGCTCAACATCCGGGACTTCCCTGACCTCGATTTTTTCCGGGAACGCAGCGGGCGCGACCGGCGGAACCGGTCGCCGGACGATCGCCTTCCCGGAGGACAGGTTCTGAAACGGATTGTTGAGCATCGATTCCAGATTCGAGTCTTCTTCGTACATTATGAAACCTTCCTTCCTCTGCACGGGGCGCGCGAGTCAGCCATCGGGCGGATGGCGGAGCGGAGCGTTCCTTCCCCTCAGCGACTTTCCTTTCACACCCGGTTCATCAGACGCTCTATCTCCGAGGCGATCCGGGCCCTTCGGACTTTCAGCCTTTCGGCGCGCTCACGGGGGTTCTGCGGCAGCCGTTCCCGCTCCGACGGCGAATCCGGGTCCGGGGCATTCGCCGCCCCCCGGCGGCTCCGACGGGCGTTCACTCGGTACACCTTCCCCTCCCTGTACCCGGAATGCCCCGATCTCCACATGCCGAGGAAGGAGAAAACGGTAAACGCCGCCGTGGTCAGGAGGAGCGCATCCACCAGCACCCGTATTCCCCGTTGCGGGGGATCGGGAGCCGGGATCGGACGGGGATGTTCACGCGTCGCCACATGGAGCGCCGGTTCCGCCTCACGGTACTGTACCGCCGCGGTCGCGGAAGAGTCCGCCGGGGCCGCGCTCTCCAGAGCAACAGCCGTGGTGTCCACCGCCGTCCCCTCCGGCGCGGCTCCGCAATGGGCCGCGCCCAGGATGCACCATATGGCCGCAACGGCGCGGATGTTCTTCACGGTCGCCCCCCGGGGAATGGATTGTTGCGAAAATGTTTCTGTTACTGGACTGTCAGGTCAATACACTTGGGTGGTCTGCGCTTCGACACTTCGACACTTCGACAGGCTCAGTGTCCGCAGGCTCAGCGCCCGCAGACTCAGCGCCCGCTGGCTGAGCTTGTCGAAGCCGGGAAATTGAACGGGATGAACTCAACAGTATTGAGTTGACGGTCTTCTATTATACAGCGCGGGATTTTCAGAGACAAGCGAAAGACTGCGGCGGGGGAAAAGAATCGGGGGAAAGACAGGCGGAAGAAGGAGAACAAAGACGCAACCGGGTTTGACGCGTCGAGAATCTCTCCGGTGTCCGCACTGAATGTCGACGGCCCTCTTTATCATATTTATTGTTTTATTATGATATATACTTTATATTATCTTAACGATGCCGGATCAGCACGCATCCCGCCCGGGAGATTTCTCAATTCCCGGAGGGGGCGTGGTGACAATCGTACGAGGCACCGTTTCAACGGGCAATAGTTGGGTGCCGTTCGGTAACCCCCGGTCCCTTGCCGCTTCGCGAGTACTGCGTTTTTCCGCAAAGGAAGCAAGGGAAGCCGTGTCAGCACGAGCGGTGGTGGTTGTAGGCCCCGTGCCTGCCCTTGCGGGAAAGGGGGCCCTGCGCACCGGTGAAACGGAGTCGAAGCCGGCAGTCGAAGAGGAAACCCGGCATTTTCCTGTTGAAAGAGCCGCGGCAAGCGCCGTTATGGCTGCATCCGTCCAGGAAAGGAGCGACATATGGAAAACAGTGTGGCGTGTATCGCAAAAGACAGGGATCAGGCGGATCGGATCGTGGATCGGTTGAAGGAATCGAGCCTGCCCGGAAGCAACATCTCCGTGGTGTTCGCGGACCGTAAGGAATCCCGCAGCTTCGCCATCGACAAGGACACCAAGGCTCCCGAAGGGGCCATCGCGGGAGTCGGGACCGGCGGGGTCATCGGCGGCGCGGTCGGTCTGCTCGCCGGGATCGGGGCGATTACCATCCCGGGCATCGGGCCGCTGATCGCGGTGGGACCCCTCATGTCGGCCCTGAGCGGCGCGGCGGTGGGCGCAGGCATCGGAGGAATCGCCGGAGCGCTTATCGGGATGGGATATCCCGAGTACGTGGCGAAGAATTACGAGTCCCGGGTGAAAGGCGGTGATATCCTGATCACCTTCCACTCGGAAAGCCCGGATGAAATCCAGCGCGCCCGGGACATCTTCGAAAGAGAAGGCGCCACCGACATCTCCTCGCTTCGGGAATCGGAACAGGAAGTCACCCCTGGCTCACGGATGTGAGAAAGAAGTTCCGCATCCGGCTCCGACCGCACCATAATTCCCCGCACCGGATGGCACTGTGCGCTGAAAGGGGACCCCGCTCGATTCCGCGGGGTCCCCTTTCCTTATATATGGGGTATCCTCCCGCCGCCGACCGGGCGCGTTTCAAAAGAGCGCCGTGTACAAAGCCCCCTTCCGGCCTTCGACTCCTGACTTCGACAGTGCGCAGGGCCGCCTTCTCCTCAGGGACAACCCCGGAGGCCGGTCCCAGCATTACCACCGCCCGGGTTGGAGCGGCTTCCTTCCCCGCGCTTCTTTACGGCCTCTCTCCCCGTTTCCGCTTGCGATTTGCGACGGGAAAGCTATATTATCGAAGCATATTACCGGATATCACCGGCGCGGGGGGACGGATGTCGAAAGCGTTGTGGAAACTCGAAAAGCTCGACCTGTTCCGGGGGCTGAACGCCATGGAACTGCAGGAAGTCGCCCGGATCGCCACCAAGGTGCGGTACAAGCGCGGAGATTCGGTCATCTCCGGAA
>CAYRTQ010000416.1:0-3672 GCA_964426865.1 uncultured bacterium
GATCCCTTGCCGCTTCGCGGGAACTGCGTTTACCCCCGGAGGGGGCAAGGGATGTTGTTGCGCTACAAGCTATTCCTGCCCCCTCCGGGGGAAGGTGGCCCGGAGGGCGCGGGGTCCCCGCTCGTACGGAGTACGAACGGGGTGCGTTGTAGGGGGCTGCGTTCCCAGAGAAGCCTATATCCTTATTTATGGATACGCTCTTATTCTCGGGCGCTTCGGACCTCCGTGCCCACGACCATTTCCTCACCCCGGATACCGGACGACCATATACAGATTGCTGTCGGAATCGGAAACGTTACGGATGACATGGTCGATATCGGCGTGGTAGTGGATTGAATCACCTGCCTCCAGCACGGCCTGACGCGAATCGACCTCGATGACCACCCGCCCGTTGAATACGGTGATGAATTCCTCGGTACCCTTGAAATGGGCCTTGCTCACCAGAACGCCTTCTTTCCGTATCTGGAGCGTGTAGAGTTCAAGCTGCTCCGCCATGGAAAGGGGGGATACGATGCGAAAGATGCACCGTCCGCTGTCACGCTCCAGGATAACCGCATCGTTCTTGTGGATGAGGTTGAAAAGCTGCTCCTCTTCCTCCTGGGCCAGAAGATCGCTGAACGGCACATCCAGACCATAGGCAATCTTCCAGACCACCGCCACGGTGGGGTTCACCTTCTCCTGTTCGATCTGCGAGAGCATCCCGGTGGAAACCCCGCTGCGCTTGGACAACTCCTCCAGCGACATGTTCTTGCCCTTACGGATGACCGCGATATTCTTGCCGAGTTCCGGCAAATCTGTTTTCGGTTTCATCTTCATCCTCCCTGAAAAAGTGCTTGACATACCCGGGTCATTCATTATATTGAAGTATATTTTAGCATAATGAACACGGTTTGTCAAGGACAAAGTGAAACTACGGAAACCCGTACGGCATGTCAAATGAAATCCGCGCACGGCGCAGGAGATGACGACTATGCAGGCGATTGTGAAGGCTAACCCCGGACAGGGGGTGACTCTCCGGGAGGTTCCCGTTCCCGTTCCCGGGGACGACGAGGTCCTTATACGGGTCCGGGCGACCGGCATCTGCGGGACCGATGTACATATCTATGACTGGGACCAGTGGAGCCAGGGGCGGATACATCCCCCGGTGGTGATCGGCCACGAGTTTTCCGGGGAAGTGGTGGAACTGGGGCGGTCGGTCCACCATGTGCGGGTGGGCCAAAGGGTCAGCGCCGAGGGGCACATCACCTGCGGGAGGTGCGAGTTCTGCCGCACCGGCCAGGGGCATATCTGCCGCGACGTGCGCATCATCGGGGTGGATCGCGACGGCTGTTTCGCGGAGTACATCAGCATGAGCGCGGGAAACATCTGGCCCATCCCGGACGCCATTCCGGACCATGTGGCCGCGGTGTTCGACCCTCTCGGGAACGCCATGCACACGGTGATGGCCGAGCCGCCCGCCGGGAAATCGGTACTCGTGACAGGCGCGGGAGCAATCGGCCTCTTCGCGGTGGCCATCGCCCGGTACGCCGGAGCCGCCCTCATCGCGGTCATCGAGCCGAACGCCTACAAACGGGGGCTGGCGGGTGCGGTCGGAGCCGACATACTTCTGGACCCTGCCGATCCGGATATCGACCGGACCATTCTGGGAGCCACGGAGGGTCTCGGCCCGCAGATTCTGCTCGAAATGTCCGGACATCCCGGCTCCATCGCCCGGGGATTCCGTCTCCTTCGGAACGGGGGCACGGCTTCCGTGCTCGGCATCCCTCCCGCCCCCATCACCCTCGACTGGGCCAAGGACGTGATTTTCAAAGGCATCACCATCCGGGCCATAAACGGGCGTCGCATGTTCGACACCTGGTTCCAGAGCCAGAATTTCATGCTCCGCGAGCAGGAAAAGATCAATCGTCTCATCACCCATCGTCTGCCGTTCACTGAGTTCCAGCGGGGATTCGATCTCCTCCATGCCGGGGAAGCGGTGAAAGTGGTGCTGGAACGATAGCGCGGACTTCGGGTCTCACACCGGCGCCGTTCAGAATCGGGAGAAAGAATCGTTCCCTTTGCCCGCTTCGGCTCCGCAAAACATCAGCGCGTCGGATCGCCATGCATTCTCTTGATCCATCTTTTCCCGGTCATCCGTGGTTCAGACATCCACTTATACGAAAATCCGATCAAGTGAGTAAGAAAGACCGGATGAAGCCCGGTCAGCGCGACACGAATAGAGCACGTTTCTTACTCACTTGATCCCAAATTCGTATTATCCGAAAGGAAACCGCCCATGCTTTCCGATCCATCCCTTTTTGAAGAGCCGATCCTCCGTTCCCGCGCGGAGGGGACGTACAAGGACGAGCTGGTCATCGCCTCTCCCCAGGGGGCGTCGATCCGTCTCCGGGACGGCTCCGAGGTCATCAACTTCTGCGCGAACAATTATCTGGGACTGGCCGGAAGCCCGGAACTCGTGGCGGCGGCCAAGCGCGCGCTGGACAGGTACGGCTACGGCATGAGTTCGGTGCGGTTCATCTGTGGAACGCTGGATATCCACAAACAACTGGAGGAAATGGTTTCCGAGTTCACGGGGCAGGAGGACACGGTACTCTACTCCTCGTGCTTCGATGCCAATGGCGGCCTGTTCGAGACCATTCTCAGCGAGAACGACGCGGTTATCAGCGACGAACTGAACCACGCATCCATCATCGACGGCGTCCGGCTCTGCAAGGCGCGCCGTCTGGTCTACCGTAACAACGATCTGGACCACCTTGAATCGTGCCTGCGGGAGGCCTCGGGCGCGCGCCTCCGTCTGATCGCCACCGACGGCGTTTTCAGCATGGACGGCATCATCGCCAACCTGCGCGGCATCTGCGATCTGGCGGATCGGTACAACGCGCTGGTGATGGTGGACGATTCCCACGCCACCGGCGTGCTCGGCGCAACCGGGCGCGGCAGCGCCGAAGCCTGCGGAGTCACCGGACGGGTGGATATCATCACCGGAACTTTCGGGAAGGCGCTCGGCGGCGCCTCGGGCGGATTCACCGCCACGCGGAAGCCCATCGCGGACCTGCTCCGCCAGAAATCGCGGCCCTACCTGTTCTCCAACACGCTCTGTCCGGTCATCACCGCCACCACCATCCGCGCCCTGGAACTCATAGGAGAGTCCCCCGCGCTGAAAAACCGCCTCGACCATAACCGCCGTCTCTTCCGCGACAACATGCGCGCCGCGGGATTCGATCTCCCCGAACGTGAGCATCCCATCGCGCCGGTCATGTACGGCGACGCCCGGGTCGCGAAGGAAACCGCCGATGCGCTGCTTCGCGAGGGAATTTATGTCATCGCCTTCAGCTACCCGGTGGTTCCCCGGGACCGGGCGCGGATTCGGGTTCAGCTTTCCGCCGCGCACACCGGGGAGCAGATCGGTCGTGCGGTGCGGGCGTTCGCGAACGTGCGGGACGGCCTGAACCGCTGACCGAATAGGATCTCAGGTTTTTCACGGTTTTCTACTGGGGGAACGGTACTGATGCGGCGTTCGCCTGATGAAACCGCATGTGGGAGGCATGGAAGGAAACAGTCTTGGAAAAGCCCCCCGGGTATGGAATGGATTCCGGGGTAGTGGACCGCTGCTGTTCGAGCGACAGCGAGTTCAGCGGTCCCCGGAAGCCATGCCGTACCCGGGGAGTCCTT
>CAYRTQ010000417.1:0-3671 GCA_964426865.1 uncultured bacterium
CCGTACCGTGTTTCTGCGGCACGGGACATCCAGCGATGAAATATACCTGGAGAAAGAGAAAACCGACATTCCCTCCCGCTGGCGCATCGGAGTCTCATCCGACCTTTCGAGGCGGCTGACCGCGGCGGCGGATTTCTCGCGGGCCGCATGGTCCGACGCCGCCCGCACCGAGAAAGAGAAGCGGCAGTACCAGAACACCTATACGTTCGGCGCCGGGATACGGTACATTCCCGCGCTGAACTCGACCGCCCGTTATCTCTCCACCATGCCGCTCTCGCTGGGTTTCCGGTTGGGTTCCCAGCCTTACAAGAGCTATCCCAAGGTTGAAAGCATTCCGGAACGGGCGGTCACCCTGGGAGTGGAATTCCCCTTCAAGGAAAAATCGGGCAGCCTCATCACCTCGTACGAAATCGGGAAACGGGGGAGTAAGAGCACGAATGGATGGGACGAAACATTCTTCATCGTGGGTATCACCCTGGTCGGCTCGATCAAGTAGGCATCACCCGATCCGGGGGAACGGAAAGACGGCATGCACGGTACTGCTTCCAGATGGGCGGCGCTCGCTCTGGCCCTGATGCTGGCGTTCGCCGGAGAATCACGGGCGGACAACCGGAGCTTCATCACCGGGGGATCTCTTCGGGGACGGGCGTTGGCCATGGGGGGCGCGTACAGTTCCATTCAGGACGACTTTTCCTCCGGGCTCTACAATCCGGCGACGTTCCGGGTTAACGCCGCGCGCGAGGAACGTCAGTTCCGGGTGTTCTTCAACCCGGTCGGATGCGCGGCGGCATTCAACGAGTTCGACCGGTATGACCCCGATTACCGTCAGGATCGCAAGCTCACCGGCGACGAGGCGTTTCGGGCGGCATCCCTGTTCCTGAAGGGAGTGGTGTTCGCCACCCCGGTCGCCGATTTCGGTCTGGCGTTCAATGAGGCGGTTCTGCGGAGCGATTCCGCGCTCGTGTTGGGAGACCGGTTCATCTCCACCGAGAGTTTGACACGGGAATCGTTCCATACCGCGTTCGTGAACCTGAAGATCGCCCCGGCCATCTCTCTCGGGTTATCCGGTTCCATGTACCGGGTGCGCGGGGAAAGCCATGATGAATACCAGAGCGGTTATACCTTCGGAGTGCGCCTGGAGCCATCCCCCAAAATGGAAGTCGGTCTGGCCTATTTCCACGCGCCCGAAGATTTTTCGGACGCGCGTCTGAGCCTTGAGCAGCTTGACAGCGGCACGGTCACCGGCGGAATATCCTACTATCCGGAACCGGGCATGATCTTCTCGGTCGATATCCGCAATCTGAGCCGCGAGGAGCAGGCGGCCTCGCTCGAAATTCATTCCGGGGCCGAGTACACGGTCTGGAACCGTCTGGCCATGCGCGCAGGGTATTTCCGTAAAAAGGACACCAAGGACGATGTATTCACCCTCGGCGCGGGAATTCTTCCCTCCTGGGGACGGGTAGCCAAGTTTCGCAATTCGGTGCGGAGCGACCTTTTGTCCTACACGTTCGCCCGGGAAAAGGGCCGCCCCGGACGTGACTGGCACCTGCTCACCCTTTTGCTGAGATATTGAAACAGGAGCCGGGAGACGGAATCCGGGAGAGAAGGGATAAATACAATATGATCCCGGAACGAGTGCTTTGGCTGTACAGCCGTTCGCCAATGGCTCGGTTTTTTCCCGGCTTCTCTTTTGCTTCCGGATGATGTCTTCTGAATTTTCCCCATTCTTCCATCCCCATCCGCGGGAGGATCTGTCATGACATGTGCGTGGAAGTTCGCTCCGCCGGTTCTGCTCGCGGTTTTCGGGCTGGGGTGCGGCGCACCTGCGGTAAACACTCCGCCGCCCGCCGCCTCCGCGGTGACGGTGGAGGAGGGCGCGGAGATCAAGAGTCTTCGCGAGCAACTGGATCGCAACGGCGCAGAACTCCGCGCGGCTCAGCAGCAGATTGCCGAACTCCAGCAGCGGCTGAAGGACATGGACGCCCGTCTGGACGCCTCGGCAACGAGCGAGAGCGCCGCCATTCAGGAGATCAAGGAAAGCCTCGCCGCGCTGAACGAGCATTTCACGAAGATCGAGCCGGTTCCCCGGGAGCGGAAAGCCGCCCCGCGTCAACAGCCGAAACGTGCCGGAGCGTTCAAGCCGGACGGATTCGAGGTGGAACCGGCGTACAAGGATGCGCTCGCGAACTACAACGCCCGCAATTTCGAGGATGCCATACGGGGGTTTACCGAGATCATCACCATCGCCCCCTCCAGTTCCCTGTCCGATAACGCCCAGTACTGGATCGGGGAGAGCTACTATTCCATGAAAAACACCGGAAAAGCGCTGGAGGCGTTCAACCGCGTGTTCTCCTACCGGAATACAAACAAGGCGTCCGATGCCCGTGTGAAAATAGGCATGACCTACCAGATGATGGGTGACACGGAAGAGGCGCGGAAACAGTTCAACCGGGTGATCACCGAATACCCCGGCGCCAACGCCGGGAAGATAGCCGCGGCACGGCTGGAAGCGCTGGAGAAGCAATGATGTTTCCGCTCGCGGGGGGAATCGGTTCATTCTTTCGCGGACTACTGGCGCTGGCGGGCATGCTGACAGCGACAGCCGTTTTCGCGGAATCTCCGGCGCTCCCCTTCACCAACCGTCAGGTGGCGGAACAGGTGGTCGCACGGGCGCTGGAGGATCTCCGGCTCCCCGAGGGCAATGGAGCCGCGGTGCGCGTTGGGTTGGAGGGAAACGGGCAGGGACGGGACATGCTGGAAGTGGCCGTGATGGAGCATCTCGCCGGTCACGGATACAGGGTGGGGGGCGGCGACACGCTCCCGGAGTTCCGTTTCGGGATGGATACGCTCTATGTCAGTCTCGAACGGGAGGGCGGTTTCCGCAAAAAACAGGTGCGGAGACTCGCGGAAGCGCGGATCGGAGCGGTGTTCCGTGAAACACCGGACGCCCGTAAAAATTATCAGGGCCGCGGAATATACGATGACGCATTCCCGAGCGGAATGCTCGATCATGTGGGGCGTGACGCCTCTTTCGTGGTGGATCGCGGACGTTCATTCGCCGTGGTCAGGCCGATACTGTTCGGTCTGGCTGTAACAGGATTGATCTGGTTACTCTACTCATACCGGGGGTAAAGGTATTGAAGGTTACAAACTACATAAAAGGATTCATGGCCGCGGTGTTTGTGGTTCTTCTCGCAGTCGGATGCGCGGGGAACGCCGGAAAGTACAAGCAGAAGGAACTTGTCATGGACGCCCAGTACTATTTCGACCGGGGCGTGAAGATGCTGAAGAAAAAAAATTACGAGCGGGCTGCCGAGGAATTCACCACGGTGGTGGAATCCTTTTCCGGTTCGGCGGTGGTGGACAGTGCGCTCTTCTACCTGGCCGAGTCGCATTTCAAGAATGAGGATTACCTCACCGCGGCCTATAATTATGAGCGGGTCTACACCGATTATCCTTCCAGCCAGTTTGTATCGGAAGCCCAGTACAAGAAGGCCCTCTCCTACTACATGGAATCGCCGCGGGCCGCGCTCGACCAGGAAAACACCCATCTCGCCATTGACGAGTTCGGACGTTTCATCGAGAATTTCCCCGGTAACGAGTTGATTCCTGAAGCGCAGAAACGGGTTGACGAACTCCGCGAAAAGCTGGCGTACAAGGAATACCAGACA
>CAYRTQ010000418.1:0-3656 GCA_964426865.1 uncultured bacterium
TCGTCGTGCGGAGTGAATTTTCCCATCCGGGCCATGATACGGGCCATCTCGCGGGCGTTCGGAACATCGATGCGCTGGTCGTGCGGAGTGAACGACCGCCACAGGTTGAGATCCGAGAATTCCGCCAGTTCAGCGAGCCAGCGCTGACGGTCGATGGTCAGCATCCGGTTGTGCACGTATTCGCTGATTTTCCCCCGACGGCTGAACCGCGGCAGGTCGTTGCCGAATCCCGGCCCCATGATGCAGCCGTTGCAGCAGAGCACTTCCAGCAGACGGGCGTCCATGTGCCCGGTGCCGAACTCCTTGACCGCCTCGATGAAATCGCTGCGGCCATCGGCCACCACCACGTTGCCGAGCGCCAGGTCCTCGGAGATTCCCGCCGCCTGGAGCAGTCCCCGGCTCACCGGGAAAAGAGCGCCGTACCCGGCCCTCGGGGGATCGAAATCGCTGGGCCGCACCGAACCCGGAACGATCTCCGCCTCGGCGAACATCTCCGCGAGTTCGATGTAGGTCATCACCGCGTCCACGTCACCCTCGACATGGATGCTGCGCGCTTCCTGCTTTTTGGCGATGCAGGGGCCGATGAACACCACTTTCAGGTCCTGGGGTCCCACGCTCCGGAGCGCCCGCGCCAGCGCCACCATTGGCGAAACGATTGGCGCCAGGGAATCAACCAGATCGGGGTGATACTTTTCCACATACTTGATGACCGCCGGGCAGTTGGAGGCGATGAACCGCTTCCCGTACGTCTCCCGGAGGAGCGTACGATAGCGTTCAGCCACCAGGTCGGCCCCGAACCCCACCTCATGCACCGAGGTGAATCCCAGCTTGCGGAGCATCCCCACCAGGACCGCCGGAGAGGTGTCCGGATATTCGGCGGGGAAACTCGGAGCGAGACAGGCCGCCACCGGCGCGCCCGAAGCGATGAGCCGGCGCACTTCCTCGATGCTGTCCACCACCTGCTTCGCGCCCTGGCTGCATACCCGGACGCAGTTCCCGCAGTTGATGCAGCGTTCACCGATGATCTCCGCCTGGCCGTCCGCGATACGAATGGCCTTGGCCGGACATTCGCGCACGCAGGTGTAACAGACCCGGCAGCGCTCTTTGATCGTGGTGACAAACGACCGGTTGAATTGCTTGTCCATGGGACTCCGGCTCCGCCCCTTACCAGGGCGTTTTTTGTACATACCGTCGGAGGGCGCTCCTCCGTGAAATTCTTCACATTGCACAGTTCTTAAACATACCGAGAAAGCGAAGTGTTTCACAATCAATTTTTCGCTTTTCCGTATTTCGCGCCCTGAGACGGAACCCACCCCGCTCCGCCATACACGGGGGAGCGGGGAATGGGCATACGCCGGATACGGGATTACCGGACCACCTTGTCCCGGCTGCCGTACTTCGTGTGGAGCAGCTCATGGCTGTGATGACCCAGCGGCTTCTCCAGGAACTCCTTGTAGATCCGGACGATCTCTTCGTTCTCGTGGGAGAACTTCACCTTCTCGTCACGGTCGATGGTATAGAGTTTCTGCATGCGCGCCCGGACATTGGCCTGGTTTGCGCCCAAGGGCTGCCCGCCGCCGTTGATGCACCCGCCGGGGCAGGTCATGACCTCGATGAACTGGATGTCGGAACGCCCGTTACGGATTTCCTCCAGCAGACGGCGCGCATTGCCCAGTCCGCTCACCACGGCGAACCCGAGTTCGAGACCGGCGATGTTCAGATGGACTTCCTTGACCCCCTTCATACCGCGCACATCCTGGATCTTGGGGTCTTCCATGTTCTTGCCGGTGATGAAATAGTAGGCGGTGCGGAGCGCCGCTTCCATCACGCCGCCCGAGGCGCCGAAAATCTTGCCCGCCGTGCTCCGGTGCCCGAAGGGGCTGTCCGCGGCGTCCGGCTCCAGGGCGTTGATATCGATGCCGCGCTGACGGATGAGACGGGCCAGCTCACGGGTGGTGAGGACCGCGTCCACATCGGCCACGCCCTCGTTGATCATCTCGGGGCGTCCGCACTCGAACTTCTTGGCGGTGCAGGGCATGATGCTCACGCTGTAGATTTTCGAGGGGTCGATGCCCTCGCGCTGGGCGAAGTAGTGCTTGATGATGGCGCCCATCATCTGCTGCGGGCTCTTGCAGGTGGACAGGTTCTCGATGAAGTCCGGATAGAAGGTCTCCACGAACTTGATCCATCCCGGGGAGCAACTGGTCATCATGGGGAGCTTGCCGCCGTTCTGGATACGATGGATCAGCTCGCTGGCCTCTTCCATGATGGTGAGATCGGCGGAGAAGGAGGTGTCGAACACCTTCTTGAAGCCCAACTGGCGGAGCGCGGCGGTCATGTGACCGGCCACGTCGAGACCCGGCTTCATGCCGAATTCCTCGGCCAGGGTCACCGACACGCTCGGAGCGTGCTGGACGACACAGTACATGTCCTTGTTGGCGAGCGCGTCCACCACCATCTGGATGTGGCTCTGCTCGGTGAGCGCTCCGGTCGGGCAGACCGCGATGCACTGGCCGCAGTTGACGCAACTGGAAACGTTCAGACCCTCGCCGAACGCGGTCTGCACGCAGGTTTTGCTTCCGCGGCGCGCGAAGTCGATGGCCGAAACGCCCTGGACTTCCTCGCACACCCGCACACAGCGTCCGCAGAGGATGCACTTGGCGGGATCACGCACGATGGAGGGGCTGGAGATATCCTGCTTGTAGGTGTTCTTCGCTCCGGTAAACCGGCGCTGAACGATGCCCAGCTCGCTGGAAAGGCTCTGAAGTTCGCAGTTCTGGTTGCGGGTGCAGAACAGGCAGTCGTCGGGATGATCGGCGAGCAGGAGTTCCACGATGGTCTTGCGCGCCCGCACCACCCGCGGCGAATGGGTCTGAATTTTCATTCCTTCCGCCACCGGGAAAGCGCAGCTCGGAATGAGATTCCGCTGTCCCGCGACCTCGACCACGCACATGCGGCACGCGCCGGTGGGGAACAGGTTCTCCATGTGACAGAGCGTCGGGACGCTGATGCCGGCGCGTTTGAGGGCGGAGAGGATGGTCTCGCCCGGCTCGGCTTCGATAGTCCGGTTATTTACTTCGATATTTATCACGGTTTTTATCCCTCGGTAGTGTAAGAGGCTGCGAGCCTTGTCTTTCCCCCCTCTCCATCAAGGAAGAGGGGGGCGGGTGAATTACGCGGATTCGCGGAATCCCCTATTCGGTGACCACGGCGTTGAACCGGCAGACCTGGGCGCAGGCGCCGCAACTGATACACCGGTCCGGATTGATGTAGTGCGGGCTCTTGGGCGAACCCATGATGGCGTCCGCCGGGCACTTCTTGGCGCACAGGGTGCAGCCCTTGCACTTGTCGGTGTCGATACGGAAGGCGAGGAGCTCGGTGCAGGCGCCCGCCGGGCATTTGCGCTCGTAGACATGCGCCTCGTACTCGTCACGGAACCAGCGGAGCGTGGAGAGCACCGGGTTCGGAGAGGAATTCCCCAGTCCGCAAAGGCTGGTATCCTGGATGACCGCGGCGAGACGGTTGAGATACATCATGCCCTGGAACCGCTCCAGCGAATCTTCCTTGCTTTCGTTACGCCGTCCGCGGGTGATGCGGTTGAGGATTTCGAGCATGCGCTTGGTTCCCTCACGGCAGGGGATGCACTTGCCGCAGCT
>CAYRTQ010000419.1:0-3646 GCA_964426865.1 uncultured bacterium
GAAGATTCTCGGCAAACCCGAAACCACGCATACGCCTTCGCCCTCAAAACTGAATCCGGTGAACAGCAAGGGGTTGGATATTACGCAATGAGCCGTTTCAAACTGAAAAGTGAATTCAAGCCGCGCGGCGATCAGCAACAGGCCATAGAGGCGCTCGTCGAGGGAATCGAATCGGGGAAGAAGCACCAGACCCTGCTGGGAGTGACCGGCTCGGGCAAGACGTTCACCATGGCCAATGTCATCGAACGGGTGAACCGTCCCACGCTGGTCCTTTCCCACAACAAGACGCTGGTGGCGCAGCTCTACGGCGAGTTCCGGGCGCTTTTTCCGGACAACGCGGTGGAGTTCTTCATTTCCTATTACGATTACTACCAGCCGGAAGCCTATGTTCCCCAGAGTGACACGTTCATCGAAAAGGATGCGGATGTCAACGAGGAAATAGACCGTCTCCGGCTGCGCGCGACCAGTTCCCTCCTGGAGCGCCGCGATGTCATCATCGTGGCGAGCGTTTCCTGCATTTATGGCCTCGGATCGCCCGCGGAATACGAGCGCCTGCATGTCATTCTCGAGGTGGGGGACCGGGTCGAGCGGGACGATGTCATCCGCCGTCTGGTGGACATCCATTATGTTCGTAACGATTTCGGGCTGGAGCGCGCCAATTTCCGGGTCCGCGGCGATGTGCTGGAGGTCATGCCCGCCTACGATGACCGGGTGATCCGCATCGAGTTTTTCGGCGACACCGTGGAAGCCATTTCCGAGGTGCACAAGGTTACCGGCAAGACGGTTGACGTGCGCAGCAGGGCGGCCATTTATCCGGCCAAGCACTTTGTCACCACCCAGCCGCGTATCGAAGCGGCCATCGACGAGATCATGAAGGAAATGGAAAACCGGGTGCACGAGTTCGAGCGTCAGAACAAGCTCGTGGAGGCCCAGCGCATCGCGCAGCGCACCAAGTACGACATGGAAATGCTCCGGGAACTGGGATACTGCTCGGGAATCGAGAACTATTCACGCTTTCTCACCGGGCGTAAGCCGGGGGAGAAGCCCTGGGTGCTGCTCGACTATTTTCCCAAGGACTTCCTCATGATGGTGGACGAGTCCCATGCCTCGCTTCCCCAGGTGAGGGGAATGTTCAACGGCGACCGGTCGCGCAAGGAAGTGCTCATCGATTACGGGTTCCGGCTGCCCTCCGCGCTGGACAACCGTCCGCTCAATTTCCGGGAGTTCGAGGACGCAATCAACCAGGTGGTGTATGTTTCCGCGACCCCGGCGGATTACGAGCTGGAGAAGTGCGAGGGAGTGGTGGTGGAACAGATCATCCGTCCCACCGGTCTTCTGGATCCGCGTATCGTGGTCAAACCGGCGAAAGACCAGGTGGACGATCTCCTCTCGGAAATCCACAAGCGTCTCCGGAACAAGGAGCGGGTGCTGGTGACCACGCTCACCAAGAAAATGAGCGAGGATCTCACCGCTTACCTGACCGAAATGGGCATCAGGGTGCGGTATCTCCATTCCGATATCAATTCGCTGGAGCGGGTGGAGATTCTCCGCGGCCTGCGTTTGCAGGAATTCGATGTTCTGGTGGGTGTGAACCTCCTCCGTGAGGGGCTGGACCTGCCCGAGGTTTCGCTGGTGGCCATTTTCGACGCCGACAAGATGGGATTTCTCCGAAACGAGCGCTCGCTGGTCCAGACCGCGGGGCGAGCGGCGCGCAATGTGAACGGCATGGTGATTTTTTACGCCGACACCATGACCGAAGCCATGATGAAAACCATCGAGGAAACCAACCGCCGCCGCGCCATCCAGAAGGCCTACAACGAGAAGCACGGCATCACCCCGGAAACCATCAAAAAGAGCATCGACGAAATCCTCATGACCACGGCGATCGCCGACGGGATCGGACACGAGGAAAAGGTGGACCGCGGCGAGGTGAATATCCTGGATCTCATGGATTCCCAGGAAGCGCTCGCCGCACTCCGCAAACAGATGAAATCCGCCGCCGACAAGCTCGAATTCGAGGAAGCCGCCAAGCTCCGAGACGAGATTCTCCGTATCGAAACATCGGTGAAGGGCGGAAAACTGAAAGTGTGACCGGGTCCCGGACACACAGGCATGAAAAAGGCGCGGATTCGCGCCTTTTTCATGCCTGTGTGATATGCGGTTTTTTCATCCCGATAATCCCCGTGTCCCGGTTCAGGCCTCTTTCCCCTTTGCTCCTTTGCTCCTTTGCCCCTTATATTTTCCCTCCTACGCCGTATAATCCTGGCTGATCGTCCCATCCAGAAGCCTGATGATTCTTTGGGCGTGGGTGGCCAGTTTCTCGTCGTGCGTGACAAAGATGAGCGTTTTCCCCCGTTGGTGCAGCGAATCGAACAGATCGAGTATCTCCGTTCCCGATTTCGTGTCCAGGTTCCCGGTGGGTTCGTCGGCGAGAATGATATCGGGGTCGTTGGAGAGCGCCCGCGCCACCGCGACCCGCTGACGCTGCCCTCCGGAGAGTTCCGAGGGACGATGCCCGGCGCGTTCGGAGAGACCCACGTTCGCCAGCAGCCGGGTGACCCGCTCTTTCCGTTCCTTCGCGGAAATCCCCGCGTACAGCATGGGCAGTTCCACATTCTCGTACGCGGTCGCGAAGGGCAGGAGATTGAAGCTCTGGAAGACGAATCCCACCTTGCGGTTCCGCACCCGGGCCAGTTTGGTCCGGCTGAACGCGTGAACCGGGGCGCCGTCGAGAATGTATTCGCCCCCGGTGGGTTTGTCGAGGCAGCCCAGGATGTTCATCATGGTGCTTTTCCCCGATCCCGAGGGGCCCAGTACGGCGATGAACTCCCCTCGGCGAATGGTGAGCGACACAGGGCCGAGCGCCTGGACGGTAACCTGCCCCATGGTGTATGTTTTTGCGATATTGTTGAGGATGATCATGATCGTTCTCCGAAGTTTTTGATTATTCGTAACGAAGGGCTTCGACCGGATCGACCACCGAAGCGCGTCGCGCGGGGAAGAGCCCCGCAAACAGGCCGACGATATTCAGAACGGTCGCGCACACCAGCGCGATCATGGCGCTGAACACCGGCTCCGGTCTCCCGGTCACCGATACGAAGCTTTCCGGCATGGGAACGAACTTGAACAGCTCGATCATTCCCAGCGCCATGCCAACTCCCAGCGCTCCGCCGATGGTCACCGTGACAATCGCCTCCATCAGAAACTGCGCCACGATAAGCGCGGGATGGGCGCCGACCGCCATTTTTATCCCGATTTCACGGGTACGCTCCTTGACCGTGACATACATGATGTTTGCCACGCCGATACCGGCGATGAGCAGGGTAAGCCCGCCCACGATGCCGAAGAAAATCTGCAAGCCGCGGAATATCTTCCGTTGCATGATCTGTGATTCGAAGGTGTCCCAGAAATCGATCAGCGCCTTGTCATCGGGGTGAAATCCGTGACGGCCGGCGATGAACGAACGGAAGGCGTCCTGGGCGGCCTTGGATGTTTCCTGCGATTTCGGAGCGAAAATTACCATGTTTACGTACGTTCGGTTGAAAAGGGTGCGGAAGCTCGACGCCGGGATGAAGCATGCCTCGGCGTCGGAACCGCTGTACATGGAAGTCTGAAACTTGTGCCGCATCACCCCGATCACCGAGAA
>CAYRTQ010000420.1:0-3633 GCA_964426865.1 uncultured bacterium
CCTCCTCCATGAGCTGCACACCCATCATGAGATTGTCGTAAAAGAACATCCCGGGATGGGCCTGGTTCGCTCCGATTCCCCCCACCCGTGCGGCGAGATGGATCACCATGTCCGGACGCAGGTCCCCATACATCCGGACGACATCCTCCATCCGGGTCAGATCGTAATCCACGCTCCGGGGAGCCGATACCGGTCCGGCCCCGCGACGGTCGAGCGCTTCGAGGACATAGCTCCCGAGGAATCCCGATCCGCCGGTGACGGTCACGCGACGGTTTTTCCAGAAATCGCTCATTCGCGTTCCCCCCGGGATTGCTCTCCCGTGTTTCCCCCGTCCAAGAGCCGTTCCCGTTCAGCCTGACGGATATCCGCATCCACCATCATCCGGACCAGTTCCGGGAAGGCGACGGTTGGCTTCCATCCCAGCGTTTCCCGCGCTCTGGCCGCATCGCCGAGCAGGATATCCACTTCGGCGGGACGGTAATACCGGGGATCGATCTCCACATACTCCCGCCAGTCCATATCCAGATATCCGAACGCCTCATCCAGGAATTCCCGCACGGAATGGGCCTCGCCGGTGGCGACGACATAATCGCCGGGAGTTTCGTTCTGGAGCATCCGCCACATCGCTTCGACATAGTCTCCCGCGAATCCCCAGTCGCGGCGGGCGTCCAGGTTCCCCAGATACAGGCGGTTCGTCAGGCCGAGTTTGATGCGGGCCGCCGCACGGGTGATCTTGCGGGTGACGAACGTTTCTCCCCGCCGAGGGGACTCGTGATTGAACAGGATGCCGTTGCAGGCGAAAAGGCCGTACGCCTCGCGGTAATTCACGGTCTGCCAGTAGGCGTAGACCTTGGCGCAACCGTAGGGGCTTCGGGGATGGAACGGGGTGTTCTCGGTCTGGGGAATTTCCCGGACCTGGCCGTACATCTCGCTCGATGACGCCTGGTAGAACCGCGTATTCCGGCCCGAACGGCGCAGGGCCTCCAGAATGCGCAACGGCCCGAGCGCGTCCACTTCGGCGGTGTACAGGGGATGGTCGAACGATACCCGCACATGGGATTGGGCTCCCAGATTGTAGACCTCGTCCGGATGGATATCGGCCAGAAGAGAGCTGATTCCTGTGCCATCGGTGAGATCGCCGTGGATCAGGTGCAGCCGCGTCCCCGTGGTATGGGGGTCCTGGTACAGGTGGTCGATACGTCCGGTGTTGAAGGAACTGCTCCTGCGGATAAGCCCGTATACCTCATATCCTTTCGAGAGGAGGAGTTCCGCCAGATAAGAGCCGTCCTGCCCGGTTATGCCGGTTATGAGTGCGCTTGGCATGTGATTTTCTCCGTGTGCAATGATCATGAAGCATAAATAATTATACTACAACGAGAGAACAAGCGCCAATCCAAAATGGAGGATTACCGGGAGTACGGGTTTTTCATGAAGGTAATTCCCCGGTCCCGAATCACTGTTCAAACCGTTCACCCGTGTCTTTGTTCCCGCCCATTCTTCGGCAATCCGCCGAAAGCAGTCCTGTTTTGCTTTGATTGGCATACTGATCCGGAATATCGAATCATGAATATCTCGTTGGCAATGAATAATATGACAATATGATGATGAAATTGAACTAAATGGCCGCTTTTATTTTTGCATTCCTTATATTGCTGATGTATATTGGCTGACATGGATACTGTCACTTGGTTCGCAGATGCAAATTTTCCTCAGAGGAAAGGGCTTTCCATGAATTGGTATCGGGGATTTCTTGCCACCGCCGCAGGAATCGGCATTGCCATGTTCAGTTCCCTGGCCGCCGCTTATGTCGGGGGGAGCTGGACGACGTACAATACCGGAAATAGCGGAATCGCCAGCAACGATGTGCGGGCTATCGGCATAGATGGATACGGTTTCATGTGGTTCGGAACGGCGAACGGGCTCTCCCGTTTTGACGGGACGACCTGGAAAACATTTACCACCTCGGACAAGCTCGCGCACAATACGGTCAATGCCATCGCCCATGAAAAGACCAAAAGCGGGGCCGATGAACTGTGGGTGGCGACGGACGGCGGCGTTTCAGTGCTCGGCGTGAAGCCCGATGCGGTCAGTTTCGCCACTCCCTATACGACGACCAACAGCAAATATCCCGGGATGATCTCCGACAAAGTGGTTGCCGCCACGGTGGACAGCCAGCATGTGCGCTGGTTCGGATCGGACCAGGGTTTGATGAGCTTTGACGGCAAAAAGTGGGTTTCCTATACCACCGCGGACAAACTGGCCGGCAACCGGGTCAATGCCCTGGCATACGAGGAAACCAGTTACGGCCCGGAAATCTGGGCGGGTACCGATGCCGGTATTTCGGTGATCAATACCACAATTGACGCCGTTTCCTTCGCCACTCCCTACACGACGACCAACAGCAAATACCCCGGTATGATCTCCGACATGATCAATTCTGCGACCGTGGACACCATCCACGGCCTGCGGTGGTTCGGAACGGACAAGGGACTCATCAGTTTCGGCTCTGCGGGATTCAAATCCTACACCACCGACGATTTCCTCTCCAGCAATGTGGTGACTTCCGGCGCGGTGGGACCGGACGGAATACTCTACTTCGGGACCGAGGGGGGCGGAGTGTCACGGTTTGACGGAGTGACCGGCGCCTCTCCCCTCAATACCGACTGGAGCGGCATCGCTTCCAACAACGTCCGGGCCATTTCCGTTCGCAAGGGCGGCGCGGTCTGGTTCGCCACCGACCAGGGGGTGACCAAGTGGATTCCCGAGGGGGCGGTGGAAGACACCGTCATAACCGGTGTCGAGGAACGCCGTCCGGCAAGTGTCGCCATTCGCGGAATCTATCCCAATCCGTTCAACCCAACGACCTCCATCGAGTTCTCGGTTCCCGCATCCGGTCATCTGGAACTCTCCCTGTATAATCTGGCGGGGCAGAAAGTTCGCGAACTGGTTTCCGGCGTCATGAGCGCCGGGGTGCATACGGTCAAATGGGACGGGAAAGACATGAACGGAGCGACGGTCGCATCGGGAACCTATATCGCGCAACTCCGCATGGGAAACACCGTGGTGAACCGTAAGATGGCCCTGGTGAAATAAACCGGCCACGGTTTTCGGCGGAGTATGGGAATACCGGAGCGGACCGCGTCGGTTCCGCTCCGGGAAATTCCGGACTTTCCCAAAGCAATTTGTCATGATTTATTGTTGATTTCATTTCTCGTCTGTATTATCTTAAGAATCTGTTGAGGCCAACGTAGCTCAGTCGGTAGAGCAGCTCACTCGTAATGAGCAGGTCACTGGTTCGATTCCAGCCGTTGGCTCCAGTAACACATTGATATGCGGCCACTTACGCAAAATCGTACTGTGGCTTTTTTTATACCCCGCATTCCCATTGCAACCCTATTGCAACCGCAGGATAAAAAAAGGGGGGGATGACCTCTCGCCACCCCCGCCCGAACCGCTTATAACTTCCCGCCCAACATGCCCAATCAAATTGATTTTCGAGATATCCTCTTACTCTGTCAAGTCGATACTATTGGGTAAACGTGTTTCCGATGTGCTGGCTTCGACAAGCTCAGCCTGCGGCGGACACTGAGCCTGCGGACACTGAGCCTGTCGAAGTGTCGAAGTGTCGAAGCG
>CAYRTQ010000421.1:0-3612 GCA_964426865.1 uncultured bacterium
GGATGAGGCGGACCGCTATCTCGAACGCATTCGTAAAACCGCCTTCCCGGAAGGAGTGGCGGTCGCCTGCCATGTGCATGAGACCGAGGTGGAAAATGTCGCCCGCAGCATCGTGGAGCATTCCGGGGAATACCTCCCGGACCTGATCGTGATGTGTACCCACGGGAGGAGTGGGTTGCTCACCCAATTGTTCGGCAGCATCGCCCAGCGGGTGATCTCGATGGGAAGGGTTCCCATTCTCCTGATCCACCCGGAGGAGGGGGCATCAGGGCCATCGTTCCGGTGCGGACGGATTCTGCTTCCTCTCGACGCCGATCCGGAACACGAGCGGAGCATACCGGCGGCGGTGGACATGACCCGCGCCTGCGGGGCGGAACTCCGGGTGGTGATGGCGGTTCCCACGGTCGGATCGCTGACGGGCGAATGGGCCGCCTCGGGAAGACTGCTGCCCGGAGCCACCGGGGAACTGCTCGATATCGCGCGTCAGGATGCAGGGGAACACCTTGGGAAAATTGCCGCGGAACTGCACGAACGCGAGGGCATTACCGTTGACTATGCGGTGCTCCGGGGAGACCCGGTTGAGGTGATCGGGGAGGAAACATCGCGATTCCGGGCGGACATGGTTGTTCTCGGAACCCACGGACGTTCGGGGATGGACGCGTTCTTGGCGGGGAGCACCGCCAGCCGGATCATCGCGCGCGCCCGGGTGGCCCTGCTGCTGGCGCCGGTATGACCGATCCGATCTCCCCGAAGGGTGAATCTGCATGCCCGGACCGCATTCCTCTCCGAAAACGCTCCTGCCCGGTGAAGCCGGAAGCCGATATCCGGGGAAAATATGGGAAGGCTTCATTTTTTCCTTTTGAAATGCTACATTCGTTTTTATATTCCGGAGTACATTTAGAAACGGTAGCTCCCATCGGCCAATCTTGTGTGGAGGAATTCTATGTTTAAGCGTTCCATTGCGCTCGTTTCTCTCTTTGTCCTGATCATCGCCATTGGCTGCTCCACCGGCGGGCCCAAGCCCGGCACCAGTGGAACCACGAGCGCCAAGAAAATCGAAAAGAACGAGCATCCGGCGGTTCCCGAGGGAGTGGGATGCTATGTCTGCCACAAGCGGGACGTGCCGGTGCAGGAATTCCATGCGAAGTACGGCCGTAACTGCGACGAATGCCATATCAAATCCACCTGGATGGCGGCGAAGTATCCGCATCCGGCCTGGCTGCTGAGCGGCGCGCACAAGGCACGGTGCACCCGTTGCCACGCCAAGATGGCCGAATATGACTTTACGTATCAGTGCTGGGGATGTCATCACGACCAGCAGGCCACCGAGAAGTTCCATTCGGACAAGGGCATGAAAGACATCAAGAACTGTGTCGAATGTCATAAGGAAGTAAAAATATAATCGTCGGTTCCATGGCAACAAGTATCGGAAAAGACGGCTCTCCGGAGTCGTCTTTTCTGCATGCGAGAAAGGGAAAGATATGGAATGCACGGTGTTTGGACTGCCGTTGACGACCGTGGCGATTGCGACCGGCGTGCCGGTGGCTTTCGCGGCGTTTCTCATCTGGTGGGGAATCGCGTATCGGCCTGTCGAAAATGGTGAAAAGCGCGCCGGAAAGGGAGGAAAATAGTGGGCTTCGAGAACTATGCCTCCTGGTTCCTCGCATTGGCCTATTTCGTTACGGTAATCGCTATCGGCGTGTGGGCTTCCAAAAAAATCAAGAGCTTTGAAAGTTATGTGGTCGCCGGGCGCGATCTCGGATTCTGGGTGTTCACCATCCTGATCATCACCTCGTGCATGAGCGGAATGACCGTGCTCGGATCTTCCGGTCTCGGGTATATCGCCGGTTGGCCGACCATCTGGGAACAGATTTTTGTTCCCCTGAGCTGTGCGGTGACCATCTTCCTTTTCGGTTCCAAGCTTCACCGCGTGGCGGGAAAAATGCGGTATTACACCATGCAGGATTATCTCGCCCACCGCTTTGAAAGTCCGCGTCTCATGCGGGGGCTTACCGGTCTCGCGGTATTCGTGGTCTCGCTGATCTATCTGGGCGGGCAGTACACCGCGGTGGGAATCACCCTGGAGCGCGTGCTCGGCATCTCGTACCCCAACGCGGTGCTTCTCGGCGCGGTGGTGGTCACCATCTACGTTTTCATCGGCGGCATGTATGCGGTGGGGTGGACGAATCTCATCCAGGGCCTCATCATCATATTCGGCGTAACCGCGGTTGCCCCCTTTGTCATCATGAAAGCGGGCGGGCTCACTCACGTCAACCAGACCATCGCCGCCATCGACCCCAATATGGTCAAGGCTGCGTTCCCACAGGTTCATCCGCCCTACGCCGGCTTTGCGTTCATGACCCCCATTTATATCATTTCTTTCTTTTTCCTGCTGACTTTCGGGTTGGCCGCGGCGCCGCACAACATCAACAACATTCTTGCCGCACGGCGCAATTCCTACTTCAAGTGGGCTCCGCTGGCCGCTTTTCTCATCTACCTGGTGGTTTTCTATCTCATCAAGATTGTGGGATTCTCCGCCCGTTCCATGTCGGTCGATGGCATGATCACCCTTCCGCAGGGGGTGGCCAATCCCCAGGATTTCAGCTTTATCGTTGCGGTGCAGGGATCGTTCAGCCCCTTTGTCTGGACCCTGTTCGGGGTCATCGTGCTCGCCGCGGTGATGTCCACTACCGACCGTCTCCTCCTGACCATCGGCACCTCGTTCTCCTGGGATATCTTCCGTAACCTCCTCAAGCCCGACGCCTCGGACCGTTCGGTGACAATCGTGAGCAAGGTGATGGTGTTCCTGGCGGCGGTGGTTTCCATCTTCCTGGCGCTCCATCCGCCCAAACTACTCGCATTCCTCATCTGGATGGGCATCGGAGTCATGCTCTGCGTCTTCGTCATTCCCATTCTCGGCGGTCTCTTCTGGAAGAGAGCGACCCGGAGCGGCGCGGTGGCCTCCATCATCGTGGGTTTGGTCACTTCTCTCGGCTTCGGCTATCTGGACAAATTCACCGTGTTCAAGATGCCCTTCCACTTCAGCTTCATCCCGTTCCTGCTGGCTCTGGCCACATTTGTTGTGGTGAGTCTCCTGACCCGCGCCAACACGGAAAAGGTGCTGAAGGAGACGGAAACCGGCTGGTGGTTCTGATCCGACGGAAAGAGATCCACAGTTTACAAAGAAACGCCCGCAGCCGTATGGTTGCGGGCGTTTCTCATGCGTGCGTCCGGCTGGGCCGCGGGATTACCGTCCGGTCACGATCAGCCGGTCCACCGCAGCGGTCAGGTTATCGAGACGGTAGGGCTTGTCGATCGATTCACGGAATCCCAACGCGCGGTAATCCTCCACCGTGTTGCATCCATGGTATCCGCTCGAGAGTATGGCTTTCACCTCCCAGTCGATATCCCGCAATTGCTGTATCGTCTCGATACCCCCCATACCCCCCGGAATGGTGAGGTCCAGGATCACCACGTCATAGGGATATCCCGATTCACGCGCTCCGATGAACGCTTTCACCGCTTCCGCTCCATTTCGTACCGTGGTGATTTCGTACCCGATCCGTTCGAACAGGATTTGAGAAACGGAGCGGATGCTCTCCTCATCGTCCA
>CAYRTQ010000422.1:0-3607 GCA_964426865.1 uncultured bacterium
AAGGCCGGAAAGGGGGCTGCCTTTGCTACGGAGATTGATTCAAACTTGGTATGAAGCCTGTCTGAACCAGTGATGCGCGTGATTGAAATGATGAACTGCTGATACTGCATTCCATCATCTTTCGTCACTCTCTTCATTCGAATCACCGGTTCAGACCCAGCGTTCCCCCTCTGCCGTTTCGCTCCGTTGCTCCTATTCTTTTTCGATAGTAAAATACTATCAATTACCTCCCAGTAATCTCCCATCTTCCGCACCCGTATTCCCCTATATTTTTTGGTGTAACCCTTGGATAATTTTCTTTGCCGCAACGGGAAAGGAGCGATCATATGGAAAAAGACCGGGAATCGGAACTCTCACCGGATGCTCCGGAGGTCGAGGCCGGAACGCACCCGGTTCAGAAAGCGCCGGAGGGCTTATGCCTGAACTGCGAATTTTCCGCGGCCTGCGCACTCATCAAGGGAAACAAGATATTTTGCGAAGAATACCGCTGAATGACCGGAGGGGGCGAGCGGAAAGCGGGCGGGATTGAGGATTCGGTCCAAGCACGCCCGCAGGCGCGGGAAACGCGGATGGGACGCGCACCGTTCGTCCGGGGTTGTTCGACGGCGGAATACCCTGCAGGGAGGATGGAATGAAAAGGCCACAGGCGCTCATCACCCACTATGATATGGAAAGTCTGCAACTCCTGCTCAGCCAGTGGAAAGAGGATGTTTACCCGGAACTGAAACGGCGGCTGGCGAAGGCGAAAGTGGCGCCGGGGAGGACCATTCCCGCCGAAACGGTCACCATATACTCCAAGGTCCGCATCCGGGACATGGCGACCGGGAATGAGCGGGTATGGAGAATCGTGCTGCCGAAGGACGAGAATTTCCGTCAGGGAAGGATCTCGGTGACCCGTCCTTTCGGCGCTGTCCTGCTCGGCAGCAGCGTGGGAGATGTGGTGGAATGGATGATGGTTTCTCCGAAGGTGACATTCCGGATGAAAGTGGTGGAAATGCTCTATCAGCCTGAACATTACGGTCAGTTCAACCTGAAATGATATGCGACTCGAAGAAAGCCGCGGATTCCGTACCGGCTTCTACTCCGCACCTTGACCCCGGTTCCGCTCGCCCGGGGTTCGGGGCGGGAAACGGTATAATGGGGGGAAGCGCGTGTTTTCTTTTGGTTTTTTGCCTGAAATCAGCATGAAAGGAATACGATGAACAAAGGAATGGTCATCACGGAATCAGACTACCTGCGAATCAAGAATCTGCTGCGGTGCGTCCGGTGCCACAGCAAGCAGGACAGCGCAAACCTCCACCGGCTGCAAGAATCGCTCTCCGCCGCGGTCATCGTTCCCTCGAAGGAGATTCCGGGTAACGTGGTCACCATGAATTCCACGGTGACCGTGTGTGACTCGGATACGCTGGAAACGATGAAATATACGCTCGTATACCCGGAAAAATCCGATTACCGCAAGGGATGCATCTCCATTCTCGCCCCGCTGGGAGCGGCCCTGATCGGCTCCAGAGTGGGAGAGGTGATCAACTGGGAGGTTCCCAAGGGGTTGAAACGCATGGAAATACGGGAAATCTCCTATCAGCCGGAAGCGAACGGGAACATGAACGCGTGAATGCATATCGGAGGATTCTGCCATGGACGCACAACTCGACCTCACGGTTCGCGGAATGGCCCGCACGACGGAAATGGAAGAAGCCGTGCGGGAACGATTCAACGAACTTGTCCTGCTGGATTCGCGGATATCGGAATGCCAGGTGCTCGTCGAGCTGACCCGCAGGAAATTGCAGTACGGCAATCCCTTCCGGGTCGTCATCAACCTGAAACTCCATTACGCGCCGGGGATCGTGGTGAGACGGGAGCCGAGCGGCCTGTCGATGCGGGATCCGCTGGACGCCACCCTGCACAACGCCTTCACGATTGTCAAACGGAAGCTGGTCGACAAGGCCGGGCGGATACAGCACACGCAGGCGCGTCCGCAGGCCGAGTACGGCGCCATCGTGTCCAGGATTTTCCGGGACAAAGGGTATGGATTTCTCCGCACCGACTCGGGAAGGAGCATCTTTTTCCATCGGAACAGCGTTCTGGGGGATGAATTCGATCTCATGGAAGAAGGAACGGGCGTCTGGTTCATCGAGCGGGAAAGTGAAAAGGGTCCCTGGGCGAGCACCGTGCGCATCTGCGCCTCGGCATCGTGAGAATATATCGTATCGATCCGTCCGCGGGACCGCACCCCGATGGAAGACAACCGGGTCGATCCGGAACGGGGGAGGTCATGAATACCCTCCCCCGCCGTATTTTCACCGTCCCAATCCGCAAATCCTCCGAACCCCGCCCAAAATCTTTCCCCTTTGCCCCTTTGCTCCTCTGCCCCTTTGATCCTTTGATCCTTTTTCCCCGCTCATTCTTTCCGGAAGAGCGTCTGGAGATGGGCGTTCAGGTTGGCTTTCTGGTTGGAAAGACCGAGCTTCCTCCGGATATTCTTGCGATGGAAGCTGACCGCGCTCTCGCTCACATTCAGAATCTGCGCGATTTGCTTGGTGTCGTAGTTCTCCAGGACCATTTTGGCGATTTGTATCTCCGCGGGAGTAAAATTGAAGGAGACATCGGAAAAATATTTCACATAGGGAATGGTTATCTCTATCAGATTCCGTTCCACAATTTCGAGATACGCTTTCATCTCGCGTCCGGACGCTATCTGCCGCATCTTTTCGAGATAGGGGAGAACGAGAACGTTGAGATTCGAAAGAAAGCTCTTCTCCACCGCGGCCTTTTCCCGTTTCTGGTGATCCAGGAGCACTTTCAAGGCGGTATTCATCTCCTCCAGCGATCCCGCTTTCTGTACGAGTTCCTCCCGGACGATTTCGAGCTTTCGGGCGGAAATGAACCGCGCGATGACGTTCCCCAATTGAAGGGCGATCTCCTGAATGAGCTTCTTCTCTTCCTTCAAAAAGAGGGAATCGCGGGAAACCTTTCCGGATACGGAGTAAAACACCTCGATCCATCCCGGATTCTCCCCGCCCACGACAATCTGCGCACCATAGGAAAGCGGGGACTCGCAGAAGGAGTCCGACTCATATTTACGGGCGTCCCAGGTGATGCGGGCGCAGGCGATTTCAGGGTACTGCATCGCGGCGGGAACGATCTGCACCGTTTCGCCGAGAAACGCCTCATAGGATTGCGCCTTGTCGGCCAGATCGGAGATGGTATAGAGACAGTTCAGCTCTTTCACCCGCTCGATGAGATCCCGGGTATGCTTCCGATACTGTTCCTCCTTGGAACCCAGTTTCCGGAATTCCTCGAGGAGATGGGCATACCGGGCTTTCAGTTCGGAAACTTCGTTTGGGGAACAGGGTGCTTTCTTCGTCATTCCTCGCCTCGCATTGTCGCGGAAACCAGCGGCCTAAACACAATACAGTTCGGATACGAAGAAAAGATCGGGAACCACGAACGACACGAAAATGCACGAAAAATGCATTGTTCCAAAGAAAATGATCAGGAATTTCGTGCCTTTCGTGCTTTTCGTGGTTAAATCCTTTTTTTAATGAACTGTATTGGGCCCAAACATCGCGGGGACGCCGTCCGGCATCCGCCCCCGCAAGCTCTCCGG
>CAYRTQ010000423.1:0-333 GCA_964426865.1 uncultured bacterium
CCCGCGCGATCATGATGCCATCGGCCTCCTCCAACACGGCGTCGAACCGGTTGACCGCCTCCTCCTTCTCGATTTTGGCGATGACCGGGATATTCGATCCCAGGTTTCCGAGCAGTTTCTTCGCCTTGCTCACATCTTCCGCAGAACGGACAAAAGAGAGTCCGATGTAATCGAAACCCTGCTGCACCGCAAACTCCATGTCCATGAAATCCTTGGTGGAAATGGCGGGCGCCGACACCTTGACCCCGGGAAGATTCATGCCCTTGTGGGACTTGAGATCGCCGCCGACCACCACACGGGCCCGGACCTCCTCCGGACGCACCTCGATCACGA
>CAYRTQ010000423.1:343-3553 GCA_964426865.1 uncultured bacterium
ATTGCCGTCGTCGAGGAGAATACGATTCCCCTTCTCCACATCGCTGACCAGATTGGGATAGGTGGTGCTGACCACTTCGGCGTTCCCCAGCACATCATGCGTGGTGATGATCAGTTCCTTGCCCGGTTCCAGGGTGATGCAGCCGTTTTCCACCTCTCCCACCCGTATCTTGGGTCCCGCCAGATCGCCGAGAATGGCGACTGGTATGCCAAATTCTCCGGAAACCTTGCGGATTATGGAAATGATCGCTTCCTTGTCCGCATGTTCCCCGTGTGAAAAATTCAGCCGCGCCACATTCATTCCCGCCTTTATCAGACCCCGGATGGATGTTTCATTGCTGGTGGCGGGTCCCAGGGTACAAATTATTTTGGCTCGTGCCATTATCGTTTCCTTTTCCAGTGTTGGAAAGCCTGAGGTCCAAAAGGCTGATGAAAAAATAGAGGCCGGACATTTCCGGCTTCCGCGCGGCTCATCCCCCGCCCCCTTTTTTCCACCCGCCGGACGGATACGGGGGCGCAAGACGAGGGCCGGTGATGAGCCGCGAGACAACCGATGAGGTTCCAACTCTCTCCTTTTTCACCAGACTTCCAAATATCCAGATAGCCATGCCATTCCATGATTATACTTCTTACCGTGACGCCGCGATATGGAAGAACGCTTCCGGGATGAACTCCACCAAATCCCCGGCAAGCGCGCCCCGTCCATGAAACACCTGCGCCGCGATATCCCCGCAGATGCCGTGAATGCAGGCTCCCAGAACCGCTGCATCGAGCATCTCCAACCCCTGTGCGGCCAGCCCGGAAATGATTCCGGTCAGTACATCCCCGGAACCGGCGGTGGCCAGGATTTCATTGCCGGTGGCGTTGATCCAGACCACGCCGGAGGGATCGGCGATCACCGTGCTGTGACCTTTCAGGAGGACGACCTTGCCCAATGCCGCCGCGGCGTTACGGGCGGCGGTGATGGGGTCGGCGGCGATATCCCCGGCGGGGATGTCCATGATACGGGAAAGCTCTCCGGCGTGGGGAGTGAGCGTCATCGGACACCGCGTTTTCGCCAGATCGTCCCGAAAGCCCGTGTATGCGTTGATACCATCGGCGTCGAGAACCACTTTACCGGTATGGCCGGAAAGGAAACGGCGCACCAGTTCCGTGGTTTCATTGTAGATCCCCAATCCCGGTCCAACCGCCACGGTATCGGCGTCCTCCGCGATTTCACGGATACGCCCCATCGCCCGTAACGAAAGACAGCGCTTTTTCTGCACTTCCGGGAGCGGGACGGTCATAACTTCGGTGAGTTTCATTTCGAGGATGTCATTGAGACTTTCCGGACAACCGGTTCGCACCAGTCCCGCCCCCGCCCGCATGGCGGCTCGGGAAACAAGAGTCGCCGCGCCGGTCATTCCCACCGAGCCGGACAGGACAAAAACCCGTCCCGCGGAATTCTTGTGAGCGTCGAAAGGACGTTCCGGGAGCTTGTCCGCCGCTTCCCCGAGAGTCAGGGAGTACGCGAATGGAGCCGACGCCTCCATGACCGCGGGAGAAAAACCGATGTCCACCACCCGTACAGAGCCGCATTTGCGTCGTCCCGGATTCATGACCTGCCCGACTTTCAGACAGCCGAAAGTCACCGTGTAATCAGCCTGCACGGCGTGTCGGGCCGCCTCCCCGGTGCTCGCGTTCACCCCCGAGGGGATGTCCACCGCCACCACCCGTGCGGGCGAACGGTTCATCAATTCCGTCACCAGGGCATGCACGCCGCTCAGTTCGCCCTTGAACCCGGCGCCGAACAGGGCGTCCACGATCACATCGGCGGTGAATATCTTCTCGGCGTTTTCTTCCAACACCTCGCTTTCCCGCACCTCGATCACCCGGCAGCCGGCCCGTTCCGCTTCCTTCAGGCACGCGCGGGCGTCACCGCTCATTTCATCCCGTCTTCCGAAGAGGAAGGCGCTGCACCGCGTCCCGGTTTCGGCCAGCAGTTCCGCCACCCGGAACCCGTCGCCGCCGTTGTTGCCCCTCCCGGCGATGATCGCCACATTCTTCTCCGAAAGCGGAGAAAATTCCTCGATCATGGATTCGTACACGGCGGACCCGGCGTTTCGCATGAGTTCGATGCCGGGAGTTCCCTCTTCTATCGTGGCGCGGTCCACCGCGGCCATCTGTTCGGCGGTGAGGACTTTCATGAATCGGCTCCAATCTTCTCCACAAGCGTATCGAACAGTCGCTTACAATGGGGAGCGGCGTCTTTGACCTTCGAAACATTCACCTTTTTCAGAATCTTTGGCCCATGGTGTATCTTATCGTATTCACCTTTTTGAGTGAGACGGGTTGCCCTCTTTAACGCCGAATATACTGTGGTTTTATCGATACTCTCGACATTCGGGCTACAAGATAATGCACTTGCCTGAAATCTGCTGCCATAAAATTCACGAAGCGCATCGATATCTGCAACAAGCCAGCTTTCAAAAACCTGAACCATAAGATGACAGCATTCGTTCTGACTTTCAACAAGTCCCCAATTGTCGTTTGTACGAAGATGCTCCCAGGGATTTTGAGAAATGGGTTGTTCCGCATCCACGAGCAGCACGTTAAACGCGTCAGGACGATCTCTCACCGCAAGCCTGAAAGCATCATACGCGGAATTCCGTGAGCCACAAACTATAATGCTCCACCGAACATGTTTCTCCCGCGCCATATCGCAGATCGATTTCAGAAATGAACTGAATCCCTCCCTTACCAGCGCCTTCGTATGCGGTCCGTCCCCGCCCCCTTCGATATACATCCGGATTTCTCTCACCATCGATTTCCACCGATCTCGCCCATACGCCACAGTTCACCAAGCGTGTATTTCTTCAGCCAATCTTTCAGCTTATCCTGTTCCAGTCGGCGCATACTTGTCCCCTGGTCGTCATGTTCACACACGAGTATCGATTCCGGCTGATCGGAAAGTGCGGACACAAGCATGTCGGAATGAGTTGTCACAATGAGCTGGGTTCGCTTTGATGCTTCGACAAGAAGTTCGGCGATGGTCGGAATGATGTCTGGGTGTAGGCCGAGTTCGGGTTCCTCAATGCAAATAAGCGGCGGAGGTGTTGGATGACATACCGTGACGATGTTGCTTTCTTCTATGAATAGCGATAATCGTTGATCGTTTCTAGCGATTGAGCATCCCGATAAACATCAAATAGACATCAGCTAGCAGGTTTTT
>CAYRTQ010000424.1:0-1243 GCA_964426865.1 uncultured bacterium
ATATTCGATGACACCGACGAGGTGAGCCATACCCGGTTTTTCGAGACGGGGGGAGATACCGCGTCCGACACCCGGCTCGAAGCGCGCCGCAACCGGCGTCTGCTCTACTGGAGCATGGTGCGCGGAGGATTCGCGAATTATGCCAGCGAATGGTGGCATTACGATCTGGGAACGCAGATGTGGGTGATGAATCACGCCGCGCCGGACCGCCCGGGTGAAATCGAAGCTTACTACGGATTGGCTCCCGCTATCCGGTGAATCACTCTCTCCCCTCGACAATTTCCGTATAAACGATATCCACCAGGGTGGAATCTTTCGCGGGGAACTGTTTCCGGATTTCCGCGAGACTCTTTTTCTGGAGCGTGAGCGCGCGTATCCCGTTCTGGAAGGCTTTCATGGCGTCGATGGAACTCCGGACGCCCGCCCGGTCGGTAATGCCGTTATGGCCGGTGATGAACCGTTCCGCGTCGAGAGCGGCCAGCATGCGCTCCAGATTCTTTACACTGCCGAATGAATTTCCCCCCTTGAACGCGTGGATGTAAACCGCCTTGGGCAGACTCACCTGATCGCCGGTGAATGCAACTTTTTCCGTGGGAATGTACACGACTGCGTCGCCGATGGTGTGGCCGATTCCGAAATGGTGGAGTTCCGCCGTCACTCCCCCCAAATGCAGATTCATACGGTCGGAGAAGGTCACCCCCGGGACAAAGGGCGCAAGCTCCGGCTTCGTCCATTCCGATGGGCCGCCGTCGCGTCCGGGGAGGAAGAAATCCTTACGGCAGCCGTCGTGGGAGATAATGGTCACGCTGGCCGGGAAATACCGGTTGCCGGCCATATGGTCGCCATCGCCGTGGGTGTTCACCAGATATTTCACCGGCTTCGAGGTCAGACGCCCGATTCCCGCGAATACTTCTTCCTGGGATTTACGGTCCATCTTGGCGTCCACCACCAGCACGCAATCATTGCCGATGACCACGCCGGTTTGCGCCCCACTGCCCCCGTTGACCTGGTAGATGCGTTCGGAGACTTTGGTGAAAGTCACCGGAGCCTGAACCCCACGCTGGGCGTACAGCGGAGATCCCTGGGCCAGGATAACCATGCAGCAGATCAGGATTGAGAGCGACCGCACCATGACAGTTCTCCTTTTTTACCTTTCGTTCAGTTCCCCAATGCGTTCTGCGCCCGATTATGGGATTTCCCGGATGTACGAACGGTATGTTTCCATCGGGGGAACCCCCACATC
>CAYRTQ010000424.1:1253-1612 GCA_964426865.1 uncultured bacterium
ACATCCCCCGAATAACGATTCCGGCAGAAGAGCCATCGGAAAACAGCAAGCAGTCTTTTCCTTCTGTATTCCTCAATGCCCTCTCTGGTTCAATTTCCTAAACGGCCGCTGAACCATCGATTCCGGGTTTCGGGAGAGGCGTATTCCCCGGCTCGGAAGCATGGAGAGGCGCGGAAGGGAGCGGCATGAACCCCTCCGGGATTTGGTTGCTGAGGGCATCCTGACCGGAGAAATAGTGTTCCGGCTTGTGCAGGTGGATATCCTGACGGGGGAAGGGGATGGTGATGCCCTCGGCGTCAAACCGCTTCTTGATCTGCTCCTGCAGCGAGAAGAAGACGGCCCAGTAGTCTCCGGTCTGG
>CAYRTQ010000424.1:1622-3544 GCA_964426865.1 uncultured bacterium
AGAAATCGGCAAGCTCCAGAACGCCGATCGAAGGGGCCGGGTCCCGGAGAATGCGCTGATCTGTGGAAACGATGTTCTCCAGCACCGTCCGGACCTTGTCCAGGTCATCGTCATAGCTCACGGTGGCGACAATGTCGATCCGTCGGTGATCCTTGGCGGAATAGTTGATGATGTTATCGGAGGTGATTTTTGAATTGGGAACGATGACGCTCCGGTTATCCGGCGTCTTGAGCCCCGTGGTGAAAATTCCGATTTCCTCCACTTCCCCCGCGGTTCCTGCCGCTTCGATATAATCGCCGACCTTGATCGGCTTGAAAATCACCAGCAGGACTCCGGCGGCGAAATTTGACAGCGAACCCTGGAGCGCCAGGCCGATGGCGAGTCCGGCGGCTCCCAAAATGGCGATGAAGGATGCGGTCTGCACGCCGAGCTGCCCGAGCACGGTGATGATGAGGAATGCCATCATGGCCACATGGGATACGCTGGTGATGAAGGAAACCAGGGTCTCATCCATGTGGCTTTGCCGCAGCACCTTCCGTATCACTTCCCGGAGCACGTTTATCGCGAAGCGCCCGACGAAAAAGATCGCAATGGCGGCGAGAGCCTTCAACCCGTACATGGTGATATATGTCTGCAAATTGTTCGCGAGCTGTTCCATTTCTCTTCCTCCCCGCGGACTTCCATGTCCGCATATGCAACTTTTCCCGGCGGTTTCCCTTCAAGATGAAAGCGTCCGATCGCTTCATGCATGTGAAAAAGCTACGTTCCACGATTCCATGTGTCAACGCTTTTTTTGACGGAGGGACCGGACGTCCATCCGGGGATGCCCTCCGACGCGGGTCCGTATGGACGATAAATGACTCGCAACTGCCGAAAGGAGAGAGAATCTGTCTGCTGACTCCGGGGTTTCCGCTTGACACGGGAGGATGCACGCAATAATATAACCATCACGGTGTATACTGACTTACACGGACACCGGTTTGGGACCGGAAGAATCGGTATGCGGTGCTTCATCACATGTTCTGGTGTGGGGAGCGCCGGATAGAAAAAACGGCTCTCCGCAGTTTTGTATGGGTAAACGGTAACGCTGCGGTTTCGCCTGTCTTGGAAAAGCCCCCCGGGTATGGTATGGATTCCGGGGTAGTGGACCGCTGCTGTTCGAGCGATAGCGAGTTCAGCGGTCCCCGGAAGCCATGCCGTACACGGGGAGTCTTTGGCTTTTCCCGGACCGCCCTCTTTTGGCGCTTTTCTGGGCGAACAGAAAAGTACAGAGGCAGGGGAAGGGGTGAAGGATTTTTTACCCCACGAAAGCGCTTTTGTAACCGTCACATGCAGGCCATGTCCGGTCATGGCATTTACCCATAGAGAACTGCGAAGCGCCAAAAAAACCTTTACAGGAGAGAGTCTGGTGAAAAAAGGTATCATGATGTTTCTCGCCGTCGCGTTCGTTGCCGTCGCGGCGTCCGCGCAGGCCCCATATCCATACCGCGCCCTGGATCCGAAGCAGTTCGATCCGAATGTCGATCCGGATATCGACCTGTTTGTCAATCACTGGAGCAATTCCACGCCCCGGGTGATGTATGGCGATCTGATTTTCCGTGATGTCCTGACCGGTCTTCAAGGCCCGGATGTGCGTCATCCGGTGAAAAAAGGCGCGGTGCTGGTGGAGCAGACCGCGGTGAGTTACGCGACGCTCGAGCCCGGAGCGGTTGCCAGCGGAAGAGCGAAGCAGGGCGAGCAGCAGGTATTCTACGTTTCGGGCGGAACCGCGAAGATCACCGCCGGAAAGAAATCCTTCGACCTGAAAGAGGGCATGGGGTTTATTCTCACTCCCGAATTCGAATTCACCCTCACCGGGACCGGCAAGGATCAGTTCACCTGTTATGTGATCACCGAACCGCTTCACGCGGGCTTCAAGGCCA
>CAYRTQ010000425.1:0-3526 GCA_964426865.1 uncultured bacterium
CGGCGATGCGGGTAACGATTTGCACATGGGGCGATTCGGAGAAAAAGAATCCCCTCGCGACAACGGTCTCGATCACTCCGAAGACGGAGAGGATGGAAAGAATGGAATAGGGGATGCGTGCAATTCTATTGGTCACGACGAAGCCATGAATGATTCATTTTCAGATTGAGCCGCATTGGCTCGCACAACCGGTTGAAACATGAGGCGAGCCGTGTCTGTTCCAATAAACCGGAAATCGTGTAAAGATAGTCAATTACATCGAAAGGGTCAAGCTGATTTGCAGGGATTGCGGGGGCTGTGTCCGTTGCGGACACTGTTGTATGATTGCTCCGGTTGCCTGCCCCCCATCGTGATACGCTCCGCCATTCAACCCACCACGATCCGGGTGGTCGGAAACTCCATGGTGACGGGATGCCGCATCCCGAGCGCCAGCGCGATGGACAGCGGTCCCACTCTCCCGATATACATGAGAAAACTGACCAGAATTTCGCCGATTGGATCGAGTTCGGGGGTGATGCCCATGGAGAGCCCCACGGTTCCAAAAGCGGAAACCGTTTCGAACAGGATCTGCATGAACGTGAATGATTGCGTGGAGAGCAGCAGGATGGTAACGACAAAGACGAACGAGGATGAAAACAGGAGAATGGCGACTGCCTTGTAAACCGTTTCGGGTGTAATGGCCCGGCGGTACACCTCCAGACGGGATCGTGAGACAAGATGGGCGCGGGCGGAAAGCAGGAGTACGGCGAACGTGGTGGTCTTGATTCCCCCGCCGGTGGAGGCGGGAGCGGCGCCGATGAACATGAGCAGAATGCAGACCAGCAGGGTAGCGTCGCTCATGGCCCCGATCCTGAGCGTATTGAACCCGGCGGACCGGCATGTGACCGACTGGAATGCCGCCGAAAGCAGCTTGTCTCCGGTATCCAGGTGGAGCATGGTATTGTCGAACTCAAGATAGAATATGGCCAACGTCCCGGCCACGGTCAGCGCCGCGGTGACAATGAGCACGATCCGGGTATGGACGGTCAGGCGTAACCAGCTCAGGGTCAGGGGATTGAAATTTCGCATGTTGACCCGGATATCGTCGAGAACCATGAATCCGAGCCCCCCGAAAATGATCAACGTCATGATGACCACATTCACATACACATCGCCCACAAATCGCATCATGTTGTCCGGATACAGGCCGAAACCGGCGCCGCAGAACGCGGTAACCGCATGAAAAACCGCATGCCAGGCCGCCTGGAAGGAATCCATCCCGGTGAGAAATTTCAGGTACAGGAAAACACCGCCAATAAATTCGAGCGTCAGAGTGGTGGTGATGATGCTTACGATCAGGCCATACATCTGGGGAATGGTATGCGACTCGGTAATTTCCCGCATCTGCTCTTCCTGACGCCACCCCAGCCGTTTGCCGAGGAGAATGACAAACAGGGTGGAAAAGGTCATAATTCCCAGTCCGCCGATCTGAACCAACAGGAGAATGATCACCTGCCCGAAACCGGAAAAAAAACTCGCGGTATCTTTCACCGTCAGGCCGGTCACACAAACCGCCGAGGTGGAAGTGAAGAGCGCATCGAAGAAATCCGCGCCCCGGTGATCGTTGGTTGCGGCGGGCAGCATCAGGAGCAACGTCCCGGCCATCACTCCAACCAGAAAAGACATGAGCAGCAGCCGGGCGGGATTGATCTGGATGACCTTGAACAGAGCGGCGACTCCGGCGGTACGGAAAAGAGCCGCGAGGAGTGAATACCCGATCCGGAATGAAACGATGCTCCCGCCGATATATGCAGGAAATATCATGGAGGCCATTACCGCGGCAAGCAACAAGTCAGGAACGAGCGGACGCAGCCTCCGTCCGGATTGCAGCAGCCGCAGAATAGTCCAAAGTATGTACAGGATTATGACCGCGGCGTAGGAAATACGTGTGATGTCCTGCACAAGCATAGATTCATGGAACAGGAATCCCCGCGCCATGATGGTTTCGATCACTCCAAGGATGGAGAGAAGGGAAAGCAGGGAATAGAGAAAGCGGATAATTCTTTTGGACACGACAAGGGCCATGATACATTTTCTGTTTGAGCCGCGTTTACCCGCCAGCCTGGCGGAACCGGATATTTGCCGGAAGATACGCCAATGCCTTCAAAAGGTCAAGCGTGTTCGACCGAATCCATTGCGCATTCCGCACCACCGGGTTTTCCTTGACTGTATCCCTGAAAAGTTGTAAATTTGATTACAGCCCGGGAATATCGGGGTGTAGCGCAGTCCGGCTAGCGCGCGTGCTTTGGGAGCACGATGTCGAGGGTTCAAATCCCCCCACCCCGACCATTACAGCACAACGTGTTACGAATGTTTGAAAAGCCATACGCAGGACTCCATACATAATTCTTCAGGATATCCCGTTGACATGCCGATATAAAGCCCTCATTTCGAGGGCTTTTTTCGTTCGTCCAGAGCTTCGGCGAGCTTGCGGAACATGGAAAGTACGAGAAACAACATGTACAATTCTGTGAAATCGCTTTTCTCATGTCTTTGCTTGTCGTGGCAGGACCCGGCCTTCCCCCTCATTATACTCAGATGGTCAGCCCGCGCATGGCCAATTCCTGCGCCGCATCCTCGAAACGGTCGTGGGCCGGTTGGCCGCTCAACCATTCCGCCAGTTCAGCCATCCCATTCTCGAGCATGACCCGGGGAGCATATCCGAGGAGCGCTTTGGCGCGCGAGATATCCGCGAAACAGTGACGGATATCGCCCACGCGGTATCTCCCGGTTATCTCCGGCTCCAATTCCTTGCAGTCCAGCACCAAGGCCATTTTTTCCGCGATCTCCCCCACCGTGCAACACCGTCCGCTGCCGATATTTATCACCTCACCCGCGGAGCTTTCCGATTCCAGCGCCGCGCGGCAGGCGCGGGCCACATCGTGGACACTGACGAAATCCCGTTTCTGGTTCCCGTCCTCGAAAACGACCGGTGATTTCCCATTCATCAACCGTGAGGCGAAAATGGCAAGCACTCCCGTATAGGGATTGGAGAGGGATTGACGCGGCCCGAACACGTTGAAAAACCGGAGCGCCACCACCGGAATGTGATAGGCTTTCCCCACCATCAGACACATCCGCTCCTGATCGTACTTGGAAAGAGCATACACACTCGCCAGGGACAGCGGCTTATCCTCCGGGGTGGGAGCCGAGGCCAGAATACGGCCTTCGCTGTCCACCGGCTCCCATCGCCCCTGTTGCAACTGCTCGATCGACCGCTCCACGCTTTCGCGGGGAATCCCTTCGCCGTCCAGATACAATCCCTCGCCGTACACGCTCATGCTCGAAGCCACGATGAGCCGCCCGACGGGGTGATTCACCATCTCCTCAAGAAGAATTGCCGTTCCGAGCGTGTTTATGCTGGTATATCTTCCAATCTCGTACATGCTCTGTCCCACCCCGACCGCCGCGGCGAAATGGAATACCGCATGCACCCCGCGGAGCGCCTGCCCGAAAAGTGCGTGATCCTCTGGCTCGACCACGACCG
>CAYRTQ010000426.1:0-2860 GCA_964426865.1 uncultured bacterium
ATGCGCGCATGGCCACCGTGGGGTTGTGGAGGATTTTGCGGACGATGCGGCGGGTGACCAGGTCGATGGTCTCCAGTGTTTCCGGGTTGACCCGGTTCCTGATCCGCTCCAGTTCATCCAGACGGATGGACTCGCACCGGTCGCGGAGGTTCCGTATCACCGGCGCGACCTCGCGCTCCGAAAGCCAGCAGCAGAATTCCCCGACTTCGCGCTGGATGAGTTCCTCGGCCCGCTCCGCTTCCCTTTTCCGACGGTCCTGATTGTCGAGGATGACATCCTGGAGATCGTCGATGTCGTATACATGCACGCCGTCCAGACGCGCGACTCCGGGCTCGATATTGCGCGGAACCCCGAGATCGATGAGAAATAGGGGTTTCCCATGGCGGCGCGCCATCTGGGCGGCGGTCGGATCGCGAAGGATGACCGGATCGCGCGATGTCACCGAGGTGATGATGATATCCGCCGATCCGGTCATGTCGTGAATGCGGTCGAGGGGAATCACCTCGCCGGTGAGCCGCTCCGCGAGATCGGATGCGCGGGCGGGAGTGCGGTTGGCGATGAACAGGCTTCCCACACCCGAGGCGACCATGCCGCGGGCGCAGAGTTCACCGGTTTTCCCCGCGCCCACCAGGAGGACGGAGCGCCCTTCGAGACTTCCGAATATTTTACGCGCCAGTTCCACCGCGGCGAAACTCACCGAAACCGCCCCCTCGCCGACCGAGGTGGCGTTCCGGATGATTTTCCCGACCTTGAAGGCGTGATGGAAGAGACGATTGACCGCCGGACCGGTGGTCCGCTGGTCGCAGGCCAGAGAGTAAGCCGCCTTGACCTGCCCGAATATCTGGGGCTCCCCGATGATCATGGAATCGAGTCCGCTCACCACCCGGAACAGGTGCTCGATGACCGTCACGCCGCTATGAATATAGAGATACGGGCGCAGTTCCGCCCCCGCGCCGGAAATGGAGAGGAGATAGTCCTCGACCGACCGCTGCACGTCGTCCCCCGGCTCATGCAGCAGCGTGTATACCTCCGTGCGGTTGCAGGTCGAGAGCGCCACGCATTCCGCCACTCCCCCCAGATTCCGGATACCGGCCAGCAATGGGCCGATGCTCTCGAAATCGAAGGATACCCGCTCCCGAATTTCGACCGGGGCGGTTTTGTGGGATATTCCTACCAGGAAAAAAGCATCTTCCGTATTTTGTCCCATACCTTTTCTTTTCCAAAGCGGAGAAACAGGTCGAACGCTTCCCCGGATGCCATCCAGGAGAGAACGCGGTCCTTGTTTTCCCGTGCACCTTCCTGAGTGAGAACATATTCGCGCAGTTCACCGGCGAGCGACACGAATTCGCCGAAAGACGCGTCGTACCGCTCTTCGAGTTCCCGCCGGATACGGGCCGCGAGTTTCGGGCTGCACCCGCTCGTGGATACCGCGATCCGCAGGGGGCCTCTCCGTAGCACGGAGCCGGAAATAAAATCGCTGCGTCCGGGGTCATCCACCGCATTGACCGGTATCCCCGCCCGGCGGCAGGCTTCGGTAACCGCTCCATTCACCCGGTCGTCATCGGTGGCCGCGAAAACCAGGAACGCTCCCCGCACATCGTCCGGCTCAAATTTACGGCGCAGGAGTTCGACACTCCCCGCCGCGGCGAGTTCCTCCATCTCGGGAGAGGGAATTTCCGCAACCACGATCACCCGCGCGCCGCATTCCAGCAGGTCACGCGCCTTACGGCAGGCGACCGTTCCGCCTCCCGCGATGAGACATCGCTTCCCGTTCACCAGAAGGAAAACGGGGAAAGGGCGCAGCGTATTCATTCATTCCTCCCGTTCCGGAATATATCGCCGTAATATAACATGATTATACTCCGGACACGGCGTATCTTCTCCGCATTCCCGAAAAAAAACGGGCTGAGGTCCGGCAAACGCACACACATTCGAGGGTATTCCCGCGGGAAAGAATGAGGATGAGGCGGAAAACCGCGCTGCCCTGCCGTGGAATCGGCGGGAAATACAATACCATGCCTCCGTGAACACACGGATCGAATTGCGGCGGATACCGGTGCACAATCCGTATGACACCGCAACCCCAACACACGTTTCAAGATACGTTCGCCCGGGACCCAAGTCAAGGGGATACATGCGCAATGCACCGGGACCCGGCTACATCCCCGCAGGGAGCGGCGCATCTTTTTCTTTTGATTTATACGACTAAATGTTCTATTTTACATTCTCTCTACCACAGAGTATATAAATCTCCCGGAATAATCTCATTTTCAGCGTACACATATAGAGGAGCGCGGGAACATACCATGGATAATCTTCAAACCGTGCGGGAATCGTTTGAGCGGGACCTCGCGGCGGTGAAAACCGCCCGGGATCTGGAAGCGATACAGATCAAATACCTGGGCCGTAAAGGGCTGCTGGCGGAATCGCGCAAAGGCGTGGATTTCCGGACCATGGGCGAGGAGGAGCGGGCCGCGTTCGGCCGGGGCTTCAACGAGTTGAAAGATTTCATGGAGCAGGGCGTCGAGGCGGTGAAAGCCCGTCTGGCGGGCGCGGATATCAAGGGGCCGCATATCGATCTGACCCTGCCCGGCTCGGGGCAATCGCTCGGGGCGCTCCACCCGATTTCCCTGGTGCAGATGGAACTGGAAAACATCTTCATGAGCATGGGATTCATGGTCGATTACGGCTATGAGATCGAGACGGAGCACTACAATTTCGATGCCCTGAATGTCCCCTTCGACCATCCGGCGCGCGAGATGCAGGACACATTCTGGCTCACCAACGGCATGCTGCTCCGTACCCAGACATCCGCCGTTCAGGTGCGGGCGCTGGAAAAATACGGCGCTCCCTTCAAGGG
>CAYRTQ010000426.1:2870-3519 GCA_964426865.1 uncultured bacterium
CGCCACGCACGAGAACACCTTCTACCAACTCGAAGGACTGATGGTGGACAAGGATATCTCGGTGGCCCATCTCATCAGTGTCATGAAACTCCTTCTTTCCCAGGTGTTCCACCGCGATGTGACCGTGCGGCTGCGGCCCGGGTATTTCCCGTTCGTGGAGCCGGGATTCGAGCTGGATATCAAGTGTCTCATCTGCGGCGGGGTGGGTTGTCGCTCCTGCAAGAACGCCGGATGGCTCGAACTCCTCCCCTGCGGTCTGGTGCACCCGAATGTCCTCCGTCACGGCGGCATCGATCCCGATGTCTGGAGCGGGTTCGCGTTCGGGCTGGGACTCACCCGTCTGGCCATGATGAAGTACGGTATCCCCGATATCCGGCTTTTCAATCTCGGCGACATCCGGATGATGGAGCAGTTCCCGGCGAGCGTGTAAGGGAAAAGGGGCAAAGGAGCAAAGGGGAATGATATCCGCGCCGGTGTTCAGCGTGGTTGCGCACTGACGGGATGCATTGACCGTGGCTCGAAGAAACGGTTCCCTTTCGCCGCTCAGGCACTTAGAGCGTATCCATAAATAAGGATATAGGCTTCTATGGGAACGCAGCCCCCTACCGGCCCTCCGGGCCACCTTCCCCCGGAGGGGGCAGGAAAAGCA
>CAYRTQ010000427.1:0-3500 GCA_964426865.1 uncultured bacterium
TTGTTCATCATGGTAGCCGAGTCGATGGTGTTCTTGGTGCCCATGGACCATGTGGGGTGATTCAGCGCCTGTTCCAGGGTGACATGCTCCAACTGCTCCCGGGTGAAGTCCACGAACGGACCACCGGAGGCGGTGAGCACCAGACGTCTGATCGCCTCATGCCGCTCTCCCTTCAGGCACTGATAAATAGCGCTCATCTCGCTGTCGATGGGGACGATCCGATGACCCGTGCGTCGGACGGCTTCCACCACCAGTCGCCCGGCCATCACCATGGTTTCCTTGTTCGCCAGGAGAACGTCCTTGCCGGATTCCAGTGCGGCGATGGTGGGGAGCATCCCCGCCGATCCCACCAGCCCGTTCACCACCGCATCCGCCTCCACCGTGCGGATCATCTCCAGCATCCCCTGGAATCCTTCGTATATTCGGGTCAGTCCCCCCACCCGCTCCCGCACTTCCCGCGCCGCACGGGGATCCCTGAGCGATACCGCTTCCGGACGAAAGCGGAGGACCTGTTCGATAATGGCTTCCGCCGACCGCCCCGCGGCAAGTCCGGCCACAGAAAACACATCCGGGTTCGAGGAAACCACATCCAGACTCGATGTGCCGATGGACCCGGTTGATCCGAGAACGATGAACCGTTTCAAAAATGATCCTCCGAAAAGATGGAATCCTGAAGTCAGGAGTCAGAAGAACAGCGCCTGCCTCCCCGTTCCCGATACGGGTTTGGGAACTGTCCGGGAAGAAAGCGAACTGCCTCTCTGAATCACGGATTCAAATGATTGGAGTGGGAAGAGTCGATGACGGGAACGCTATTATTGGTCTTTCCTCATTTCAATCATACAAAAGGTGGTTCAGACCGGCGGGGCATGCGCTGTCCGGAAACTTTCGCCATCTCTTGTCCCACAAGGAAAGACCGGGAAATCTTTCCCGTGCGCCGTTATGTCCCCGTGTCTTTGCCCTGTTACCCGAAGAGAACCAGGTAGCCGTATACCGCCGGGGCGGCGAAAAAGAGGCTGTCGAACCGATCGAGAATGCCGCCGTGGCCGGGAATGAGATGCGAGGAATCCTTGATTCCGGTGTCCCGTTTGATGATGGATTCACCCAGATCTCCCGCTTGCCCCGCCATTCCGGCCACGAAAGTCGCCGCGAGAAGATGGGGCAGGGATATCCCGGCGGCGAGTCCTGCGATCATTCCCATCATAAGGATGCCGACGATTCCCCCCAGAAATCCCTCCACCGTCTTCTTGGGAGAGACTGCCGGGAAGAAGGGATGTTTCCCCCAAAAACGGCCCGCGAAGTAGGATGCGGTATCGAACATCCACACGACCAGCAGAATGTACAGGATGAATATCTGGCTGTCCAGACCGGACAGGAGATTCGGGTGCTGCAGAATACGGAAGATATACGTGATGAACAGCGCCGGATACGCCATTCCCAGGAACGTGAACTCGATCCGTTTCAGACGGTCAATCCGCCCGGTGATGATCTCGATGACGAAGAGGGCGATGAGGGCGGCAACCAGTATCCCGGAGAGATGGCCGGAGCCGAACGCGAAAGCGTCCACGATGATTCCCAGTCCGGCGAAATGGCCGATTATCCGATGGGGGAGCGGCAGTCCCGGAAACATGGAAAACAGTTCCGACTGGCCGAAGAGGGTCAGCAGCGCCAGGAAGGCGAAAAGCGGATATCCTCCATTCCAGAAAAGCCACAGGATCAGGGGGGCGAACAGGACGCCGACGGCAACTCTCGGCCAGAGCGAGCTGTCACGGCGTTTCTCCGGCTGCATCAGCCTTGGCCTCCCCCGGTGAAGAAGCGGGTCACCTTTTTCGCTATCCCGGTGAGCTGCTGGCTGGTTTTCCCGAAACGGCGCTCTCTCCCGGTGAAGGACTCCAGCGCGTCATAGAAATCGGACTCGGAGAAATCCGGCCACATTACATCGGTGATCCAGAGTTCCGTATAGGCGAGCTGCCACAGGAGGAAGTTGGAGAGCCGCTGTTCCCCGGAAGTGCGGATGAGGAGATCGGGTTCCGGCATTCCCGCGGTGTCGAGCGCGGATTCGATGGTTTCCGGGGAAATCTTCGAGGGATCGAGCGATCCTTCCCGTACCCGGACCGCGATTTTTCGCACCGCGCGGACGATCTCGTCCCGTCCGCCGTAATTGAGCGCCAGCACGAGGGTAAGCCCGGTATTGGCGGAAGTTTCCTCCATGGCCGCTTTCAAGGCGTCGCAGTTACGGCGCGGAAGGATGGAAATATCTCCGATGGTGCGGAGTCTCACCTTGTTCCGGTGCAGTTCGGGAAGTTCGCTCTCCAGCGTCTCCGCCAGGAGATCCATGAGTCCGAGCACCTCTCCGGGCGGACGGTTCCAGTTCTCCGAGGAAAACGTGTAGAGCGTGAGATACCCGATCCCGATGCTCCCCGCGGTTCGCACGATCCTGCGTACCGTCTCGATTCCCGCGCGGTGCCCCTCGATACGCGGGAGATTGCGCTTTTTCGCCCAGCGGCCGTTCCCGTCCATGATGATGGCCACGTGGGACGGGAGTTTCCGCTCCATGAGCGCGGCCTTACGAATTTGAAGCGAGTCGTTTTCCAAAACCATCCCTGCCGGCGATAATGTTCTTCATGTCCAGTATCGTTTGTTCGGCGACTTTCAGAGAGGAACTGAGTTTCTTGAAATTGCGCCGCCGTTCCTTGCCGTGCCAATCCGACCCGCCGGTAACCAGGAGACCGTACTTTTTGGCGAGCTTTTCGTAGTACATCTGCTTCTCGACCGGATGGAGCGGATGAATGGCTTCCACTCCCAAAAGGCCGTATTCCATGAGTTCCAGAATCAGTTCGTCCCGGTTCAGAACGCCGGGATGGGCGAGCACCGGGATGCCGCCGCTCTTGAGGATCACCTCGATGGCCTCACGGGGAGTGACCTTGTACTTGGGAACGTAGGCCGGGGCATGGGTCCCGATGTACCGGGCGAAGGCTTCGTCATAGGTGGTGACCAGTTCCTCCGAAACCAGCGCCTCCGCGATGTGCGGTCTTCCCACCGGAGCGCCGTGGGCGATCCGCAGCACGGTGTCGATCTGGATGTCCAGCCCCAGGCGATTCAGGCAGAGGACGATCTCCTCAGCGCGTTCATGGCGCTTCTCCTTGAAGAACGCGATCTGACGGATGAATTCCTCGTCCCGGTAGTCCACGAAATACCCCAGGATGTGGATATCGTAGAAATCTTCGATGGAGGAAAGTTCTATCCCCGGGATGACTTCCAGAGAAGTGCCTTTCGCCGCCTCAATGCCCCGTATCACCCCTTCCACCGTATCGTGATCGGTGACGGAAATGGTCCGATAGCCCGTTGTGCGGGCCTCTTCGATCAGTTCCTCGGGAGTATCCTGGCCGTCGGAGCATGTGGTGTGGAGGTGAAGATCAATGGTGCCGTTCAGCATGGGTTCACTCCAGGGGGAATTTTTACATATATCTTTAAATGCCTATCGAGTTAGAACAGCAAGCATT
>CAYRTQ010000428.1:0-3498 GCA_964426865.1 uncultured bacterium
GAGGCTTCTTTGTCTCTTCTCCAAAAAATGGCCCTTTTCATTTTCAGATAAACATGAAAGATACGCGATGCACCTTCATATCGTCGGCGGATTCCTCGGCAGCGGCAAAACCACCGCCATCATCGGAGCGGCGAAGCATTTGATGGCTCAGGGCAAGAGGGTTGGCGTAATCACCAACGATCAGGGCAGGTTTCTTGTGGACACCGCGTTCATGCGCGCCTCGGACATCCCCGCGGTGGAGGTCACCAGCGGCTGTTTCTGCTGCAATTACAAGAATCTGGAAGACCGTCTGGACCAGTTGACCGCCGCTTTCCGCCCCGACATCGTGTTCGCGGAATCGGTGGGATCCTGCGCCGATATCGTGGCCACTGTCCTGAAACCACTCCTGGAACTCCGTTCGGAAAGCGGGGGGCCTTCCAGTTTCACCGTCTTCACCGATATCCGCCTGCTCCGGCGCCGTCTCCTCGGCCAGCCCCTGCCTTTCAGTGAAAAGGTGACCTATATTTTCGATAAACAGTTGGAGGAAGCGGGCCTGATCGTCCTCAACAAGTCCGACACGCTCGACGATACGGCGCGCGACGAAATCGAGGCGCTCGCCAGTGAGCGTTTTCCCGGCGTCCGCCTCCGGATGCAGAACTCCCATGATCCCGCGCAGACCGCTTCCTGGACGGAACTCCTGGAATCAGGCGTTCTCCCGCTCCCCGCGCGCTCTCTGGATATCGATTACAATCGGTATGGCGAGGGAGAACGTCAACTGGCCTGGCTCAATGAGGTTGTCACGCTCCTTCCTCCGGCGGGACGGGAAAGAGATGCGGCGACCCGGTTCATCGAGGAGGTGGCGAACGGGATCGAAGCGCGCCGACTTCCGGTGGGCCATTTCAAATTCCTCGTACAGAGCGGGAGCGATACGGTGAAAGTGAGCCTGGTCGCCGGAGGATCATATGGGTGGCGCGACTCCATTCCCGAACTGAACCCGGGAGAAATCCGCATTCTGGTGAACGCCAGGGTCGAATCGGATTCCGGTGTAATCCGGGAAATCGTCTCCCATGCGCTGGAATGCATGCGCGCCGAAACCGGAACGGCATACCATGAATCGGACGCAGAAGCGTTCCACCCCGGTCTCCCCCGCCCCACGCACCGTATCGGGTGAACCAGCCGGAGATTCCCATGCATCGTCCCCTGCACGCCACCATCGTCGAACGACTGCGGAAAATTATTTACTCCGATGCGTATCACGAGGGTGACCGGCTGCCCACCGAACCATTGCTCGCGCAGGAACTCGGAATCTCCCGCGCCACTCTCCGGGAGGCGCTGAAGCATCTGGAGAGCGAAGGAACCGTGCAGCGTATCCACGGAGTCGGGACGTTCATCCGCTCCCGGAGCGTCGCCATTCCCATCGCACTCGCCATTCCCCGCAGCATCACCACGCTCATCGAGTCGGCGGGCCTCCTTTCGGGAACAAGCCTGATGACCGTATCCACCGAACCGGTATTCCCGGACGACGTGGATCGTCTGAACGTGCGCCCCGGTTCCAGCGTGTACCGCATCGAACGCATCCGCACCGCGAACGGCCAGCCGGTGGCCTACACCATCGACATCGTGCCCGCCTGGGTGATGAAACGGTATCCCTCCCGTGAAACGGACGAGAATTTCTCCCTCATCGGGCACCTGCGCACCCATTGCGGAGTGGTTTTCGCGGAGTCCCGATCCACGCTCACCCCGATCCATAACGTCCGGAGCGTGGCGGACCGGCTGGAAATCGAGCCATCTTCCCACATTTTCTTTTTCGAGGGCGTGGACCACAGCGCGGACGGTCAGCCGGTGCTTCTCTCCCGGGAATACTTCGCGCCCTGGATTTTCCGGTTCACCGTGGAGAGAAAGGCGTGATATACATGAGTGATCGAACCGGCAAGAAATGATGTGAAGCCTGTGTGAACCAGTGATTCGAATGATTGAACTGATGAAAGACTGATAGAGACATTTCCTTTCATCATCTTTGATCACTCGCATCATGCGCATCACCGGTCAGACAGGCTTCAAACACTTTCTTACCGGTTTGATCTCTCATTCGTATAAAAGCATAAAAAAAACCCTGACGGTCTATCGTTCGTCAGGGTTTTCTTTTCACTTTGCCCCTCTGCTCCTTTGTCCCTTTGTCCCTTTCCTAATATCCCCGCTTCTCCACGACCGCCCGGGCATCCTTGTTGTACCCGTTGCCGCCGACGAGGTGTCCGCCCATGTCCAGACCGGGGGTCATGTCCTGAGCGATCATGTGGGAGATGAACTGGGCGTTGGTCATCCAGAGGACGAGCGCGTAGAGGACGCCCGTGGTCGGGCAGATTTTCCTGCTGAAGCCGGGCACGGCGAGCACCCCTTCCCGCTCGGGAGAAAAGGTTTCCAGGTGGAAATCCGCGTGCTTCGGCATGTCGTCGCCGGAACTGCCTTCGGTTTTCCCGGGTCCGATATAGATGACCTTTACTCCGGCGGCCCGGAAAGCGTCCGCTGCCTCGATGTTTTCCTTCGTGTCGGAGGCCTCTCCGCCGATGATGATGAAATCCCCGGCTTTCACTTTGGTGATTTCCTTCGGGGTGATATTACGGCTCATGGAAACTCCGGAGGCGCGGAACGTATTCTCATCGGCCATTTCGTTTCCGAACGTGTAATTCCAGTACTTGCCGCCTTTTGCGACCAATCCCGCCATGGCTTTTGCCGTTGCGTCGATCGTGGCGAAGTTGGCACGGATTTTTGCTCCGCGCTGCTTGACGGTTTCGATGTACTCCCGCGCCCTGGCGGTCCCCCCTGTCGCGCCGCCCTTGTCCCGCATGGCTATTTCGGCGGAAAGCATCCAGTAGAAGTTGCCGACTCCCTGCACGGAGACGGGGCAGCCGCGCACCGCCGGGATTTCGGGATAATAAAGACAGCCGTTGGTGAACGGTGCGCCGGAGGTGAGCACCAGATCGGAAACATCCTCGGTGAGAAGATTGTCGGTCGCCTCGTAGGTGGCCAGTACGCCCTTCGGAGTGGTTTTGTTGGGAAGGTAGGGAACCCGTACGCCCACCACGAACGCGCCGCGATCGTGGGCTTTCTTCACCCGCATCTTGGTCTGGTCGAAGAAGAGAAAGTCACCCTGGCCGATGGGGTCATAATCCTCGTCCTTTGTCTGCCAGTTCCCGGTGGGCAGATAATCGGGATTGCCCGGACGTCCAATGCGCAGTTCTTTCACCATCATGTGGCCGAAATGCGCGAAGCTGTAAAGCTTCTTGCCATTCTTGAGCGACCGTGCCGCCGCGTCCGCCGCCTTGCCGATGATGGGAAGCTCGCTGGTGGATTCCCGATTCCAGATTTCCACCACCTTTTCGTAATACTGCACTCCATAGGGTTTGCTTTTCTGTGAAGCCACAGCCTTCCGCTGCGCCTCGGCGCCACCCGGGAAAAGACCCGCCGCAATTCCGGCAAGGCCGCTTACCGCAAAATCTCTCCGTTTCATTGGTTCTCCCC
>CAYRTQ010000429.1:0-3482 GCA_964426865.1 uncultured bacterium
GTAATTCTTCTGGTCGTGGCATTTGCGGGCAATCTTCCCGCAAACACCGTCTCGAAGGGACTCCGGTCCACCCGCACCCCGGCGAGAGTGGTAACCGCCCCGCGGACCTTCTCGCGGTGGGCGGCGGCCCGGTTTCTCGACTGCTCCAGCGAATCGAGCACCTTGCGTGAATCCTCCCGGGCAAGATCGTACACCGTTTTCGCGCCGGAAAGGACGGTCTGTCCATCGGGGGTCACCCGCAGTTTCGCGGGATCGATGGCCGGGATGTCCTCGTCAACCGGAGTCCCGCTCACCCCGAGGTGTTCCATGAAGAAGGCATAGACCCGCTCCCGGTTGTGACGGGTGGACTGGTGCGGCGCGTCGTCCTCGGTCATCCGCAGGTGGGTCTCCCCGCCCAGCGCGGCGAACGCGGGCTGCACCGATTCCACGGTCTCGCGTATCCCCTGGATGCTGAACATGTCGCGGGTGGTGGTGACCACGAGGGTCGGTTTCGGCGCGCGGGCAAGCAGGAAATCGCCGTGGTCGAGACCGGAGGAGAGCTGGGAAAGCAGGTTCTGTTCCGCGTCTTGGGGGCCGATGGACTGGAACAGACGACGGAAGCTGGTGAGATAGTTCTCCGGGGCCGCGGCGGTCACCCGGTCATCCAGGGCGCCCACATAGGCGGAAAGGGTTCCGCCTCCCGAACGGCCGTGCGCCCCGATGCGCGTCATGTCCACATCCGGACGCTCCGCGAGGTAGTCCAGCGCCCGCATGGCGTCCCAGACCCGCACCATGGCAAATGTGCGCCCGGTGAGCAGGTATTGCATCCCGGCATAGGAATGTTCGGCGGTCGGCCCCCCGATGCGGGATTTTCCCTGCTCCGGATCGAAATACTGGAGACGCTCCCCCTGTCCGGCCGGGTCGATGGCGAAAACGGCGAATCCCTTGTGCGCTAGGTTCAGGATCACCCGCTGGTAGGAATCATAGCGGAATCCGGTCTCGGAGTGGCCGCAGAGATAGAGGATCGCGGGGAGCTTCCCCCCGTTCCGGGCGGGACGGAAGAATGCCCCGGTGACCGGGAATCCGGGCCGCGGCTCGAAAATCACCCGGTCCACCGCGATGCCGTTCTCCTCGAAGGAGCCGATCACCCGGGCATTCAGCGGAGTCCGCTCCGGAAAGGGGCCGAACGCCGCTTTCAGCCGTTTGCGGGTGAGCGCGACGCGCGATTCCCACTGTTTGCGGGTTTTCAGCCCGGCAAGCTCCCGGTCCCGCGAGTCGAGCGCCGTGTACGCCCTTCGGGCGATTTCGTTGTAGAGCGCGTCTTTCGCCCCGGCGTGACGGCGCCAGTTGTTCAGAACACCCAGGTCTTCCTGGGCCCCCGCGCCGGACTGTGGAATCGCGAGCGCCAGGAACAGGAAGGAAAGTACGGCGGGGAGAGAAATGCTCCTGCAAGGACTGCGGTGCATGGTGTTATACCCTCCGGAGAGGAAAACCGGTCATCGTGTATGAGTATCTGCAAGATACACCTGCGCGCGCCGTTTTGCAAGCGTGTCTCCGAAGGCGGGGATATGAAACAGAAAGGACTTGACCGCTGACGGTGCGACGGAGTACCTTGAACGATATCCGTCAATAGACAGTCCGGAACGGTCTTGACAGCGACGGGATTCCGGCGGCCTCGGGTATATGCTTTGTACGGGTAAGCGCCGATGGATACCAAGCCTCGGGGACGATCACCCTTGTCCGGCGATGACAATAATGCGGAGGGAAAGAATCTGGATACCGTGGAAGCTTCTCGCATTACCCGTCTCGAATGGCTGGCGCTGGCGGCGGTGCTCACCCATGCCTCGCATACGGTGACCAACAGCCTCTTCGTGTTCTCATGGCCGCGGATACCGGAGTTCCTGCGGGCGGTGGGCGCGGAAAATTACTGGTATCTTCTCACCCTGCTGTTCGGTCTGGCCCTGGCGCTGACCGCTCCCCGACGGAGCGGCCTGCGCATCGGGAATCTCCGCCCCCATCTCCGGGGAGTGCTCCTGGTCTGCGGGCTGCCGGCGGCGCTCGCGGCGATCATCTATCCTCTGCTCCCGGTGCATCCTTTCGCCGGATCGTCGGCGGGCATATGGCTCATATCGCCACCGGCCCAGGACCTGCTGTTCATCGGCTACCTGTACGGCCGGTTCGAGACGCTGTTCCCGGATTTCGTGCATCCCCGCATCCGGGTGCGTCAGGCGCTGGTGATTTCCGCGCTCTTCTTTTCCGCTTGGCACCTGCCCAATTTTCTCACCATTCCACCCGGATTCGTGCTGTTCCAGCTCTGCTACACATTCGCGATTTTCGTGGTGGCGGGGCTTTCACGGCAGTGGACGGGGAGCATGCTATATTTCACCATCTGCCACATGACGATAAATTTCGTGGCATGGTGGGTGAAATAGTGGGCTGTCAAGTCGATAGTATTGGGGAAACGTGTTTCCGATGTGCTGGCTTCGACAAGCTCAGCCAGCGGTAGGCGCTCAGCCAGCGGACACTGAGCCTGTCGAAGTGTCGAAGCGCAATCCACACAACTTTATCGACTTGACAGTCCACCAGCGCCGGTTCCCGCCATTCCCGATTTTCTGTCGTCCCGGAACCCCGTTTCGCGCTCAAGAACGTGCCCGAACCGGTGATGTGAATGATGGGAAGACATGTTCCCTCATCATGTTTTGTCATGCGCGTCTCCGGTTCAGGCACGGGAAGGAATGCCGGAGCGTATCACCGGGTGTTCCGCATCAGCCGGAAATAGAAACCGTCGGGCCGTCGTATGAGAAAGAGCACGTTTCCGGAGGCAGCCTGATAGACGTCCTTGTACTGAGTCAGGGATGTCACCGGCTTGTGGTCCACTTCAAGAATGATATCACCGGGGTTGAATCCGCTGACATCGGCGACGCTGCCCGGTTCCACCTGCATGACAATCACCTTGCCCGGAATTTCATCCGGAACGCCGATCTGTCTGCGGAGACTCATATCCAGGTCCGCCACGGTGAGCCCGCCCGGTTTCGGCTGCAATGCGCCCGGAGAGGCGATCCGGGCTTGGGGTTTCTCCCCGATCGTGGCGTCCAGGGTCATGGTTTTCCCCTGACGCAGGATCGTGAGGCGAATTTTCGTTCCGGGAGGAGTGAACGCGATCCGGTTACGGAACTGGTTGCGTCGGGAGATTTCCTCCTCATCCACTTTCAGCACCACATCCTCGGGTTTCAGGCCGGCGCGCTGCCCGGGACCTCCCGAGGCCACATCGGTGACAATGACGCCCTTGTCCGTGGACAGATTGAACGCGTCGATCACATCCTGGTCGATTTTCTGGATGGCTACGCCCAGGGTTCCGTGGGTAATCTTCCCGTTTTTGAGAATACCGTCCACCACCTGACGAACCATGTTGGAGGGAATAGCGAAGGCGATTCCCACCGAACCCCCGGTCTGGCTGAGAATGGCGGAGTTGATGCCGATGAGTTCTCCGCGCATGTTCACCA
>CAYRTQ010000430.1:0-370 GCA_964426865.1 uncultured bacterium
AGACACGAAACACACGAAAACTGAGTGTTTCACCGGGGAAAATTTCGTGTGTTTCGTGTCTTTCGTGGTTACATGAACGGTATTGGGACCAAGCCCTTATTCCCCCGGCGAGAACAATATCCTTTTGCCGATACGGAACGGACATCGATACTATCCGTGGTTCCAAAACGGTATTACGGTCAGGCGAGGGTTCGGTGTTTCCTGCTGGAGAACGCCTTCAGCGCCTCGAACCAGAGAATGCTGACCGCGCCGATCGCCAGGCAAAGAAAGATGTCGATCGCATGCAGACGGTCGAAACGGAAAAGATCGCGCAGGAAGGGAACGGTGAGAACCAGTGTCAGGAATACCGTAGCGCCGCCGACCACCCACC
>CAYRTQ010000430.1:380-1124 GCA_964426865.1 uncultured bacterium
GGTCCGAAGGATATCCGGGATAGTACGTGTCCAGGAACGGTTGGTGAGAATCAGCCCGAGATTGGCGACAATCAGGGTGGTGAAGCTCAGGGCGCGGGCGTCGTCCTCTCCCAGCCCCCGGGTGATGGCGACAGCGTACATGGCCAGCACGAAAAACAGCACGCTCGCCCCCTGGAGAAGACTGAGCAGGACGGTGCGACGGCTGAAGAGGCGCTCACGGGGACTGCGGGGAGGACGGTTCATGATATTGGCCTCTTCCCGCTCCGCCTCGAAGACCACGGAACAGGAGGGATCGATGATAAGCTCCAGGAAGACGATATGCACCGGCAGGAGGACGAGCGGCCAGTCCAGAAGCACCGGGATGAACGACATCCCGGCGATGGGAACGTGGACCGCGAAAATGTAGGAGATGGCCTTGCGGATGTTGTCGAATATACGGCGTCCCATCCGCGCCGCCCCGACTATGGAGGAGAAATCATCGTCGAGGAGCACCAGCGCGGCGGATTCCCGGGCCACATCGGTGCCGCGTCCGCCCATGGCGATGCCGATGTTCGCCGCCTTGAGCGCGGGGGCATCGTTCACGCCATCGCCGGTCATGGCCACGATTTCCCCGGCCTCCTTGAGCGCATTCACGATCCGGAGCTTCTGCTCGGGAACCACCCGGGCGAAAATACTGATTTCCCGTATGCGCGCCCGGAGATCCTCGTCGGTCATCATATCGAGTTCCGGGCCGGTGATGCAGGC
>CAYRTQ010000430.1:1134-3448 GCA_964426865.1 uncultured bacterium
CCCGGTGATCATCACCACCCGTATTCCAGCGCTGTAACATTCCCGTATGGCGTCCGGCACCGAGGGGCGTACCGGGTCCGCCAGCCCGATGAGTCCGACGAACTCGAAGGGGAAATCGTGCTGCCCGTCGGGCAATGATTCCTGACGGAACCGGGCCCGGGCCACCCCGATCACCCGGAGGCCGTCACCGGCCATGCGGGCGACCTCATCGTAGATTCCGCGGGCCCGGGCCTCATCCAGATGGCAGAGGTCCACAATGGCTTCCGGCGCGCCCTTGGCGGCAATGACATAATCCGCGCCATCGGGGGATTTCCATGCCCGGGAGAGGGAAAGCAACTGCCGGGAGAGCGGGTACTCGTGGATGAGTGTCCAGTTATGGTGGAGATGCTCCGTCCGGGCCAGATACCGCTCGCCGAGAGCGCGTATGGCCTTCTCCATGGGATCGAACGGATCGGTCTGACTGGCGAGGATGCTGTATTCGAGGAGTTCGTGAAAGGTTTCCGGTAAAAAGGCGCTTCCGGCCTCTTCCACGGAGAAATACCGGCCACGGGCGAACAGGCGGCTGACAGTCATGCGGTTCATGGTCAGGGTGCCGGTCTTGTCCACGCAGAGCACGGTGGCGGCACCCAGGGTTTCGATGGCCGGAACCCTTCGGGTAAGAACCCGCTGACGGGACATGCGCCACGCACCCAGGGCCAGGAATACGGTCAGCACCACCGGGAATTCTTCCGGGAGGATGGCCATGGCGAGCGTGATACCCGCCAGGGAGCCCTGCAGCCAGTCGCCACGAGTGAGTCCATAGAGCACGACGACCAGAAAGCAGAGCGCCAATCCCGCCACCGCAAGGAGGCGAACGATCCGGCCCGTTTCCTTTTGCAGGAAGGTCCCCTCTGTCTCCACGGTCTGGAGCGCCTTGCCGATTTTGCCCATTTCCGTGTGGATCCCGGTGGCGAACACCCTGGCGATCCCTTTTCCCTGGACCACCACGGTCCCCGAGTACACGAACGGCAGGTCGTCTCCCCCCGGGCGCGACATCACGGCCCGGCCCTCCGCGGGGGACTTGCGCACCGGCGCCGATTCCCCGGTCAGGAGCGATTCATCCACGGACACATTGATGCCGCCGAGCACCTCGGCATCCGCGGGGACACGGTCCCCCTCCGAAAGCACCAGAATATCGTCCCGCACCACCTCGCGCCCGGCGACGCGCCGTTCCACCCCATCCCGCACCACCAGCGCACGGGGGCTGGAAAGGTCGCGCAGGGCCTCCAGCGCCCGCTCCGTCTTGCGCTCCTGATAGAGGGTGATGCCCATGATGACGAATACGAAGCTGAGCAGGAGGAGCGCCTCCTCCAGGTCTCCCAGGAGGAGATACAGCGCGCCGCAGGCCACGAGCAGGAGAAACATGGGTTCGCGCACCACGCTCAGGGCAATGGCGAGAATGCTGCGTTTCCGCGTTGAAGGAAGCTCATTGTACCCTTCGCGCTCCAGCCGCTCCCGGGCTTCCGACTCGGTCAGGCCTGAATAATTCCGTATGTCGAGCACATCGAATGGATTGGCCACGGGACAGGTCCTCGGTAAAAAGGAAAGCAGAAGACCGGGAAAAAGATGTTTCGCTCCGAGACGCAGAGGGGAAAAGAGAGCAACGCGCGAAGATAAAGGAGGAAAGCCGGAAACGATCAGAAAAAAACGCGGAATCCGGGGAAAAACCGGATTACGGCCACCGTGCGCACATATATATTCAATATACTCATTTTTTGATACTGGTCACCTGGTTTTTCAATCAGACCGGGATTACCCGCGCTGATCAGGGTGTTGGTTAGCTGGCTTCGACAAGCTCAGCCAGCGGCGGGCGCTCAGCCAGCGGAGGACACTGAGCCTGCGGACACTGAGCCTGTCGAAGTGTCGAAGTATCGAAGCGAAATCCACCCACCGTTATTGACTTGACAGCCCAGCAGGCGGACCAACATCATTTCTCAATAATCATTCCATCATGTGCATTGTCCTTTCGCGCCAGCGACACCGGAACCGGTCAGTCCCCTATCAGAACAGCCCCTTTCGCCACTTCCCTTCCGGTTTCCAGTTTTTTCGACGCGCCGCGGAGGTCGCTGCCCTTCAGGACGATCCGGTGTGAGGCCGCTCCCTCGACCCGTATGAACAGGGGCGTTCCGGGAAGCGCACGGCTGTCATGGAAAAAAGCGTCACGGGTCCCGGTCAGAAAGACCAGCGGTCCCTGTGAGGGCGGGTCGGACCGGAATCCAGCCGTGTCGAGACCCTCCACATCCTCGCAGAAGAGCGCGGGCCGAGCATCGGCGGA
>CAYRTQ010000431.1:0-3434 GCA_964426865.1 uncultured bacterium
AAGCCTATATCCTTATTTATGGATACGCTCTTAGATATCGTCCAAGGGAAAAATGGGCCGCCGGATTTTCCTGAATGTGAAATTGCCGAGGTTCGAGGAGGTCCACCCCGGGGTATCGCTCTGGATGTAGGTGTTGGCCACCGGGGTCTTGTACGCCTCGCGGAAAGCCAGACCGCCTTTGCACACGTTCATGCGGTAATCCTCGGGATAGACCCCGATGGATTTGGCGTGCATGATGTTGTCCGGGGATATCCTGTTGGAGTTCACCACCACGGTCACCCCGCCGATGTCGATGCGCGCGGAGAGTCCCATGTCGTGGTACACCCCGGCCCAGTATCCGCCCCAGGCCCGGTTCATGTAGACGCCGTCGCTGAGCGCGCGCACCACTCCGGTGATCTCCACCGGGGGACCGTACATCGGGTCGGACTTGCCGCCCACCGCAAGGGTCACTTTCGCGCCCACTCCCGCTTCCGCGGCAACGCGGGCCGCCTCGGGGTCCCAGAGCTGTACGAAGGCGCTGTCCACGCCTTGACGCAGAATTTCTCCCAGGAGCGCGGCGCCGTCGCCCGGCCCTCCCGCTCCGATATTGTCGCCGGAATCGGCGATGGCCACCGGGGTATGTTCCACCCGCATGGCCTGACGAATGGTCTCGGCGGGATCGGGCAGGTTGACCATGTATTCCCGGCGGCAATCGAACATCATCTCGCCCAGTTCGTCCGCCAGCCGCTGCGCCAGTTCGCGGTCACGGTCCACGGTGACCGCAACGCCGATGCCGCCCCAGGGCACATCCTGCTGGAGGAAACCGTGGGCGGGGCACACCGCGACAACTCCGGGGATGGTGCGTTCCATCTCACGGGCGCGGTCCATGATGCGTTTCATGGGCTGGTCGGTGGGAAGGACATTCTGCGGCGGGCCGATCAGGACCAGCGGTTTGGAAATCGCCACCACCGGCCGTATCTCTCCGGAAAGGATGCGCAGCATGATTCCGGCGGCCTCGCGCCCGCGATCGGGCATATCCATGTGCGGGTAGGTGCGGTACACGGTGAGGGCGTCCGCCCGTTCCGCCATGAGCGGGGTGAGCGTGGCATGGAGATCCAGGGTGGAAATAATGGGAATATCCTTCCCCACCTTGCTCCGTATCCGGTCCAGCACATATCCCTCGCCGTCGTCGTGACCCTCGGCCACCATTGCGCCGTGCAGGGCCAGCAGCACGCCGTCCACCGGCGTGCGATCCAGCGTGGCGAGCATCTCTCCGAGTATGGCGTCCATGGCCTCGGCGGTCACCGCTCCTTCCGGTTTCATCGAGGTGCTGGAGAAGAACGGGGTGGAGATCGTCCCCGCGGGCATGGCGAAAGCGGAAACCGAGGGGACGATCTCCACCCCGTTCTTCTCCAGCACCTCGATGAAACCGCCCGCTTCCGTGGCGGTGTTGCGGCGTTTGGCCACAACCTCATCCCCGTGCAGCAAGCCCCGTATCCGGAACTCGTTCAGGTCGGTGGGTTTGGGATTGAACTCGTTCGTCTCGTGCTCGAAGCAGCCGATCATCACCCGTTTCAATGGATAACCCTTTATATGGAACCACAGATGAACACGGATATAATCAGATTTATCCACGCCCATCCGTGCTCATCTGCGGTTAAAAACTATTTACAGAATTCCGTACTTCTCGAAGGTTTTGACCACGCTGGCGCCGGCGCGAAGTTCCTCGCGTACGGTGTTCTCGCCGCGGACCTTTTCCCAAGAGCGGGAGATGACTTCATCCGCGATCTCCTGCGGAACCACCACGACGCCGTCCACATCACCGTAAACCAGGTCGCCCGGATGGACCTTGATGCCGCCGCACACGATGGGAATATCCCGTTCCTTGCCGTCCATGCGTCCTTGGGAATCCAGCGGGGTGAGTCCCTTGCAGAAAACCGGGAAACCCAGGCTGATGATTTCACGGTAATCACGGGCGCCGCCGTCCATGATGACGCCGGGCGACTTGCGTCCCACCGCGGCGTTGGAAAGCAGGCCGCCCCAGAAAGCGGAAAGCGTGGGGGCATTGCACTGGGCAATGATCATCTGGCCTTCTTTCAGGTCGTCGATGACTTCCATCTCAAGCTGGAAGGGCTTTTCGGGAACTTCGGAAACCGTCTCGACATACACGGTCACTGCCTCGCCCCAGGTGGACATGGTGGGGAGAAGAGGCTTCACCGCCGGGTCCATACACTGGCAACGGACGTTCATTCCGTCCATGACATCCATGATTACCGCGGAGTAGCACCGGTCAAGCTTTTCTTTGTACTGGAGGTACTTCATTGCCATCCCTTCCTGCGCAAGCGTGGTTACGTGTCGATGTGGAGTTGTCCCGGCCCCGCAAGGGCGAAAACAGGTCCTCCCGGGAACATTCCGGCCAGGCCGGAATGCGGTATCGGGGCCGCTCAAATCAGATGATAATATACTCGAAAGAAATTTCGGTAACAAGCACTATCCGGGCGGATAAAGTTGCAAATCAGCGTAATATCGCGATATTTCCGTTCGCCGCCGCCGTCTTTTCCGCCCGTTTCTCCACCCCGTCGACCGGACGGGGAATCCTCCGGAAAAATCCCTGATTTTCCGGAATAGAACACCGTAGAGTGCGGGCTTTCGGGAATTATTTTCCCGGCCAGCATTTTTTTCTGGTTATTGTCGATTTGTATTATATATTGGGTCGGTTTCCGCATGGGATCCGGCGTTGATCCGTGGCGCGTTCCCTGTTGGATTGGGACCGTACACACACCTGTTGCATACCGGTTTCCAACCGGATCTTTTCCCACCCGGGAGCCGCATTCGCATGAACAACGATCTCCACGACATGCTCTTGTATCGGGAAAAATCCTCGCACTCCACTGAATCGATCCTTACCGGCGCCCATATCCTGATCATCGACGACAGCCGCACCATACGACGGCATATCGACGCCATGCTGAAAGAGCAGAACGCCCGGGTTTCCGAGGCGGAAGACGGTATCAGCGGATGCAACCTGGCGGCGGAGGGTGATTTCGACCTGATCATCTCCGATATCGTCATGCCCGGACTGAACGGACTGGAGGTATGCACGCGTCTGAAGGTCCATCCCGCGACACAGAAAACCCCCATCATCCTCATCAGCGGCGAGACCAACGACGAGTGGATCGAACAGGGTTTCAAGGCGGGAGCTTCAGCGTTTGTCAAGAAAGCGGAGATCGATACCCAGCTCATCGAGGCCGTGAACCATGTCCTCAACAAGCGGAATTTCAATCAGCGTCAGCAGATTCTGGTGGTGGATGATTCCCCGGCCATACGGGAAATCACCGCAAAGGTGCTCTCCAGCGCCGGATACCGGGTCACGACCGCGGTCCATGGCCGCGACGCGCTGAACAAGATACGGGCGCACAAGCCGAACCTCGTCGTCTCCGATCTCGAAATGCCGG
>CAYRTQ010000432.1:0-3400 GCA_964426865.1 uncultured bacterium
GGGGAGTTGCCGCCGCTCTCGGCATCTCCGGGGAGGTCACCAGTCCCACCTTCACCCTCATCCAGGAATACCGGGGCAGGATTCCCCTCTATCACATGGACCTGTACCGTCTTGACGGCGAACGGGAAATCCTCGATATCGGGGTGGAGGAGTACTTTTACGGGGATGGAGTCTGTCTGGTGGAGTGGGCGGAAAAGCTGGGCGAACTGCTTCCCGCCGATGCCATACGAATCACCATCCGCCATGTGGACAGCCGGAGCCGCGAGATCACCATCGAGCGTCCGTCCGCGGTCGGGGACGACGCGGGAGGAGGCGTGTGATGGACGGGCGGGGAATAGTGGTTTCCATAAAGGGTGACAAGGCGTCCGTGCGGGTTTCGGGGGATGCCGGGTGTGAGGGGTGCGCGGGGAAGACGCAGTGTTTTTCGTCCGGACGCCAGGGACGTGAGATCACCGTGCTCAACGATTACGACGCCGGGGTTTCCGACCGGGTGGCGTTTGAGGCCGATCCCGGGAAAGTGGCGCTTTCGGCGGTGCTTGTCTGGATGGTCCCGCTTCTCGGCATGATTGCCGGGTATGTGGCGGGAGAGCGGTTGGGCGGGGGATTCATTCCCATCGCGACAGCGTTCCTCTTCATGGTATTCGCCTTTGCCCTTCTCAAACTCCTGGATCGGGCGATATCCGGCGGGCGCTCCTTCTATCCCCGCATCACCGCCGTGCTGGATTCCGGCGATGATGCTTCCGCCTGCGGCGAGCGGTAGAAGGAAGGGGCCGAGGAACAAAGGAACAGAGGGGCAAAGGGGAAAAGACACAGAAACAAAAAGGGGAAAGATGCTGAACCGTTTCAGGTAGTCATTCACCGCATGTATCCATAAAAAAACCCGGGATTGAATCCCGGGTTTTTTTATATCGTTTCAGGGCCGGAGCCGGTTTCAGATTCCCGCCTTGAACAGCATGCGGGGATTGAGCGCCTGGCCGTTCAGCTTGACGCCGTAGTGGAGATGGACTCCGGTGGAGCGCCCGGTGGTACCCATGGTACCGATGAACTCGCCCTTTTTTACGTTCTGGCCGACCTTGGTGTTGATGGTGTCGAGATGGCCGTATATGGTCTCGTATCCATACTTGTGCTGGATGATGACACACTGGCCGTACGCGCCCTTCCAGTCGGCCCACGTCACCACGCCGTCGGCGGAGGCGACGATCTTGTCTCCCCGGCGTCCACCGATATCCACGGCTTCATGGACCTGGAAACGATGCGTAACCGGGTTGATACGGGCGCCGAAACCGGAATTGATGGTCAGGAACGGGGTGAACGCCGGCCAGATGGTGGGCGTGTTGTCGATGACGTCCCGGTTGCTCTTGATACGGATCTCGATCTCGGCAAGACTACTTTTCTCGGCCCTGGTCTGGGATTCCAGCCGGGTCACCCCATAGGAGATGCGCTCCATGCGGCTGATGAACTCTCCGCTGAGACCGGCGTATTCCGAGCGGTCGAATATCTGACGGCCACCGACTCCGGCCTGATACATGTCATGGTCAATCGCGCGCATGGAAGCGTAGAGACGGAGGGCGTTGTCGTTTTTCTGGATGTCGTCGATTTTTTCGGTGAGGGCGCCGAGGAGCGTTTCCGATTTATGGAGGCGGGAAAGGAGATTTTGTTTCTGCGATACCGCGGTTCGGTAGGTTTTCTCCTGGCTGAGTTTTACATGGTACCCGATAATGAAGAAAAGGCATACGAAGAAAGCGGCGATGAGTACGCCGAAGATTGTCACGAGGAATTGGGAATTGAAACTGCTGGATTTGACAACGTTCCCGCTGTCCGGAACTATGATGAGTGAGAAGAATCGGTTGTCCATACCAAGCGTGTTCCCGTTGTAGCGGTTTCTGGCCAAAGGCTCATGTTCTATTCATAATACGCATGGGTGCTGCTGGCGTCGCGGGAGCATATATCCTTTTAATTATAACCCTCACGAAAAAATAGTCAAGGAAAAAAAGCTCGATACTGCTTGTTATTTTCCGTCCGTATCCCCGAAACCGGGGAAATTGCCCGGAAACCAGCCTCTGCAAACAGGGTAAAAATCCCGATAAAAAGGTGAGAAGGGCGAAATCCGGTCGTTCAGCGGTCCGCTCCAGATGACCGCACAGGGAGTATCACGATAATAACCGGCTGATTCTCCCCTTTTCAGGGGATATCCCTCTTTTTAAAATCCAATGCGCCTGCTCCCATGAAAAAGGGACGGGAAACTCCCCATCCCTTTCGATACGAAATTCAGAAACACGGAAATTCCCCGGTATCCCCGGACCCGGGAAGGGAGTCAACGGAGAAGGTGGACACGAATCAGAACGGAAGATCGTCCTCTTCCGGCGGGAAGTTCGGCGCGGGCGCCTGGGAGCGGGAAGGGCCGCTTCCACTCGGGCGACGGGCGGGTTGCTGCGGCGAGGATTCCTGGTTTTCGGGTGCATTGCGGTCTTTCGAGTCGAGAAACATCATGTCGTTGCCGACGATTTCGGTCATGTAATGCTTCTGGCCGTTCTGGTCATCCCAGGACCGGGTTTCGATACGCCCCTCGATATACACCTTGCTTCCCTTGTGAAGGTAATCCTTCGCGTTCTCCGCAAGACGGCTGTACAACACCACGCGGTGCCACTCCGTGCGCTCTTCCCACTCGCCTTCCTTGTTCTTGCGATTTTCCGCGGTCGCTATCCGGAGGTTGGCTACCGCGGTCCCGTTCGCGGTGTACTTGATCTCCGGATCGGCGCCCAGATTTCCGATGAGCATGACTTTGTTCAGTGAGCGTGCCATTTCAGCCTCCTTGCCTGTGCATTCCGTTCTCCATTCCACCTGAAAAATATAGATAAGAATATGAAAAATGTGAACCCAAGTCAATATGAATCACGCTCCCGCGCAGGTGAGTATTGACAAATCCCCACCATGTCTTGATATTGCTGTTATACCGCTATGAAAGGCGCAAAGGGGAAAAGACGCAGCGGCGCATAAGGAAATACTGCCCTGAATCCTTTCTGCGGGTCATGGAATCTGTGTGATTCCCGGGAATACATGGGGATCATGCCGACCGGCAATCAGAATTTGGGGACGCGATAAACAGAACAAGTCCGATGCGGTCACCCCGGAAGATGAACATGCAAGGGGATTTTTCCGCTCTTGCGCCTTGATACTATTGATCTTTGGCGTTTTTCCCCAGGAGATATTCACGGTGAGCACACGAATCGTCATCATCGGAGCGGGACCCGGCGGGTACGCCGCCGCGTTCGAAGCCGCCCGGCTCGGGGCCGAGGCGACCCTCGTCGAGAGGGAAGCGGTGGGCGGCGTCTGTCTCAACTGGGGATGCATTCCCACCAAGACCTGGAAGACGGCCGCCGATTGTTTCGACACCATCCGC
>CAYRTQ010000433.1:0-3394 GCA_964426865.1 uncultured bacterium
CGCGGCCATAATCATCCCTGCCGTTCCAGAGCATGGTGTGGACTCCGGCCCCGAGATGTCCTTCGTGCAGGCTCCGCACTTTCTGCCCCGAGATATTGTACACGGAAAGCCGTATTGTCCCCTCGGAAGGAAGGGTGAACTGGATGGTGGCGACAGGATTGAACGGGTTCGGATAGCTTTCGACCGCAACTTTCCCGCTCTTTTTCTCCTTTGCATCCTTGTTTTTGTCTTCCTTGTCCTTCTTGTCATCCTTGTCACCCTTGTCATCCTTGTCATCCTTGTCCTTTTTGTCTTCGGTGCTCTCCCGGTCTCCGGATTTTCCGTTTCCACTGTCGGCTACTTCTTCCCGGTCATCGGCGTGGTTTTCGTTGTTCGCGGCGCGCACTTCCATACGCTCGACCACGCATACATGGTCCAGACGCCGGAATCCGCCCGCATCCGGGTCATAGACGTCGCAATTGCCGGTATCCGCGGCCCAGGAGAAAAATCCCGCCCGGGTCCATGTCTGGTATCCCCCGCAGACATGGATGCTGAGGATGTATTGCCGGTTCCTGTCCAGCGGGAAGGAGACCCAGTCGGAGAACCGGTGCGTCCCGGCGGGAATGTTCATCGAAGCGCATCCCCCCCGGAAGGTGATGTTCCGGATGGTCCCCGGCAGCATGTCCCAGGGATCGCCGCGGGGGTCGCGCTCCCCGATGCAGACCTTCTCGACCAACAGGGCTTCGGCTCCCGACCGCACCGCAATGCGCACCCATCCGCCGTTGACGGAGAATGCGCCCGCGGATACCGGGATACGGTAGAGGCGATCCCCGCTGCCTTCGTTTCCTTTCTTGTCTCCATCAGCCCAGGTTTCGACATCATGGTTCCCGGCGGTGGAAGTGAAGGAAGCGGTGATGACATGATTCGCGCTGATTCCGGAGAAGGTGTAGCTGCTCACCGCCCCCACGGATTTGCCGTCGACCATCACGTCTCCAATTCCATATCCCTCGTGGGGGGAAATGGAAAATGTCCGGGTTTCCCCTTTCGGGATGGTCACCGCGCCCGAGGGCGAAATGCTGCCGTGGAAATCCGCGGCTGCCGCGGTGATGGTGAAAGTTTCCGGAGTATCCCCGGGACCGGGCGGGATGCCGTCCGAGGAATATTCGAACGCGCCGATATCATACCCTCCCCCGCCGTTCATGGGCTTTCCCTCATAATCGAGAGCGATGGAAACCGGGGCCCCGGCATTGATGCAGGGCGAGCCCGCGCGCAGGTGGAAGTCGGTACGATCCGGGTAGGTTTTCGTGAACAGACAGCCATCCCGCGTGGCATGGCCGGAGCGGACTTTCTGGATCAGTTCACGGAAGGTGACGAATTGGCCGCCGTTTTTTATCACTTCATCCACAAACCAGGAGAGCTGGGGGATGCTCATTTCCGTCTCGTTGTGCGCGTACAGATTGTAAATGCCGCCGGCCTGACGGGCATAGACGACCGCGCAGCGGGCATTGGCCCGAATGGCGCTCTCCGAGCCGTCCTCCTTGAGAAGGGTGAAACTCAATCCCGGCGAACGGTAAACATCGGAGGAGGAAATGGTGACCCCGTACGCCTCGACCGACCGTGCGCCCTGAAACCCGGAGATATCCCGGAGATAGGCCCGCAGCGGATCGCTGCTCATCCCGTTCGGATAGGCCAGGGTGGCCGCCGTTCCGCCGAACCGGGACTCGATCCAGGATTTTCCGGTTGACAGTTCATCCCTCCAGAACGCATACTCCGGGGGAGCGACATCCGGTTTCACCGTAAACGGGAAGATGGTCTGAACCCCGTTCGATCCCGACGCCGAGGAAAGTCTCACCCGGGGGGAAACGTCCGGAGCGGTGGTGATGGTCCACTGTTTCCCCGTCACGGCGGTTTGCAGGTCCAGAACGGTTTTCGGCTCCGCGGCCCAGGAAAGGGTCACATCCTTCGTGGAGTCGCTGCTGCGCAGGGTGATCCGCTTGTTCGCGGGATCGATCTGGACCGAGGGCGAAGGATTGGTGGTGGAAATGGTGAAAAGGGCCTCCACGGTGAGAACGGAATGGGTCCAGCCGTGGGTCGCCAGTTCGTTCCCGGAGTCGGAGAGCGCGCGCAGGTCCCCGATCCGGTTCTCCGGGATCACCGCTCCATTGAGAAACATGGTGAATTTTACTCCGTACGGCTGGAGCGCTTCGCCCATCCGTACCCAGTAATCGACATTGTAGTCGTCGGCGCCGATCACGAAACATCCCTCGCCGCCGGCGAACTCCGCGATTCCGGGATCGGCTTTCATGAGATTGCCCCCGGAGTCCACCAGCCCGGAACCATGCGCATTGAAAGCCGGAGCATACCCGTTCCCGCTGATCAGGCAGTGGTCGTAGGTGATGACCGCGCCGTTCGCCGCATGGAGGCCATCGAAGGAAACGCTCCCCCCGTTTCCGAAAATGAGCGCGTTGCGGATGGTGACCGTAGTGGAGGGCCCATTGGCGTAAATACCTTCGTACCGGCTCAGGGTCACATTGCAGTTGAGCACGGAAATCCCGGCGCTGTTCTGGATTTCCATGCCGCGGTCGGTGGAATTGCGAATAATGCAGCAGGCCAGGGTCACCGCGCTGGAATTCGCCACATACACCGTCGCGCCCCGGAAGCACAGCCGCTCGAAACGCAGGTTGCTCTGTCCGGAGACGGTCAGGGAGCGGGATCCGGCCCCGGCGATCACCGCCTCGCCGGAAACGCCGTAAGCCCCGTAGACCACCGGATTCGAGGCGTTTCCGGAGGAGGAGGCCGCCAATCCCTCGTTCCAGACGCACCCGCGTTTGAACAGGACGAGATCGCCGGGCTGGAATACGGCGCGGTTCGCCCGGGCGACCGTTTTCCAGGCCCCGGATTCGGACAGGCCGTTATTGGAATCGTTTCCCCGGGTGGAGTCGAGATAATAGGTCGCGGCCAGAGACTCCCCGGCGAACAGGAACAGGAATAAGAATATGACTTTTTTCATTTTCTGCCGTCCTTTCCCCCCCACATTCCATACCGAAACGGGGAGATTGAGTCCAAGAAGAAAGGGATATTGCGGAGAATGAGCGTCGCCGCGCGCCAACTATGCGTCTTTATTATTATAATATAATTATTTAATATATTCCGGGAAAGCATTGTCTCGCGGGTGTTCCTCCCCCATTCCCGTTTCGGAGAATCCGCTACCGCCGACTGAACGGACTGCCAAGTCATGAGAAATGGGTGGATTGCGCTTCGACACTTCGACAGGCTCAGTGTCCGCAGGTTCAGCGCCCACCGCTGGCTGAGCTTGCCGAAGCCAGCACATTGGAAACACGTTTACCCAATAGTATCGACTTGACAGAGTACTACTTCTTCAACTGGATAAAGTTGGGTAAAGACGTTTGAGTTT
>CAYRTQ010000434.1:0-3368 GCA_964426865.1 uncultured bacterium
ACCTAGGTCAAGCAGGCGCTTGAGCCGGTTGTTGCGATTGATAACCCGGCGGTACAGATCGTTCAAGTCCGAAGTGGCGAACCGTCCGCCTTCCAGCGGCACCAGGGGACGAAGGTCCGGCGGAATCACCGGCACCACGTCCATGATCATCCATTCCGGACTGTTGGTGGATTGACGGAACGCCTCCACCACCTTGAGACGCTTCAGCGCTTCCTGCTTCAACTGCGCGGAGGTCTCGATTTTTACCTGCGTTCGCAAACTGGCCGATAACTCGGCGATATTTATCTGGGAAAGAAGCTCCTTTATCGCCGGCGCGCCCATTTCCGCACGGAACTCCAGGCCCTGATCCTCCAGCTCGATAACTTCTTCCTCGCTCAGGAGATCACCGGCCTTGCGATCCGTGTTGCCGGGGTCCAGCATGATATAGGCTTCATAGTACACGACGCGCTCTATATTACGGACACTGATGTCCAGAAGATACGAAATCCTCGACGGCAGGCTCTTGAGATACCAGATATGCGCCACCGGAACCGCGAGTTCTATATGACCCATGCGGTCGCGGCGCACCTTTGCCTGGGTGACCTCCACCCCGCATCGATCGCAAACCACACCGCGATACCGTATCCGCTTGTACTTCCCGCACTGACATTCCCAGTCCTTTACCGGGCCGAAGATGCGCTCGCAGAAAAGCCCGTCACGCTCCGGTTTGAACGACCGGTAGTTAATCGTTTCCGGCTTCGTCACCTCGCCGTACGACCACTCCCGAATCCGCTCCGGAGAGGCCAGTTGGATACGGAGGGCGTTGAAATCGGTTGTCTTGGTTAATGTCATCTGCTTGGGGCTGTTCACGAACATCCCTCCTTGTATAATAAAGGCAGAAGGCGGGAGATGAAAAGCCGAAGCATTTCATTCCGCCCCATAATACACATGTCATGACCGTTGAAACGCGTCATTCCGTGAGCGCCCCACCGGTTTGTTTACTACAAAATCTGCTGCGGAACCCCATCGTTCCGATTCCCTCCATCACCCCGCCGCCCCGCCATCGCGGGCACGGAGGCCCCAATTCCCCGGAAGAGGGAAAACACACCGTACATACCCGTTCCCCCCTCAACGTAACGGCGAGGGGGGAACGGAATACGGTCACTGCACGACTTCTCCATCCTTGAGCAACTGGAAGTCGAGACCGAGGCTCTGGAGTTCCTTGATGAGAACGTTGAAGGACTCCGGAATTCCCGGTTCGGGCGGATTCTCGCCCTTGACGATCGATTCATAGATGCGCGATCTTCCCTGAACATCGTCAGACTTGACCGTCAGCATCTCCTGGAGAATGTGCGCCGCGCCATAGGCTTCCAGCGCCCACACTTCCATTTCTCCGAACCGCTGGCCTCCGAACTGGGCCTTGCCCCCCAGCGGCTGCTGGGTGACCAGAGAGTACGGGCCAATGCTCCGGGCATGAATCTTGTCCGCCACCAGATGGAGCAGTTTGAGGATGTAAATGATTCCCACGGTGACCGGACGGTCGAAGGGAACGCCGGTGCGGCCGTCGAAAACCCGGGTCTTCCCGTTGAGCGGAAGTCCCGCCGCTTCCAGTTCACTCTGGATTTCTTCCCAGGTCGCGCCGTCGAAAACCGAGGTTTCGTAATACTTTCCGAGCTTTCTTCCGGCCCATCCCAGATGGGTTTCCAGAATCTGCCCCAGGTTCATGCGCGAAGGCACGCCCAGCGGATTGAGAACGATGTCCACGGAAGTCCCGTCCTCCAGATAGGGCATGTCCTCAACCGGAACGATCCTGGACACCACACCCTTGTTTCCGTGACGGCCCGCCATCTTGTCACCGACCTGAAGCTTGCGCTTGCGCGCGATACGCACCTTGACCAACTGGGCGATACCCGGCGACAATTCATCCCCGCGCTGCACCTTCTCGATCTCACGCTCCATCTTTTCTTCGAGAAGCTTGATCTGGTTGGATGCGGCATTGAGGGTCTTGACCACGAGACGGTTGACATCCTCGTCCGCCACCCAGGCGCCCGCGGCCTGGAACCGGTCGAAATCGACCGCCGCCAGGGACTTCTTGGTGAACGTCTTGCCGGTCTCGATCACCACCGCGCCGGTATCGGTGTCGATGATGTCCGATCCCGCCTTGGCGGTGTACAGGTATTTCGCCATCTCCTGACCGCGGAGGTCGCGTATTCTGCGAATACGCTCCTGAAACTCCCGTTTGATCTTCTCGATGGCATCCTTGTCGGCGCGACGGGTGCGCTCGTCCCGCTCCTTGCGGGAGAACACCCGGGTGTCGATGATCACACCTTCGATTCCGGGCGGAACCTTGAGCGACGCGTCCTTGACATCGCCGGCCTTTTCACCGAAGATGGCCTTGAGCAGGCGCTCCTCGGGAGAAAGCTCGGTCTCGCCCTTCGGGGTGACCTTGCCCACGAGAATGTCTCCCGGTTTGACTTCGGCCCCAACCCGGATCACGCCATTCTTGTCCAGATCCTTGACCGCGTCCTCGGAGACATTGGGAAGTTCCTTGGTGAGTTCCTCGGTGCCGCGTTTCGTATCGCGGACCTGAAGCTCGAACTCTTCTATATGAATGGAAGAGAACGTGTCGTTTTTCACCAGCTTCTCGCTGATGATGATCGCGTCCTCGAAATTGTACCCGTACCACGGAATGAACGCCACCAGCACATTCGCTCCCAAAGCGAGATCGCCCCGCTCCGTGGCGTGACCGTCGGCCAGAACGCTCCCCGGCTCCACCCGGTCCCCCACCCGCACGAGCGGGATCTGGTTGATGCAGGTATCCTGGTTTGACCGCTTGAACTTGGTCAACTCGAATACCTTCTCGTTCTCCATGGTCTCGAAAATGGTTTCCGGGGTGATCTCGGATTCATCCATCTTGATCACGACACGATCAGCGGAAACCTCGGTCACCATTCCATGAATATCGCTGAGAATGAGCGCTCCGGAATCCACCGCCACCTTGCGCTCCATTCCGGTTCCCACCACCGGCGCCTGCGGCCGCAATAGCGGCACGCCCTGACGCTGCATGTTGGAACCCATGAGCGCGCGGTTGGCGTCATCGTGCTCCAGGAACGGAATGAGGGATGCGCCCGCGCCCACCAACTGCTTCGGACTCACATCCATGTAGTCCACCTGCTGCGGGGTCACCAGCGGATAATCGTCCCGCTTGCGAGCCTTGATGATCTCGTTGGCAAACGTGCCGTCCGGATTGAGCGGCGCATTCGCCTGGGCAATGGTGAACTTGTCCTCGATATCGGCGCTGAGGAATTCCACGATGTTCGTGATCTTCCCGTTCTGGAACTTCCGGTAGGGGGTCTCCAGGAAACCGAACTCGTTCACCCGGGCGTGGG
>CAYRTQ010000435.1:0-696 GCA_964426865.1 uncultured bacterium
CCCGCCCGGAGTGGGATGTCTTTCCTTCCACGCCGTTTACGGGGGGAAGGTGGCCGCAGGCCGGATAGGGGGCCGCGGGTCACTGGGTGTTACACAACTTATTCCAGTTGAAAAAGGAATAGTGCTCTGTCAAGTCGATAGTATTGGGTAAACGTGTTTCCGATGTGCTGGCTTCGACAAGCTCAGCCAGCGGCGGGCGCTGAACCTGTGGAAAGGCTGACCACACGCCGGTATTGATTGACTGCCCAATATGCACATCAGCGGAGCGCCATTTCATTCATCCCCTTTGTCTCTGCTCGAATCATTTTTCGGGAGGATCGATAAATGTCGAAGCTTCTTCTGGGAATCGACCTGGGCACATCGAGCGTACGAGCCGGAATATACCGTGAGGACGGCTCCCGTCTGGCCATCGCCGCCCGAACCTATCCCATCGAGACGCCCTCTCCGGAGATTTCCGAGCAGGATCCGGAACTCTGGTGGCGCGGAACATGCGAGGCGATTCGTGAATCCCTGGCGTCCGCGGGCCGCAAAGGAAAAGACATCACCGCTCTCTCCTTCGCCGGACAAATGCACGGCGGGGTGATGCTGGATGGCCGCGATGAGCCGGTGGGGAAAGCGATCATCTGGGCCGATTCCCGGAGCGCCGGAGAGTGCGCTGATATCGAGGCCTTGCTCGAAAGGGAAATTCTGGAGGAG
>CAYRTQ010000435.1:706-3361 GCA_964426865.1 uncultured bacterium
TCATGAACCGTATTTTCCCGGGGACTTTCGCCGCCACCGCGTACTGGATGCGGAAGCATGACCCGCGTACCTGGAGCCGGGTGCGCCGGCTCCTCCTTCCCAAGGATTATCTCCGCTGGAGGATGTGCGGACTTTTCCACAGCGACGCCTCGGATGCCTCAGCCACTCTCCTGTGCGATCAGAACGAGCGGGAATGGTCGAAAGAGGTGCTGGACAAGCTGCGGATTCCCATCGAGTACCTGCCCTTCATTGTCAACTCGGACCAGGTGGTCGGGACCACTGAGGGCATCGAGGAGGCCTGCGGGCTTCCCGACGGCATCCCCATTGTAAACGGCGGAGCGGACCAGGGCGCCGCCGCGCTGGGGAACGGCATTCTCGACGAGGGATCCATGTTCGTGGCGGTGGGAACCGGCGGGCAGATCGTCACTCCGCTCCGCAATCCGCGGACCTCGCCCGGTCTGTGTCTCAACACTTTCTGCCATCTTCCCGAGACCCGGTGGTATCTCATGGGCGCCACGCTGTCGGCGGGGTTGAGCCTGCGGTGGTACCGCGATCTCTTTGCCCCCGGAGTGCCCTTCTCCCAGCTCGATGCCGAGCCCGTCGCGGTCCCACCGGGAAGCGACGGGCTCACTTTCCGCCCCTTTCTGGCGGGAAGGCGTTCCCCGGTGATGGATCCCGCGATGGGAGGCGCTTTCCAGGGCATACGGTTGAACCACAGCCGAGGGCATTTCGTTCGCGCCGTGCTGGAGGGTGTGGCGTTCGATTTGCGGGATTGTCTCGAAGTCATGCGGGGCATGGGAGTGCGGCCCCGGACAGCGGTGATCTCCGGGGGAGGGGCGAGGAGTCCGCTCTGGACCGGGATTCTCGCCGAGGTGTTCAATCTTCCGCTCGCCGTGTCCGGTGTGGACGAGCAGGCCTGTTATGGCGCGGCGCTCATCGCCGGGGTTGGCGCGGGAGTGTATCGCAACTACGCGGCGGCGGCGGAAACGGCCCCCCGTCCGGAACGGACGGTCGATCCCGACCCGGAGAATACGGAGCGATACGAGGGGTTGTACCGGAACTGGCGCGAGGGGTGAAGATCTCTCGCCGCGTTCGTAAACCGTCTTTCGGGCTATACGCCGTATACAGCGTATAGCCCGCTTTTTTGAGCAACCTTTCCCCTGCGCTCCGTTCCCTCTCATCCGCCATATACTTTTATGAGGATCGAGCCGATGCTGAGCAGCACGACGATGGTCCAGATGAGGCTTATTCCCCGGATGATGTAGCGGTTGATCACTCTCCGGATGTGGTCCAGGTCGGCATTGAGGAGCGCATCGACCTCGGAATCGGGAATGTTGTCCTCCGGGTCGAGAAAGCGGGCGGCTTGGGCCGGGGTGAGATTGTGTTCGCTCTGGGCGATCTTGAACCGGGTGAACACCCGCTCCTCCGGGGGAAGTTTCTGTTCCGCCCGCACGATCTCCTTGTGCCACCAGTTCACATCCTCCCCACGGGCCAGAATCACCTTCTGAAACCGCCACATGACAATATTGGAGAAGATGGTGATGCTCAGGAGGAGGAATTCGAGAAAAAGCGAGGTGCGCAGGTTCGGGGATTCGAGAACTCGCGACAGGAGGAATGTTCCGAGCACCAGGAAAACCGACTGGGTGGTCAGGTTGATCTGACGGTAGGTTTGGAGGAGAGCCTCCAGATTACGGGCATGGGAAGCCAGATAGCTCAGGGATACGGGCACGTCGGTGTTCCCCGCGTGGAGCATGATGAATGAACGGTATGGTCTGCAAGAATATAGGACGGCGTCGCGGCAAATACAACAGGAAATCCGCCCGTTCAACGTGAACGGGATCTATCGGGACGGGGAGTGTATCCGTAAGTCGGCTCTTGCCGTTTTCATCCCGGCGATCCTGAGTCCCGTGTATCGGGGTTCGGACGTTTCCCCTTTCCGCCCCTCTGCCGCTTCATGAAAAAATCGGCGACCGGATGTTTCCGGTCGCCGATGAACGCAACACCGTGTCGAATGCGCGATTACCGCGACATGGGCTTGATGAGCGAGAAATCGCCGGTGAACGCCGCTTCCAGCACCGGAACCATGTAGGCGTCCACGTCTCCCTGCGAGGGATCCATGGGCGTGGGCATGTTCTTGAGCTTGGATTCGAGCTGCGGGTTCTTCGCGGCGGAGATCATACGGTCGATGTGGGCGCGGGTGGCTCCGGCCTCCTGCAGGGTCACCGGGAAACCGATGCTCTTCGAGAAAGCGATCATGCCGCGGGCCACTGCTTCACCCAGTTCCCGTCCTTCCACCGCATCCAGGTCCTCGGAGATGAACCCGGCCTCTTTGAACACCGCGCCGATTGTCCGCAACTGGCTCTGGATGGCGGGCGAGAAGAGCACGGTGTAATAGGGATTCAGCACCGCGCACGCTCTTCCGTGAGTGAGAATATCCACAAGAGAGAAGGAACCGAGATGACCGCCGTTCGTTCCTCCGATCATGATGGAATATCCTCCGAGATCGGTTCCCAGTCCGAGCGCAATCCGGGCGTCGAGGTTATTTGGATTCCTCAGAGCTTCCGGTAGACTTTCAATGATAAGCGAAATGCCCTCGACCGCTATCTCTTTCATGCGGTCGTAATACGGCTGTCCGGTGGCTCCCATAAAAACTTC
>CAYRTQ010000436.1:0-3350 GCA_964426865.1 uncultured bacterium
ACCGCCCTCTTTTGGTACTTTTCTGGGCGTACAGAAAAGTACAGAGGAAGTGGGAGGAGTAAGGGCATTCTTTACCCCACGAAAGAGCTTTTGTAACCGGCAGATGCAGGCCATGTCCGGTCATCGCATCTCCCCATGGAAAACTGCGAAGCGCCTATTTTTTATGGAGCGTCAATGATTTTTCCGGTTCTCTTCCTCCTTGCCGGACTTGCGTTCGGCGGGCTGTTCGCCTGGCTGTTCGGGCGGGGGCAGGTCGTTTCCCTGCGACGTCGGCAGTCCGAACTCCAAACGCAGCAGGAGACGCTTGCCCGTGAACTGTCCGGGGAACGCGAGCGTCGGGTGCGGGCGGAAACGAATCTCGATGCGGAACGCCGTCAATCCGAGGAGCGTCGCGCGCTTCTCGCCGAGGCGGAGGAAAATTCCCGCAACGCTTTCCGGGCGCTCTCCGCGGAGGCGCTGGAAAGCAGCAACCGTCGATTCCTGGAATTGGCGAATACCGCGTTCGCGCGGCTGCATTCCGAGGCGCGGAACGATCTGGAACAGCGGGAGAAAGCGGTGGAGAATCTGGTGAAACCGCTGACCGAGGGGCTCCAGCGGTACGAAACCCATCTCCGTGAGGTGGAAAACACCCGGAGCGCCGCGTATGGCGCGCTGACCGAGCAGGTGAAATCCCTTCTCGCCGAACAGGACAAGCTGCGGTTCGAGACCGGGAAACTTGCCGATGCTCTCCGTCGCCCGGAGATACGCGGACGCTGGGGGGAAATCCAGCTCCGCAACGTGGTGGAGATGGCCGGGATGCTGGAACACTGCGATTTCATCGAGCAGCTTTCCACCGGCGCGGAAAACGGGCAGCTCCGTCCCGATATGGTGGTACGGCTCCCCGGCGGGCGCAGCATCGTGGTGGACGCCAAGACTCCCATCAACGCCTACATGGAATCCCTCTCCGCTCCCTCCGAACCGGAGCGCGAGGAACGTCTCGCCGCTTTCGCCCGTCATGTCCGCGACCAGATACGCAATCTGGGGCGCAAGGATTACTGGAAACAGTTTCCGGATTCCCCGGACCTCGTGGTGCTTTTCCTCCCCGGCGAGGTCTTCTACAGCGCCGCCCTGCGGGTGGACCCCGCGCTCATCGAGGAGGGCATGGCCAGCCGGGTGGTGCTCGCCGCTCCCACCACGCTCATCGTGCTCCTCCGCATCGCCGCCCTCGGCTGGCGGGAGGAACGGCTCGCGGAAAACGCCCGCCGTATCAGCGATCTCGGCCAGGAACTCTATTCGCGTCTCGCGGTCCTCGCCGACCATTTCACCGGGCTGGGACGCGCGCTCCAGCAGAGTGTGGAGCATTTCAACCGCGCGGTGGGATCCCTCGAATCACGGGTGCTGGTGAGCGCCCGACGTTTCGCCGATCTGGGCGCTGGCACGGAGAAGGAAATCCCCCCGGTGGAACCGCTGGACATCCAACCACGGAAGGTGAGCGCGGCACAGGGGGACAGCTCGTCCCCTGAAACTCATCCTCCCGCTCCCATCTCTTGAGAAAAAGGGGCAGAGGGGCAGAGGGGCAGAGGAACAAAGGGGCAAAGGGGAATACTGTTCGGTTCGGCTTTTTATGCTGGATTCGACAGACTCGGCCAGCGCGGACGCTGAGCTTGTCGAAGCGACCTCCACGCAAAGTGAACCGTATTGCCCTTTACCCCATCGTCTCCACGATCATCGCCCAATGCTCCTTCCCGGTGCGTGTGAGCACCACGATGGCGTTCCCGTTCCCTTTCAGCTTCAACTTCCGTATGACCTCCTCCGGCAGGAGGGGGAACCCGCGCTTCTTGACAGTCACCCGCCCGGCATTCATTGCGTTCAGTTCCTCGTTGAGCCGTTTCAGGCCGAAGGGAAAAGCCCGGAGCACCCGGTAGCCGGTGAAAAACGGGTCGCGCACCGTCAGGTTCGAGGTGGTGTAGGCGATTTCGGGGTCCAGGAGCCGCATGCCCAGGCTCGCAGCTTTTCTCCCCAGCAGCCCGGAGCGGATGAGCGCCGGGTCCGGCTCGTAGAGGTATTCCCCGGCTTTCCCGATTTCCGGTTCTCCCCCGGGGAGATCGGTGTCACGCAGGGTCGCCCCGCGATGCAGCAAGGTCGCGGACGCCGTCCCCCGACGCATGTTCCCGGTCCAGAGCGTCGCCTCTTTCAGGCCGTCCTCCAGCGAGACCCATTCCAGTTCGTGCGGGATGGAGAGGTCCGTTTCGCGAATGGAGAGGGGGAGTTTTGCCGCGCCGCCCGGGATCGCGCGCAGCAGTTCCTCCACCCGGTCCAACGACGGCTCCATGGCGAACACATCCAGCGTCCGTTTCCCGCCGGGCCTGCGCGAAGGATCGATGAAAAGGGCCTCGAATTCTCCCATACTTCCCGTCATATCCAGAATATCCGCTTCCACCAGCCGCGCGGAAAGGCCGTGTACCCGCAGGTTTTCCCCGCAGAAAAGCAGCCGAGCCGGGTCCAGGTCCACGCAGGTGAGCTGCTCCACCACCTTTCCCAGCGCGATGGCGTCCCCGCCGATGCCGCAGCAGGCGTCGCACACGTTCCCCAACCCCCGGAAGCGCTCCGCCCGGTGCGTCGCGACCCGTTCATCCGAGGCCTGTTCCAGCGCCTCGCGGGTGAAGAACATTTCCTCCGCCCGTGAGAATTTCGCCTTTCCCCGCTCACGCGCCAGCGCCAGTTCCACCGATGCGGCGAGATATTCCGGCGGAGTGTCCGGGTACTCCCGGCGCAAAAAGCTCCCGGCGGCGAGCGGGTCGGCGGCGCGCCCCCGCAAAGCGGCGGCGATCTCGCGGCCGGGAGGGGAGAGGAGGAACCGGGCGGTGGAGAGAGTCATGGGGGAGTCCTTTGAATGATTGTCTGAACCGGTGATGCGCGTGATGCGAATGGTCGATATGATAAAGACAATTCGTTTTTCATCATCTTTTATCACCATAATCACGCGCATCACCGGTTCAGACAATCTTAAAAATAACCTCTCCCACTTCCCGGCGACACTATAAAAAAAACCGCTTGACATACCTCGAACTTCCATGCATAGTATATATGGAACTTCAAGGTAAGGAGGGAGAGTCATGAAAAACAACAAGGAACTGGTCGGAGCGTCTGCCTCGCTCCTGGTGCTCGGGGTGCTCGCCAAGGCCCCCAGCTATGGCTACGAGATCGTGAAACGGGTGAACGATGAGGCGGACGGTCTGTTCACCTGGCAGGAGGGCACCATCTATCCCGTCCTGCACAAGCTCGAAAAGGACGGCCATGTCCGTACCCAGTGGCAGGAAGCCGATTCCGGACGCCGCCGCAAATACTACTACATCACCGCCAAGTGCCGC
>CAYRTQ010000437.1:0-3338 GCA_964426865.1 uncultured bacterium
ATGGGTCACGGAAAGCTCCTGCTATTCCCCTGCTGAAAGAGAGCGGTGCGTTCATGCGGCAAATATGAGAATATAGGGAAGTGGGAGCGTATCTGTCAAGGATGATTGCGGTAAAGGGTTATTTTTCGTCCGGCGGTGAGGGCGCGAGGGTATGGGAAATACGGTTCACTTCGCGCGTGAGGATCGTTTCGACAAGCTCAGCGACCGCGCTGGCAACGCCTCTCGCAGCCAGCATGAAAAGCCAAGCCGGACCGTATTACCCTATGCCCCTTTGTTCCTATGCCCCTTTCTCCCCGCGGGGAGCGCGGATGACGGAAGCCCGTGAACCGGTGCGCCGGAAAGGTGGATGGCCCGGTACGGTCAACGGCGGATGGAAACGACGACCGGTTCCGCTTCGGGTTTTTCTTCCTTTTCCACCTGGGTGAGAAGCTTGGAGAGCGGGCTGATGGAGCTGATGGCACGCACCAGGCTCACTCCGGGGAGGGGCGAGCCGGTGGAGAGATTGGGGCGGTATTCGGTTACCAGTCCGACCAGCGAGGGCTTTTCCTCGTCGATGAGCCGGAAGACCGGTCCCCCGCTTACCCCGTTGATGGCCACTCCATCCACGAGATAGGCTTCTTCTTCCGGGAGCCATGCGCTGACATATCCGGTGAAAAAGCAGAGGACTTTCGGGGCGACACAGGGGAACCCGCACCAGCCGATCTGCACTCCCTCCCGGAGCACCCGGTCGTCGGGGATGGTCCGCAGTTTCGAAGGGGGGAATTCGAGCCGGTCCTTGTAGAGGATGATCAGGGCGATGTCCTTGCGGGCATCCTCGAAAATGAAGCGCTCGTCGTATTGCAGGAAAGTATCCTTGCCGCTGGAGAGATGGGTGAGCCGTATGGGTTCCCGCCACCGGTGGGCCTGCGAGATGGTATGATAGGCGGTGGCGAGGGCGATGAAATGCCCCTGGACATCAAGGGAGAAAAGAAAGGACGTTCCGCTGGCGCGGGGGGTTTCGATCAGGTATACATGACGTTTTACATCCGCAAGCGCCGCCGCCCATTCGTGTCCGTTCATGGAGAAGCTCCCGTGATGGTGGTGAGGGAAGCGGGAGACGCCCGCCGTAAAAAAAGCGGCTGAGACCGCTCCGGGCGGGATGGCCCGGGGACGCGGTCAGACAATGAAAAGGGGGTGGAATACAGCCGAAAAGAGAGACGGTATGGATATAAATATATATAACTATTAATTTATTTGAAATCAATCCTTTTGCCCCGTACTATTCCAACTTTTTTCACGGAATGGGGAAATGGGAAACTACCGGACCCTGAAAGCCCTTGGTCCTCCGCGGTTGTTTGTGGGAAAACGGTATTGATGCGGTTGACGTCCGGGTAGGAACCTGTCCGGGGAAAGCCCTTTTGGCGCTTTTTCGGGCGCACCAGAAAAGCAGGGAGGAAGCGGGAGGGACAAGGGCATTCCTTGCCCCACCAAAGCGCCTGTGTTACCGGTACATGCAGCCAGCGCCCGGTCATGGCGTCTACCCATGAAAACTGCGAAGCGCCAAACCTTTCATCGAGCCCATTACAGCCCGGACCGGCGGGGAAGGCCATCCTTTTCGGTTCGAAGCCGGTGTGCGCCGAATTCATCCGGGCGACTGCCCGGAGGGAGTTGAAAAAATCCTGATACTTCTTTGGAAAAATTGACGTATCTTATGGCAAAGTGAAAGCGGTTTTCTTTTCTGTTCAGGAGTACAGGAGCCTTCCATGCCCAATGATGTCGTATATAACCAGGTGTTGTCGTTTTACGGGGACAGCGTTGACTGCCGTACGATCATGAAATCGTACGTCGAAGAGGGCAAGCTTATCCTCATGCTCGACGACACGGAAAAGCTGTTTATCGATGGGAAGCATGTCGACACCACCGGCCACAAGGATCGCATTCCGGAATTGCTGGCGCTGGCCCAGGAACGCGGGTTCGAAATCGAACCGAAGACGGTTACCCATTATGCCTTGGAACAAGGAGATAGCGAACCCACGGAGTACGTGCTGATCAAGTGGTGAACGTCTTCGTTCTTCCGGTTATCCCTTTCCACGGAGTCGATCCGGTTCCGCGGGTATTCAGAATTTTTTCCGGTTCATGACGTACAAGGAGAATGAAATATGCTTCGTCTCTGGGGTCTGGCTTTTCTGGTCATGCTGTCCGCCACCGGCGGTTTCGCGCAAACACCGGCTCTCCATGAGTATACGGCGCTGAAAGCCCCGGGGAAAATTACAGCCGACGGCAAGTTGAACGAGCCGGGCTGGAAAGCCGCGTCATTCACCGAGCCTTTCGTCATCTACACCAACGCCGCCGCCCCCAAGTTCCCCACCCGGTGCAAGATGCTCTGGGACGACAAGAACCTTTACATCGCTTTCGTCATGACCGACCGTGATGTCTGGGCCAAAACCAAAGTATACAAGGATGACCTCAGCGTCTGCCTGTGCAGCGAGGAAGTGGCCGAAATCTTTGTCGATCCGGATGGCGACGGCAAGGAGTATCTGGAGCTGGAGATCAACCCCCATGGCGCGGTCATGGACCTGAAACTCGTCAACGAGAATCTCTCCAAAAGCGAAAACATGGATCTCGGCTGGAGTTACAAGGACATGAAAGTCGGCATCGGGGTGAACGGGACGCTCAATGATTCCACCGATGTGGACCAGAACTGGATTCTCGAGGTCGCGATTCCCTTCTCCAACTTCGCGGCCCCGGCGCCTTCCATGAACATCCCGCCGAAATCGGGGGACATGTGGCGTATCAACCTCTACCGGTATGACTATGGCCGCACCGCGGTCAAGCTCACCGAGCTCACCGCCTGGAACATGACCGACCGTAACCGCGGATTCCATGCTCCCAACCGGTTCGGGAAGGTGATTTTCTCGGACAAGGTCGCGGGCGGCAGGTCCACCGTGAAAAAATAACCGTTGCGGACGGCTGTCACGACGGCGGTTGTACGGAACGGGTTTCATGCACGGGGGCGGACATGTATCCGCCCCCGTGCGACAGGAAGACCACCGGACGGTCAAGTCAATGCAGTTGTGTGGATTGCGCTTCGACACTTCGACAAGCTCAGTGTCCGCAGGCCCAGCGCTTACCGCTGGCTGAGCTTGTCGAAGCCAGCACATTGGAAACACATTTACCTAATAGTATCGACTTGACAGAGTACTGCTTTTTCAACTGGAAAAAGTTTGGTGACACCCGGTGACCCGCGGCCCCCTATCCGGCCTGCGGCCACCTTCCCCCCCGTAAACGGCGTGGAAGGAAAGATATCCCACTCCGGACAGGTATGGCAAGGAAAACACTTTTTACCTGCCCCCGGTCAC
>CAYRTQ010000438.1:0-3338 GCA_964426865.1 uncultured bacterium
GACCGCCCTCTTTTGGCGCTTTTCTGGGCGCACCAGAAAAGTACAGAGGAAGTGGGAGGAGTAAGGACATTCTTTACCCTACGAAAGCGCTTTTGTAACCGGCACATACAGGCCATGTTCGGTCATCGCATCTACCCATGAAAAACTGTGAAGGACAAAAAAAGAAAGGCGGGGCGCCGGGCGTCACCGCCTTTCTTTTTTGGTTTTCGGACCGGTTTTTACCGGTTGCCCCCGGCCCGTCCGATACGCGTGGACGGACCGGGGGAGGCGCTCCGGTCATCCCGTTTCCTTCTCCCTGGATTCGTATCCGTAATGCCCATACCCATAGCCGTACCCGTATTCCTCATACCCGCTCCCGAAGAGGAGGGACCTTTTCACCCCGTTCACCACGATTCCGATAACCCGGGCATTGACTTTCCGCAGGACTTTCCGGGTGTGGAGAACCGCATCCTTATTGGTGGAGGATTTCACCACGAGGAGAACATTCCTGAACCGCGAGGAGAGGAGCATGGAGTCCGCAAAGAGCATCAGGGGCGGCGAGTCGATGACGATAAGGTCGTAATCGTGTTCAAGCTTTCGCACAGATTCGCTGAGATTCGGGGAATGGAACAGCTCGGCGGCCTCATCATCCTCGGTTTTCCCGGAAGGGATGAAGGACAGGTTCGGGTACTCGGTGGAGACGATCCCCTCATCGGAACCATTCCGGATGAAATCGGCGAACCCCCCGGAATTGGGCGTTTTGAACATGGTGTGCTGGACCGGGCTCCGGAAATCGCAGTCGATCAACAGAACCTTTCTTCCGGAGCGCGCGGCCATGACCGCCAGATTGGCGGCCACCACCGATTTCCCTTCCCGGGCATAGGCGCTTGAAATGACGATTACCTTCCGCTCCGTCCATCTTTTCGAAGACATCAGGTGTATGAAGAGGGAATTGAATATTTCATACACCTGGAAGGGGGATTGGTAATCCCTGGTCAGGGGGTCCACCAGGATACGGCGTCCGGACGATCCGTTTCCGGAGAGGCGTGGAATCAGAGCCAGCACCGGGATATCCATCTCGCTTTCGATTTTCTCCGCGGAACTGAAGGAAGGATTGAAATGCTCAATCCCGAAAATCAGGACGATGGAAACGAGAATCCCCCCCAAAAGTGACAGCGGGAGCACTTTCCATTTACGGGGAGATACCGGAACGAGGGGAGTCTCCGCCCAGTCCACCACCCGCATGTCGCTGATGGTGCTTGCCTCCATGATGCGCGCCTCTTCCAGACGGGTGAGAAGCAGGTTGTGAATACGGCTGTTTATGCCCATATTCCGGTCATATCGGGCTTTCGCGATTTCTGATCGGGGAAGACGTTCAAGCGTCCGGTTCAGCGCGGCGATTTCACCTTTTATCCTGGAAAGCAGTTGTTTGTACACAGTGACGTTGATACGGTTCATCAACTGGCTTTCCACCACCGGCCGCAGAAGCGGATCGACACCTTTCGTGGCGTTGTTCACCGTGGCGGCGACCGCTTCATCGAGCTGCTTACGGGCCGCATCCAGTTCGGCGGAACTTTGGAGGAAGAGCGGATGGGAAGGGTTGTACTGCGATTTCAGTTTGGCGTTTTTGACCTGCAGGGTGGCGATACGGGTATACAGGTCATGAAGGACGATGTTGTTCTGGATGAACGGTGAGGACGCGTAATTCGCGAAACCCTGCAATTCCGGGTCCCCTTTCAGTATGGCCGCTCCCTTCTCCGCGGAAATTACGGCCTCCTCCAGCTTGCCCTCGCAATCGATGCGACGCTCTTCCAGATTCCTCATCATGTCGATATACTGGGCCGTCTGTTCGCCGAGAGACACGATTCCATTCGACATCTTGGCGTCGAGATAGCTGTTTTCAGTGTTTTCGAGCGATGAAGAGACACCTTTCAACTGTTTTTCCAGAAAGGTTTTCACCGTGGCGGCTTTTTCCCTTTTGTCCAGAAGGTCCTGGCCGGAGAGTTCGTTGAGATAGCAGTTCACCACCGATTTCGCTTTCGACGGGTCCGGTGAGGTGAATGAAATCCGGATCACGTTCGAATCGCGGATGTTGCCGGTCTTCAGATTCTCCGCGATCTCGCGACGGACCTTTTTCACCGGCTGAAGGGTGATCGTGACGCTTTTCAAGGGCCGTATATCGGAGATGACAAGGGAAAAACAGGGGGAATCGAATCGCTCATCATATCGTCCCTTGCCATACAGACGCCCCGATTTCGTGCGCACGAGGAAACCTCCGGAGTCATCGGGCGAGGGCTCCACGGTAAAGATACGGGTGATCGGCGTTGGAATCGCGGAGAACTGCTGGACCCGGGAATAGTATTTCCGCGGGATATCGATGACGGCGAACAAGGCGGTTTTGACAATCACCGAATCGGTGACCCCGGCTCCTTTCAACCGTATGACCGCGTCGTTGCTGGCTGCCGTCGATGCGCGGCTTTCCATTTGACCGCCGATATGGTCCATGAGGATCGAGACGCGCGGCGATTCCACCAGGAAAGCTCCCTGCGCCCGGTACAACTGTTCCTTCAGGAAGAGATACGTTCCTCCACCCGCGAGAGCGGCCAGAATGATCAATCCCATCAGGAAACGATACCTGAACAGAATCCCGAGGAGTTCCTTGAGCGTGATTCCATCCGTGTCCGCGATGGATCCCGGCGTATAGTGATCTGCCATTCTGTTTCTCCCCAGATGGTGTGATTCCCGGACACGGACGATATCAATGATCGCGGCTCAGATAGAAAACCGAAAGGGAAATCGCGCTGAGCGTGGAAATGATGATGGAATAATCCGCACGGGTAAGCCTTTTCTTGTTCGCGGAAAGCACATCCCCCGGCTGGAGATATCCAAGGGAGGAATCGTTGTACAGGATGCTGTTCCGGGCGATGCTGACCCGTTTCCCGCTCCGGTACAGGGAGAGATCTCCGGACGCTTCCGGGCTGAATCCTCCGGCCATGGCCACCAATTCGATCAGTTTCTCCGAGCCGGAAACGGTGAACGTTCCGGGCTTGTTCACATACCCGATCATGGAGACGGAGTACTTGGGAATGATCGTGATGTAGGGATTCTTGATAAAGGTATCCACGGAGGCGTGAATGGTATTGTTCAGTTCTTCCTCCGTCTTGCCCGAAGCCTCGATCCTTCCGGCGAGCGGCATCCGAATGCATCCATCGGTGTGGATTCGGAAGATTCCGCTCAGTTCCGGCGAATTGAATACATTTACTTCAATGGTGTCGCCCGGACGGAAACGAATATCATCCCCGTATGCGATAGCGGCGCAACAACAGAACAGGATGAAACACCCCAGCCATTTCATGTGA
>CAYRTQ010000439.1:0-446 GCA_964426865.1 uncultured bacterium
GTCCGATGATCTCCGCCAGTTCGGTGGAACTGCGGGCCATGTGGACCCCGGCGCTCTTCAGCGCCTGCATCTTGTTCTCGTAGGAGCCGACATTCCCCTCCCCGATCACCGCCCCGGCGTGCCCCATGCGCGACCCCCGGGGGAAGAAATGCTCCGCGCCGATGCCGGAGATCAGGCCGACAACCGGCTTGGGGTAGCCGGTGGACCGGATGTATTCCGCCGCGTCCTCCTCGTAGCTGCCGCCCACCTCGCCATTGAGCACCACGATTTTGGTGTCCGCGTCCTCACGGGCCAGCTTGAGCAGGTCCACGAAATTGCTGCCCACAATGCGGTCTCCGCCCATGCCCACCACGGTGCTCGTCCCGAATCCCTTACGGTTGAATATCTCGGTGGCGAGAGAGAGGCACATCCCGCCGCTTTTGGAGAAGATGGCGACCTCGCCGGGG
>CAYRTQ010000439.1:456-3337 GCA_964426865.1 uncultured bacterium
CCCGGTCCGCGGGGCAGATAACGCCCACGGATGACGGGCCGACCAGACGGATGTCAAGCGTACGGGCGACCTGGACGATTTCGGCGATATCGCGCACCGGCATGCCCTCGGTGAGCAGGTTGACCAGACGTATCCTCCCCTTGCCGAGCGCTTCGAGCGCGGCGTCGCGCGCCGCTTCCCTCGGCACGGTGATGAGGGAGACGGTGATGTCCGGATGGTGACGGAGCGCTTCATCGACCGAATTGTAGACCGGGACGGCGTTGATGACCGTTCCCCCCTTGCCGGGAGTCACCCCGGCGACCACCCGGGTGCCGTAATCGAGCATGTCGCGGCAGATGGTGGTCCCCTGCTTCCCGGTTATTCCCTGAATGAGGACCGCGCAGTCCCTGCTGGTGAGCAATCCCATGGTTATCTCCTATATTGCCGAATCGGTTTCTATTCCCTCACCCCTGCTTCACCTTCTTGTAATTGTTCACGTGATGGATGAGCAGTTGCGCGGCGTCGTGGATGGAGGTCTCCATACCCCGGAGGAAGATGTTGTATTTCTCGTTGCGGCGGATGAGACGGAGCGAGTTGAACGCCTCCATGTCCCGCAGCCCGGCTCTCCGGATGACAATGGGGATGCGTTTGTCGAATTCCCCGGTCTCCCGTATGCCTTCCATGATGCCGTTGACCAGGGTTTCGTAGATGTCGGTGAAATTGGCGCGTCCGCCCACCACCCAGACGCCGTTGATACGGTCGGGATGAGCGAGCGCCACCCTGGTAAGCCCTTTCACCTTTTCCGCGGTGGGATTGCCGCTGTACTCGGTGAAAATGGCCGGACGCCCGCCGTGGAGGTACAGGCTGTCCAGCGCCTCGCTACTCGTTCCCCCGCCCGAGGCGAGCACCACGATATCGCCATCGGGAATTTCGTAGAACATGCGCCCCGCCGCGCCGCGAGTGTCGGTCTGGTCGTTCTGGAGCGCGAGGATTTCCAGCGGAGTGGTTTTGCGGGAGTAATCCCGGCGCTCCGGGAGAGTGAGGGTGGTCTGACGATAGAGGGCCTCGTCGTCCAGTTCCATCTTGGAGTCCACCGCGATGAGCCGGCCCTCGGCGGAGAGCGCCAGCGGGTTGATTTCCGCGAGAAGGGCGTCGTTGGCGACAAAACACTTGTAGAGCTTGAGCATGATGTCGGTCAGTTCCTCCACATCCCCTTTCACCCCGGCCCGGGCCAGGATCTTGTGGGCCTGGCGCGATTCCAGCCCGGTGTGGATGTCCACCGGCTCCATGATCACCGCGCCGGGCTCGTTCCGGGAAAGGTCCTCCACGTTCATTCCCCCGCGTGGGGAGAAAATGACCGCGGGGAGATCGCCCTGGTAGGTGATGGACAGATAGTATTCCCGCTCGATGGCGATTTTCTCCTCCACGAGCGCCCGCTCCACTTTCTCCTGAAAGATGGTGGACCCGAGCAGGGAATGCACCGCCGACTCCAGTTCCTTCCCGTCCTCCGCGAAGAGGACCGCCCCGGCTTTCCCCCGTCCGCCTTTCAATACCTGGGCTTTCACCACCTTGGGCCACTCGCCGGATTCCAGTTCGTCGAGCGGCGTATCCATTTCCACCAGACGCCCTTTCGGGACCCGTATTCCGGCTTTGCGGAAGAGGGTCTTTCCCTCGTATTCGTACAATCTCATGGGATGATTTCTCCTTGTACCCGGTGAAAAGATTCCCCGCCTCTCCTCCGGACTGACCGCATATGAGGTCACAGCGGCGGCCGTTTACGGTCCTCGTTTCTCTGGTGGACATGCTCCAGCAGACGGTTTTCCCGGTTGTTCAGATGCGCTTCCAGGAGGAGGATCATGCGTTTTTCGTCCCCTCCGGCGACAGCGGCCCAGATGCCTTCGTGTTCGGCCAGGTTCTCGCGGGCCAGTTCCGCCCGGTCGTAGTGCAGGATGCGCATGAATGCCGCCAGATGCCCCAGCTTTTCCAGCATGGCGGCCAGACGGCTGTTCCCGCAGCAATCGGCGATGGTGCGATGGATTTCACGGTCCAGTTCCAGCTCGGCGGGAATGAAATCCGCGCCTTCCGCACGGTGGCAGGCCCGGATCAGGCCGTCGATCCGTTCCATGCGGTCAGGGGGAATGTTGCCGAGCGCCCGTTTCGCGGCGTGGATTTCCAGACAGCGGCGGAGATCGTACAGTTCGGTGATGTCCCGGGGAGTGATATCGCGGGCGTTGGCCCCGCACCGGGGAAAGACCTCCACCAGCCCATCGGCGGCCAACCGCTGGAGCGCCTCGCGCACCGGGGTCCGGGACACATTCAGGTGCGAGGCGATAGCCTCCTCGCTGAGTTTCTGTCCGGGCTGGAACCGGTGGTTGAGGAGCTGTTCGAGAATGGCGGAGTAGACCCGGTCGGTGAGGGTGGAGGAATCGATCGGGAATGGAGCGTCGGGCATGGGTAGTGGTTCCTTTCGGCTGAATTGCGCGCGGGATATTGCATACAGTATTTTGTATACAATATACAAGACTACGGCGGCGCGGTCAACGGGAAAAAGTCCTCGCGCCCTTCCCGACAAAACTATGCCGCTGCCTTATTGCGGACACGAGGGGCGGCAAAAACACGGTACTTCGCGGTTTATAACGGGGGTACGGCATGGCTTCCGGGGACCGCTGATACGAATGAGCGATCAAACCGGTAAGAAAGTGTTTGAAACCTGTCTGAACCGGTGCTGCGCATGATGTGAGTGATAAAAGATGATGAAATAAATGCCTTTATCAGCCTTTCATCAGTTCAATCATTCGAATCACCGGTTCAGACAATCGGTTGACTCGCTGGGCCGTATACCCGTCTCGCGGAACCATTCTTACTCGCTTTTTATCTGAAAATGAAAAGGGCCATTTTTTGG
>CAYRTQ010000440.1:0-250 GCA_964426865.1 uncultured bacterium
GAAAACTCTTCGCCGGGCTGTTACCTGCTCCTTCATCAACTGGATAGCGTTGGGCGGATTGCGCTTCGACACTTCGACAGGCTCAGTGTCCGCAGGCTCAGCGCCAGCCGCAGGCTGAGCACCTACTGCTGGCTGAGCTTGTCGAAGCCAGCCAACCCACACCCTGCATTTTCCAGTTGAAAGAGTAATACTTCATGCCTCTCTCAGTCCAGCTTGAAATCCCCGTGTTTCTTGATATGCGCCACCAGAC
>CAYRTQ010000440.1:260-3330 GCA_964426865.1 uncultured bacterium
GCCGTCATCAAGGATGGTGCGCATGGCCGGGGGCAACGGCGGGAAGGTGAGGGTGAATCCCTTGGTGAGATTCTTCACCGTTCCGGAGGCGAGGTCCACTTCCAGCGCGTCTCCGGCGGAAATGTTGGATGTGTCGCACTGGATCGCCGGGAGGCCCACATTGATGGCGTTGCGGAAGAATATCCGGGCGAAGGACTTGGCGATCACCGCGGAGACACCCGCCAGCTTGATGATGGTGGGGGCGTGCTCCCGGGAGGAGCCCAGCCCGAAGTTGTTCCCGCCCACCACGAAATCGCCGGGCTGGACTTTGGAGGCGAACTCGGGGTCCGCGTCCTCCAGCACGTGCTTGGCCAGTTCCGGCAGGTTGGAACGCAGGTGGAAGAGCCGTCCCGGAGCGATCAGGTCGGTGGAAATGTCATCGCCGAAAACCCATGCTTTTCCCGTCATCATCTCACATCACCTCCCGCGGGTCCGCGATCTCTCCCGCAATGGCGCTCGCCGCGCAGGTCGCCGGGCTCGCCAGAAAAATGAAACCCTCCGTATTGCCCATGCGGCCCTTGAAATTACGATTCATCGTGGCGAGACATTTTTCGCCGTCGCCGAGGATTCCCTGATGCACTCCCACGCACGGTCCGCAGCCGGGAGTGTTGATCGAGGCGCCCGCATCGTTGAAAATAGCGAGCAGTCCTTCTTCCAGCGCCTGGCCGTAGATTTTGCGCGAAGCCGGGACGACGAGCAGACGGGTGTCCGGATGACGTTTCTTTCCCTTGAGAATGGCGGCGGCGACCCGCAGATCCTCGATGCGGCCATTGGTGCAGGTCCCGATGAACACCTGGTCCATCTTCTCCCCCTTGGCCTGATCGATGGTGCGGACATTGTCCACCGTGTGGGGAAACGCCACCATGGGAACGAGTTTCGATGCGTCGATATCGATCACCCGGATGTATTTGGCGTCGGGATCCGGGCTGATGGCGCGGAAGACATTGCCCCGTCCCTGGGATTCCAGGAAGAGACGGGTCTGTGCGTCGGAGGCGAAAAGCCCGGTCTTGGCTCCGGCCTCCACCGCCATGTTGGAGAGCACCATGCGCTCGTAATGCGGCATGGCCTCGATGGTCGGCCCGCCGAACTCCAGCGCCATGTAGGTTGCGCCGTCCGCGGTGATGCTGCCGATGAGGAAGAGCATGAGATCCTTGGCGTACACGCCTTTCGGGAACGAGCCGGTCACATTCACCCGTATGGTTTCGGGAACGCGCATCCAGGTTTTGCCCAGGGCGATGCCCACCGCCACGTCGGTGGACCCCATGCCGGTGGAGAACGCCGCCATGGCGCCGCCGGTGCAGGTGTGGGAATCCGCGCCAATGAGCACGTCGCCGGGCTTGAGCCAGCCCTCGCTGATCACCTGGTGGCAGATGCCGTCGCCCACATCCGAAAGGTGGGCTCCGGCCTTTTTCGCGAAGCGCCGCAGGGTCATGTGGTCGTTGGAAAGCTCCTTCCGCGCGGAGGGAGCGGAATGGTCGATGAAAAGAACGGTGTTTTCCGGGTGCGCCGCCCGTTCCAGCCCGAGTTCACCCAGCTTTTTCACCGCCAGCGGACCGGTGCCGTCCTGGGTGAGGCAGACATCCACGTTCACAATGGCCAGCTCACCGGCATGCACTTCCTTTCCGGCATGTTCGCAGAGAATCTTTTCCGCAAGGGTAAAGCCCATGAGGTCTCCTTATTGATTGGTGTTTCCCGCAGAGACACAGAGATATGAGAAAAAAATGATTTTTGTCCGGGCTATTTCCAGCCGTTTATTTCGAGATTTCTCAAAAGATCCCGGGGATTGTCGCTCGATGCATATTCATCGTAATAAACCAGCCTGTCCGTACACCGGTACTCCGGGTTTTCCCGGAGGATGGGCGCGAGGAGGCGCTTGACCTCTTTCAGGTTCTTTTGCGCGACATTGGCTTTGATGTAGTTCAGGGTGAGCAGCCAGTGCGCGTCCCACAATTTCGGGTCGAGGGAGATCGCTTTCCGCAGCTCTTCATCTGTATTGGCCGTCTGCGCATCGGCCATGTTTCGACGGCTGAAATGCACCGAGCCGAGAAGATACCGGGCATACGCATTCTTCGGGTCCGTTTTCAGGATTCTCCGCGCGATTTCCATGCGCTCGAACGGAACATCCTGCATCACGGTTATCCGGATGTCCTCAGAGGGCTTGAAATCCCTGAAATTCCAGACAATGCTGTTCCCCTTGCGGACATACCCTTCCGGAGAGATGGATGTCACCTGTTCGAACGGTATTGTAACCAGGTGGACGGTCATCAGGGCGTTTTCCATGTTTCCTTTCCAGAGCGCCCCGGTCTTCATGATGTACGTGAACGACAGGTCGTTCGTGGGAGAAGGATACTTTCCCGCGGCAATCCGGAGACTCGTGAAATACGTGTTTTCCACCGCCACGGTCTGGCCGGTGGAATCGAACGGCACCCGGAATACCTTCCACCAGGGGAGTTCCCCGCCGGAGAACTCGTTATATGACGGGTCCTGCGCCAGCGTTTCGACCGGATACGGTTCCTTCGCCCCGGCCTTCCGCGCCGTGAAATTCCGGAGATCGCCCTCCCAGCCGCGCGGGAATCCCACCTCGATGGTGTCCGGTTCGCCCTCGTTCCGGAGGGTGAAGAGGCAGGTTACATTCGCCACGGCGGAGATCAGGTACATATTGACTTCTTCGGACACCATCCGCACGGGGACATCGTTCAGGGGCTGGATGGTTTTTCCGACGCTTTTCACCGGGGCGTCGTTGGCCCATACGGGCGACGGAGCACACAGCAGAAGCGGAACAATGACGGCTGAAGCAAAGAAACGGGCGAACATGGCGCGCCTCCTTTGCGGTCTGTTCCGGAATGTCCCCCGGAGAATACGTGAATGAACGACTGTGTACTTTATTGTTCGGTCCCCTTTACATACGGATATACCATAACATAATAAAAAATTGTTTCTTTCGCACGTCCATATTTAAAAAGCCGCCCGGCGAGGGGCGGCTTTTATCGCATACCGGTTCCGCCGCGCTCACTCCGGGAATATTTTTCCG
>CAYRTQ010000441.1:0-1298 GCA_964426865.1 uncultured bacterium
GTTAGGGGGCCGGGATCTCACGAATCATACGATTTCTTTATTTATGGATAGGCTCGAATAGCCGGAATCCACGGCGAAGAACCCAAAGAGGAACCATCCCATGAAAAGTCTTTTCATGCTGGCGTTTGCACTCTCTCTTTTCTCCCCCGCCCTCTCCTTCGCGATGGAATACACGCCCTGGACCTACCATCAGGACTTCGAAACCCGTGAGGTGATGGCCTGGTCCAGCTATCCGCCCATTCAGGATGCGGCCTACGAGGCGCCGTTCATCTATCCGGGCGCCGTCGTTCCGGGAGATAAGGGAACATCGCTGGTGAAACTCCTGCGCCCGGAATACGACGCCCCGCAGCTCACCGGGGTGGTGAAACGGTTGGGGATGCGTCTCGATGACCGGAGCCGGGTGCGCTTCCGGTATTACATCAAGACCACGCTCGCGCCGTCCTGGCTGGGAGTGGACCTCCCGCTGGCCAATGGGGACCGTATCCGCGCCCGGTTCGCCGCTCCGCGCACCAATGCCTGGGTGAGCGCCGATTATTCCCTGGCCGACCTTCTCTACGCGGCGGGACGGGCGGCAACTTCCTCTCTCGACATCACCGCGCTTGCGCTGACCGTGCGATTCGAGCATGCCGACCCGGATATGCCCATTGTGCTGGGATTCGACGATTTCGCGGTATCCGGGAGCCGGAAGGCGCAGTTCGCTTTCGAGGAGCCGAAGGTGCAGCGGATGGAGGAGTGGGATTCCGCCATCGCTCTCCGTCATTACCGTTCCGGGGGGATGGTGCGGGTGCGTGGTTCGTTCCCGGATTTCACGCCCGATACAGCGGAAATGCGCGTTTCCCGGTTCGATCGCCCGGAAACCGTGGTGGAAACCGCGAGACTGGCGCGGACCGGCGATTCCGGCGGGTTCGATAAAACGCTGACACTCGATGCGGCGAAGTACCGCGCGGGTATGTACATCGTGGAGATCACCGGGAAACGGGGCGCGGAAACGGTCGCACGATCCGCGTTCACCTTTCTTATTACCGACCCGGGGCTGTATCCGGACCATCCCCGGCTCTGGTTCACCCGTGACTCCAAAGACGCGTTTCTCGCGAACGTGCGCCTGGATCGCAACGCCCCTTACCTGAACAATCTGCGTCAAATGGCGAAAACCGCGCGGGAGAAGTATCCGCCGGAGATTCCCTGCGATCTGGAGACGTTCCCCACCGTGGGCTGGCTCAAATCCTTCGATCCCTATCGCTACCGTATCGCCACCATGCCCCAGGCGGCATTCAACAACGCCGTGGTCTCGGTGGTGG
>CAYRTQ010000441.1:1308-3308 GCA_964426865.1 uncultured bacterium
TTCGCCCGCAAGATTCTCCTTTCCCTCTGCGCCTGGCCGGCCTGGAATCATCCCTTCATGGAGGCGCGGGGACACCAAATTTACCTCTACCAGTGGTATACGGCGTGGAATCTGGCGATGGCATACGACCTCCTGTACGACCGGTTGAGCGCGGAGGAGCGCCGCACCGTGCGGGATGCGTTCGTCCGGAATCTTCTCAAACCGGCGTACCGAACCTATGTGGAGTTGGACCAGTGCACCTGCCAGGAGTCCAACTGGATCACCGCAGTGGCCGGGGGCGCGCTCACCGCCGCCTGCGCCGTGCTCGGGGAGGAAGGGGACACAAGCTCCCTGGAACCCTGGCTGAGCGGATGTTTGTACAAGCTCCGCGCCCACATGGACACCGCGTTCGGCGGAGACAGCGCATGCCTGGAGGGGTTCGGCTATGCCTCGGGGACCATGTGGATATACAGCGCGGTGCTCCCTCCCATCGAGCGCTGTCTCGGCATCGACCTGAGCGGGAAGATGAACGGCTCCTACCGTGAGATGTTCTGGGCCGCCGACCACGGGAAAAAGGAATTCTACACCTTCGGCGACGCCCGTTTCGGCGTACCGACCACCTCCGCGTTCCCCTGGCTTGTGGAAAAGTACCGTGACCCGGAACTGGCATGGTTTCTGGACCGCTATCCCCCCGAACCGAATTTTGTCTCCTACCAGACCATGCTCTCCAGAACGGAAGGCGTTCCCCGTAAGAAACCGGACCTCACCGGGGCGCGCTGGTTCAAAAAAACCGGCTCCGTGGTCTTCCGTTCCGGAGACGGGGAAGGCCCCTTCGTGCTCACCTTCCGCTGCGGCCCCTTCGGCAATCACCAGCACCTGGACCAGGGAACGTTCCTGCTCGCCGACCGGGGAGAACTCCTGGTCACCGAGCAGGAATACAGCGATTATTACGAGGACCCCTTCTATCAGAGTCACATCATCCAGCCCATCGGGCATAACTGCCTCCTGGTGGATCACAATCCCCAGAGCCAGCGTACCGGTGATCACGGCGAATATGCTCCGGGGATGACCGATCACGCCCGGATTACCTCCTTCGTGGGCGCAAAGGGCATGGCGTTCGCTCTCGGCGATCTTTCCCCGGTCTATCTGGGCAATGTGAAATCCCTACGGCGCGGTATTCTCTATCTCCCGCCCCGGACCGCGCTGGTGGTGGACCTGCTGGAGACCGCACGGGGCGAGGCTTCTCTCGACGCCCTCTTTCACGGCCCGAAACTCACCGGAATCCGTGTCGGGGAGTCCGCATTCACCATCGGTTCCGGGAAGACCATTCTCGATGGACGGGTGGTGTATCCCCGGTCGCCCTCCCTCCGTGTCGATCCCGACCCGGTGAAGCTGGCGAAGTACACCGATGCGCCCATCTCTCCTCTGGGACGGCTGACCGTTTCCACGGAAACGAAGGGAGGACGGGCCATGACCGCCGCGCTCCTCTCCACCGGTCCGCAACCGTGCGAAACAGCATCCTTCGAGGGCGGCGCGCTTCTGAACCTGGGAAGTGCGCGGGTAATGCTCAATCATTCCGGCGCGGAAACGGAACAGGGCGGAATACGCTCCGACTGCCCGCTTGTCGCGGTGGGTGAAAACGGGGACGTGCTCATGGCGGAGGGAACGCGCTGCATCGTGGACAGCCGCCCGGTTCTGCGTTCCGATGTCCCGGTCACCGTGCTGAAAGAGGGATCGAGCTTCTCGTACAGCGCATCGAAACCGGCTGTTCTGTCCCTTTTCGTGGAGAAGAAGACCCGGACGGTGGTCCTGAACGGGGTGACGGTGAAGAAGTGGAAACGGGATTCCGGAACGGGGATGATCACCCTGCGAATCCCCGGAGGAGAGGGAAAAATCGAGGTAAAATGACCGGATCGGGAAATTGCCGGCAGTTTTCAAGGGGTCAATACCAAATTTGATTCAATCTCCGCAGCAAAAAAGCCCCCTACCCGGCCTTCGGCCACCTTTCCCCCGATGGGGGC
>CAYRTQ010000442.1:0-3258 GCA_964426865.1 uncultured bacterium
TGGCCCGCTCCGCCGCAAGTCCCCGCTCCACCACGAACACCGTGCGGTTCTGACGGCGGGAGAGGATGACATCCTTGGGAATCACCACCGCGCTCTCATGACGCTCCACCACGATTTCCGCTTTCACGAACATCCCGGGTTTCAATTCACCGGTGGGGTTGTCGATATCGAGCGTCGCCTTGAACGTGCGCGTGGTGGGATCGAGCGCGGGGGAAACCTGGGTGATCCGCGCGGTGAGCACCTTGCCCGGCAGGTTGACATTCGTGATGCGGGCGTTCATGTTCACGTTGATCACGCTGAGCTGCTTCTCCGGCAGGCTGGCGTCCATGGTCAGCTTCCGGTAGTTCATGATGCGGGCGATGGCGCTGCCGGAACTGATCTTGATCCCGGACGGATAGGGGGTCCAGTCGGTGATGACTCCGTCGAGTGTCGCCGGGATTTTCAGCTTGGAAAGGGAAATGAGCGCGTTTTCATACGTGTACTTGGCGTCGACATAGGACTTTTCCGCGTTTTTCAGCTCCCGGAGAGTGACCCCGCCCTTGTCGTACAGGGACTGCTGCTTTTCGAATTCACTCTTGCAGAGGTCGAGATTCATCTTCTGGGAATCGATCTTGATGGTGTTTTCCAGTTCGATGTTTTCCAGGGTCACCAGAACCTGCCCCCTCTTGACCTCGTCGCCGATGGCGAAGGGCCGCCCCGTTCTCGGATTCGACGCCGGACGGTATAAACCCTCCGCCTCCGACTTGACATCGACGCTCTGGGACGCGGAAACAGTCCCGGTTACCGTCACGGTTTCCTCGATGGGACTCAGGGTCACTTCCTGTACGGTCACCGAAGCCGCGACATCGGTGGTGGCCTGGTTTTGGGAGCTGCCGCAGGAAAGAAGCAGGACGCACATCAGGGCAATCGGGATATGGCAGATCTTCACCATACACTCCTCGGGGTTAAGGGAGAAGAAGACTATAATCGTATACAGTGGCCGGAAGACAGAATTCGGAATAAAACCTCTTGCGCGTCCGAACCGGCCCGGGACTTTTATTCCCGGGCGCTCGGGCGTTTTGCCGCTCATTTCTTCTCCTGAATCACCGCCTTGTTGTTCTCGAAGTCCCACAGGGTGAGAATCTTCATGTTCAGGATCCCCAGTTTGTAATTGATCTGGGCGTTGGTCAGGCTGGTCTTTTTCTGGGAAAGCTGGCTCTGGTACAGGTTCAGGTCCATGCTGGTCAGATCGCCGTTCTTGTAGCGCTCCAGGTTGATCTCGTAGGTGAGCTGGGCGTTGCGGACATTCTGTTCCGCGATGTCGATCTGGGTGACCAGATTGTTCAGGTTGCGTGTCGCCTCACGGATGGCGAGGACGATGCTGGTCCGCTGCTCTTCCAGGGAAAGCTGGCTGTTTTTCACCCCCAACTGGGCGGAATTCACCCGGGCCTTCTTCTCTCCCCAGTCCCAGAGGGGAATATCGAAGGATATCCCCACGGTCTGCTTGTTCGTCGCCTTCTGGTAGATATCGCCGAGCGTCTCGTCCGACCCGGTGAGTCCCAGGGAGAGATTGACGGTGCCCTTGAACTCGTTCAGCGCGGAGGCGGTGAGCACATTGTTGCGGGCGGTTTCGATGTCGATGTTCTTCTGACGGAGTTCCATGCGTGATTTCAGCGCATGGTCGACCGCCCGCTCCATCACCACTTCCACCGGCTTGTAGCTGATATCGGCGTCGATGGCGATGACATCAGTAATGGGAAGGCCGATGAGCTGTTTGAACGTGTCGAGCGCGTTCTCCAGGGAAACCTCGGCATTGTCCACGGAAGCCTTGCTGGAGGCCAGGTTCAGTTCGGCCTGGTACAATTCCTCCTTGGCCGAAAGTCCGGCGTCCACCTTGCCCTTGATAATGTCATAACTGGCCTGCTGGTTCTTCAGTTCCTCACGGGCGATATCGAGGCTGGTTTTGCTCTGGTATACGCTGTAGAAGTTCTGGGTCACCTGACGCTCCAGGGAGAGTTTCTGGAGTTCGTACTGGATGGAATAATTCTCGACATCCAGTTCGAGAGTCCGCAGGCTCAGCTTGGTGCGGTTATAGGTGAAAATCGGCTGCGAGAAGTTCAGGGACAGCGAATTGTTGAACGAACGGTTGTTCGGGTTCGAAAAGGATGCCTCGTTGAACGAATCCTGCCAGTTGAACTGGTTGGTGATGGAGAGCGTCCCATCGGTCTGGCGAATCGGCTGGGTGATCGTGAACGTTCCGGACGATGTCTTCGTCCGGGTATCGTACCAGTCCGAGCGAAGGCTCTGGAAACTGCGGTCCTGGTTCAGGCTGAAGGGGTTCAGCCGCAGCGAGAAGCTGGATTTCAGCGCCGCTTCCTGGGCTTTCATCGATTCCTCACTCCGCTCCAGGTTGATTCTCGAGTGCTGCATGGTGGGGCTGCTTTCCATGGCGACCTCTATCGCCTTCTGAACGGTCAGCACCTGCTGCGCCGGAGAGGCGGTCGCCTGGAGCGCGAGGAAGAGCGCTCCGGCCGCCGCAACCCGTACCGATGTCCACTGTTCTTTCGATGCGCTCATTGCTTTTTTTCCTGTCCGGAATCCTGCTGTTTCACCCATTTTATCGCGTCGGCAAACACTATCCGCCCCTTGGTCTGATCGGTGAGCTCCACCCTGACCGGACCGGCGGTCAGGTGGTAGGTCCCGAGTTGCGCCCAACCCTCTGTGGCGTTCTGCATATCCTGGATCACCTCGGCATCCCCGTCATCATGGTGCACGATGAAATGGAATTCTCCGAATACATCCCCCTGTCCTCCCTGTCCACCCGGTCCGCCACCCTGCTGCTGGCGCTGCTGCCCTCCCTGACGGTTCTGCTGCGTGTTCCGGCCCGTGCGCCCCATGAACATGCGCGGGGTGGAACAATAGCAGTACAGCGCCCAAGCGCCGTTCTCGGGAATCTTCGCTTCCCAGGCCGCCCGGCTTTCTCCCGATCCCGACCGTATGAAATGCGCACTGCGGCGCTCGACGCCATAGAAGTTGTCCATGATGGCGGGACGCCATGTCGCGGGCGGGTTGCTTCGGAACTGGATGGAGATGTATCCCTGCGCGTCCGGGTCCTCACCCTTATTGAGAAACCGTTTCAGGAACGACTCCTTCACCTTTGCGGTGGTGGTGAATCCCTGGTCCTCGTTGTCCACGATGACCTCGCCGGGCTGCATCAACTGCGGAGGAGCGTCGAGAACGCGTTCGCCGTCGAAGATATCCGATTCGTCGCCCTTCTCC
>CAYRTQ010000443.1:0-1487 GCA_964426865.1 uncultured bacterium
GTTTCCGCTTCTTCCCGCTCCCGCTTACGCGTCTCCTCCGAGTGTTCCGGCAGCTTCATCCCCGCCGCGAGAAACCGCTCGACGCTTTTATCGCTCCGGAAGATGCAATCCGGTGCATCCTGGCTTTTGTTCTCCATCCACCACTTAATGCTGGCGAACCCATCCACCGCGATCCTGCACTTCTCCAGCCCGTATATCCTGATTCTGGCCCGGTATTTCTTCTCCCAGGTCTCCAGCCGCCAGTTGTGCCCGAGCTTCCCTTTCAGGTACTCGTGCAGCTCCCGTGCCTCAGCCGCATAGTTTTTGATCTCTTCGTTCATCCGTCCCACCGTTTTCCCCGCGCCGATGGCGCTAATGACGGGCCGCAGGCCCAAATGCCGCCGCGCAGCGGTTTATGACGCGCGCAGCGCTCCTGACCTCTTTTCACCCCGCCGCCTGCATCCGCTCGTCTTCCATAGCCCCAGGCTTCCGCGGACTCTCCGGCATCGCCGCACCGCTGGTCAAAGCCTTCATCCCCTTGGCAAACCGTTCCCGCTGCTCGTCCGATCCAATACGGGTATCCCCGTCCAGCATACGCGCCGTCAGCCTATGCCCCACATGTATTAACGATGAGAACTCCGCCACTCCCAGCGCGTTGTCACGCAGAACCTGCCTCGGGGTGCGAATCCCACCGCTCTCGTACACCATCGCCAGCGTGATCTTTTCATCCCCGGTCTTCCGCGCCATCCGCATGCAGGTCGAACACACGTGATTGACATGCAGGGGGGAGTGCTGGTTTTCCGCGATATAGGCCAGCGCATCCGGCTCGAAAAAATCCCGCATGTTCCCGCCCGCCGCGCGGCACCGCTGGTCGATATACTGAAGCACCTCATCCGCGCTCATCCCCCGAAGCTCGTACTGCGTCACCCGGAGGTTCAGCCCTTCATCCCGGCTCAGTTTGAACGTCAATTCCCGTTGTCCAAAAAGCAGCACCGTTATCAGCCGCGTCCTAAATGCCCATCTTCTTTCCGTCAACATCTTCAACTTCTCCAGCGTCTCCACCGGCAGCCGCTGCGCCTCATCGATGATCAAAACGATTTTTTTACGGGAGGCCAATTCGCCAAGGATTCTGGTCACTTGCCTGGACCTGTGCTCACTGAAAACCTTCGGCTTCTCGGTGCTGAGATCGCTGATCAGCGCCGTGTGGATTGTGGACATCGTTGCTTCCCGCAGGTCCACGCACTCCAGCATCGAGTACGCGTACCGGGTCTTGTTCTCATCGAAGTAATTCAGCACTTCGTTCCGCACCGTGGTTTTCCCGATCCCGCGTTCCCCGGTAACACTGTAAATTCCGCCTTCTTCCACAGCCTCCATGATGTGTTCCATGACCCGCTCCATTTCTCGCCCCTCAAACACATCATCCGCGCTGTCCACATTCCCAAACGGGTTCCGCTTCAGTCCCCAATGGGTCCAGAATGGTTGCGCCGCCTTCATGATTAACTCCTTTC
>CAYRTQ010000443.1:1587-3250 GCA_964426865.1 uncultured bacterium
ACACCGCCTGCCTGATAAACCCGCCCACATACCGCGCGATCTTCCGTATTTTTTCCTTCTCCAGACCTTCCACGAGCGCCGCGTCGATCTCTTCCCGCATCCATTCGGGCAGGTCGCCCAGGTTCATTCCCAGTTCATCCGCCAGCGCCCGCTTCGCCTCGAACACATTCCGGTATTCGGCTGAGCCTGTCGAAGCCAGCAGATCGCTCTTTACCTCGATTTCCGTTCCGCGCTTCGGCATCGCATGCAGGTTCGGCACTTCCCTTCTCAGCACTTCCGGAGTGATCTCCGCCTTCATCTCCTGCGCCATCGCAATAGCCCCGTCCTGCAACCGCTCCGCCGCCGTCTTCTTGTGGGAATTGAACGTTCCGAACACCGCCGTCTTACGGTCTCCGGTGGGGTACATCTCGCCGCTTTCCAGATCCTGTACGCTCAGTCCGCCGTCAATATTCGTCCACACCCGGACCTTCCGCCCGACCAGGTCTCCCGGTACCCCGTATACCTCATTCCCGTACCGGATGCTCGCGTACGCGTCCACCGTCCGGATCACATCCGTGGCTGTCACCCGCCGCAGGATATCATCAGAAGGCATTTCCAGCAACTGATCGGTGGTGATCTCCTGCCACTTCTGGAACCGGGGGGCCGTCTCTCCCGTTTTCGCTTCCCAGTTGTGGACCGTCAGCCAGTTGTACGCCCGCTCGTTCAGCGCCCCTACGCTCGATGCCGGGCACAGCCGCAGTTCGCTTTCAAAACTGTTCTGGAAATGCTTGAACGCGCTTTCCACCATACCTTTCGCGCGGGGGTTTCCCGGCATGTGCTTCTCGACCTTGACTCCCAGCGCCTGGAGGAGGTTATCGATCATCCCGGCTTTGAGCGCCGAGCCCTTGTCCGCATACAGCATCTTCGGCGCTCCGTGGAAGGGGAACCGGCTGTCCGTCTTCTTCTGCCAGGCGTCCAGTATCCCCTGATACAAGATCCTGCTGCTTTCACCCGGGCTGAGGAAATATTCGATCCATTTCACCGTGCTGTAATGGTCTACCAGCGCGAAAGCCCATATCTTCTGCTTAGCCGTGTTCGGCTTTCCGTCGTATGTCCAGGTCCGCGCCAGTACTTTCCCGTCCGAATCCCGGAGGTAGTATTGCTCACACACCGAGAAGTCGAGGATATGCACGTGATTGGGGTGGAGGCTTTGCAGCTTTACCGCCGCGCCCGGGGCGCAAATGTCCGAGGGAGTCACCCGCCAGGAATGCGCCCAGCGGTTCACCGTCCGCGCGCTCAGCGCCCCGGTGGGGACCTTGCCGAGTTTCTCCGCGATCTCGATGGCCCGCTCGGTCGACATGCTCTTGTTCGGGTTGGGGAGCCGCTTGTCCGGCTGGTTCGGGTCCAAAGTCTTCAGTCCCATGACCACCTGCACGAATCGCTGCATTTCCTCCGGATCATATACCCTGGGCTTCCCTTTGTCCCTCCGGGGTCCCCGGCTGCCGCTCACGATTCTGCGGCCTTCCGTCAGGTACACTTTCACCCGCCGGTATACCGTGCTCTCCGAGACCGCGTACGAGGATGCGAGCGACTCCACCTCCTTCCGCCGCTTGCCCGCCGTCATGGCCTCCCAGTCCCTCGCCAGTTCCACTATGCATTCATCCATGCCGTATCACCTCATTCG
>CAYRTQ010000444.1:0-3247 GCA_964426865.1 uncultured bacterium
CCCTTCCGCCGGTTCGATCATCCCGATGGACAGGCCGTAGATGATGAACACCGCGATGAGGGCGGCGGGGGTGGAGAGAGCGCCGAACGCCAGGTAGATGAGCGCATAGATCCCCAGTCCCGCGAGCATGACCGGACGGCTGCCGAGCCGGTCGGTCGTATGGCCTCCGAACCATGCCCCGGCGATTTTCATGCTGTTGTGGAGCGCCCAGAGCAACGCTATGGCCGAGGCGGGCGTCCCGATACCGGAAAGCCGCAGGAGCAGGAAGGCATCGGTGGAATTCCCCAGGGTGAACAGGAACATGGCGGCGAGGAGCAGCCGGAAGTCGCGGTTCAGGACCCGGAGGCCGGTGGAGCGCGGGGCGGAAGGAATTTTCTCCGGAGCGGGTTCCCGCAGGGTCATGAGAATGGCGATGAGCGCCAGGGTGGGAACCCCCGCCAGGAGAATGACCTGACGGACGGAAAGCCCCATACCTCCCATGAGCGCCAGAGCGATGAGCGGTCCGCAGACCGCGCCGGTGTGGTCCATGATGCGTTGGAACCCGAATGCAGCGCCGCGACGTTCCGGGGGAGCCGCATCCGCAATCATGGCGTCGCGTGGCGCGCCGCGCATTCCTTTGCCCACCCGGTCCAGAAAACGGAGCGCCAGCACGGTCGGCCATACCGTGGCCAGAGCGATGAGGGGACGGGTGATCCCGGCGATGCTGTATCCGAACACCACGAATGGAACGCGGCGGCGGATACGGTCGGCCCAGATGCCGCCGGCCAGTTTCAGAAAGGTTCCGGCGGTCTCGGCGACTCCCTCGATGATCCCGATGGCGAGCGGCCCGCCGCCGGGCAGGGTAACCAGCAGCAGCGGGAGGAGCGGGAACACCATCTCGCTGGAAATGTCGTTCAGCAGACTCAGGATGCCGAGTTTGAAAACGACGCCGGGAAGTCCGTTTTTGAAATAGTTCATGTCGATGGTCTTTTTTGTGTATAATGGGGATGCTTTTTTCCGGGTGTCGCCCTCCGGCGGAAATGAGGGGCGAATCGGGAAAACCGGGTGTGGGTCTCACTATATCAAAAAAATACCTGTCACGGCATCGATTGAGAAGCGATTTCGGTCCTTACGCCGATTCCCCGCAACATTTTTACGGTTTCCGCGTCCCATATGACGCGGGACGGATGCGGGGGCCGCCCGGCTGGGCCGGAGCGGATGAAATCCCACCCATGAATTCCACGCGCCGTTCGACGAAAGATGTCCTCCGAACGGGACGCTTTTCCCATATCGGAAAGGAAGAGGGGAATTGAAACGGGAATACCTGCATTCGGGGCGGATCGCCGTCCTTCTCGTACTGTTGGCGGGTGCAACGCCGGGTTACTCCCGGAACCTTCCCGCGGACATCTCTCCTGCGTCGGACGCACCGCGGACAGCGCCGGTCGAACTGAACCGGGACTATATCCGGGGATACTTTACGGACACCCGCGACATCATGCTTTCCCCGATTCACTGGACCGGAACGCAGTGGAAAGCGGCGGCGCTGACCCTTGGGGTCGCCGCGGCGCTTTTCTCCGTGGACGGGGAGGTCCGGGATGAGGTTCAGGAGAACCGGAGTTCCGGGGGCGATGACCTCTCCCGTGCCGCGCGGAGTTTCGGGGAAGTCGAGTATGCGCTCCCCGCGCTGGGGGCGTTTTATCTCTATGGCCGTTTCGGGGAGGATGCGAAGGCTGCGGAAACTGCGCTCCTGAGTCTGGAAAGCATTGCGGTTTCCGGTTTTATCTCCGGCGCGGTGAAAGTTCTGGCCCATCGCGACCGTCCCAACACCGGGCATTCTTCCGATATCTGGCACGGCCCCGGGCTTTCGACCTCGGACTCGGACCTGTCGTTTCCCTCCCGTCACTCTGCCACGGTGTTTTCCGCGGCGGCGGTCATCGCCACGGAGTACTCCGGAAACCGGTACATTCCCCCCGCGGCCTACGGGATCGCGACCCTTTCCGCCCTGTCCCGGGTGAACGATGACGAGCACTGGCTCTCCGATGTCTTTTTCGGGTCGGCGGTGGGATATTTCACCGCCCGGGCCATCTGCCGGGGGCGTGGGGGCGGGAACACGGCGGTGCTTCCCCTGCTCGACGGCAGCGCCGGGTTACGAATCGCGCGCCGGCTGTGAGGCGCGCGGGCCGGGTCCGGAACCTGAAGTATACGATCCGGGGGACGCCGGGTCGGTGTAGTAAATATGTAAAGAAAGGAAACAGTACGTGAAACCGAAACACACCCTGAAACAGGTGGCGTTTCTCATCGTCGCGATCATGGGCCTGGCATTTTACGCACAGGCGATCAAGCCCGCGCCGAAAAGCCCGCCCCCCGCGGTCGCCTCCGCTTTCGCCAGGGATTATCCGGGGGCGAAGATTCTGAACTGGTCCGCGGAAAAGAACAACGGCATCCTCTGCTATAATGTGGAAAGCATGGACGGCACGACCCGCCGCTCTTTCCGGTCAATCGCCCGTGCAATCTCCGGGGCCTGTCCCAAAGGAGAAGTGAAAGCCGTCGGGAAGCTGCCCCGTGATTTCTTCGGCGGGTAAGAAGGTAAGGTCAGCGTGGGGAAGAAGACACATGCGTTGTCCCCCGACGCCGGGAGAAACCTGCGGAAAGCTCCCCTGAGCGGTTCGGGAAAAAACTGAGTGGATACCTTCGACCCGCTCTCCCGAAACCCATTCCGGAGAGTGGGCCGCGAAGAATCGAAGATGGTTCCGTGTCGAAAAGAAACCGGACTCTTCTCTTGACTTCGGACGCCGTTTTCGCTATATTATGTCGAATCCGAGTAAATACGGCATACGGGAGTTGACGATGATATCGCAATGCACGACATATATCGATTCTGTCTTCCGGGGTGATTTCCCGGGGGGCGGTATTTCCGGAATTTGACTCTCATCCTTTTTCAGGGGTGAGAGTTTTTTTTGCCCGGATCGGAGGTTTATTTGACCATCAAGAGCGAAGAACTGATCATGGACGCCGTAGCCATGCGGCGCGCCCTGCAGCGCATGGCTCACGAGATTCTGGATCGCAACGGTGGCCCCGCCAATCTTGCCCTGGTCGGCTTGCAGACCCGGGGGGTGTTCATCGCCCGCCGTATGGCCGGGATGATTGAGACGGCGGAGAGTGTGCAGGTTCCGGTGGGGATTCTCGATGTCACCATGTACCGCGACGATTATCGTATCGCGCTCAAGCAGCCCGCGGTCAAGGTGACTTCCATTCCCTACGATGTGGA
>CAYRTQ010000445.1:0-3223 GCA_964426865.1 uncultured bacterium
CGCATCCGCTCGGCGAGGGAGGTGAAGCGTTCCCGGACCTGGTCGTTGGATACCGAGATGCCGAGCGCCCGCATGTCGCCCACCAGGACCACCAGATCGCGGGCCCGGGTGACCGCGGTATAGAGGAGGTTGCGCTTGAGCATGATGAAATGCTGGGTGGAAACCGGCATCACCACGCACTTGAACTCACTGCCCTGGCTTTTGTGCACGCTGATGGCGTAGGCGGTGACAATGTCGTCCAGATCGTTGAAGGAATACTCGACCTCCTCGTCGTACCGGACCTTGAGGAGGGTGCGCGCGGGCTCGATGCGGACAATGCGCCCGATGTCACCGTTGAACACCCCCTTGTCGTAGTTGTTCCGCACCTGCATGACCTTGTCGCCCTGACGGAAGATACGGTTTCCCTGGCGCACTTCCGGGAGCGAGGGATCGTGCGGGTTCAGACGGTTCTGCAGGAGGTTGTTGAGGTTCATCACCCCGGTTTCCCCCTTGTGCATGGGGGCGAGCACCTGGATATCCTGCACCGGGTCGAAACCGTAGGACGCGGGAAGGCGGCGGGTGACCATGTCCACCACGGTTTCGGAGATTTTGGCGGGCTCGCTGGAGCGGATGAAGAAGAAATTGCCGCTCTTCTCGTTGTCGGTGAAAGGGATCTTGCCGGTATTGATACGGTGGGCGCTGAGCACGATACGGCTCGATGCGGCCTGACGGAATATCTCGGTGAGCCGCACGGTGGGGATGCTCTCCGAGTCGATGATGTCCCGGAGCACGCTGCCGGGACCGATGGAGGGAAGCTGGTCCACGTCGCCCACGATGATGAGCGTGGAGTAGGGGCTCACCGCGCGGAGGAAGTCGTTCATGAGCGGAGTATCGATCATGGAGGCTTCGTCCACGATGATGGCGTGCGCTCCGAGCGTGTCGCCCTCGTTTTTGGTGAATTTCCCGGTGTGCGGGTTGAATTCGAGCAGACGGTGGATGGTTTTGGCCTCCATTCCGGTGGTCTCCGAAAGGCGTTTCGCCGCGCGGCCGGTGGGGGCGCAGAGGAGCGCGGACATCTTCAGACGCCGGAAGAGGTCGATGATTCCGAGAACGGTGGTGGTCTTGCCCGTGCCGGGGCCGCCGGTGAGCACCATGATCTTGGAGCGCCCGCAGCGGACGACCGCCTCCCGCTGGAGCGGGGCGAAATCGATTCCCCGGGTTTCCTCGATCTCCCGCACCATTTCCCGGATGACCGGCTCTTCCGGCATTCCGCCGGGGCGCGGGGTCGTCGCGAGGACGTGCAGGCGCTTGGCGATATCGAACTCGCTCGCGTACAGGTCGGCGCGGTACACCCGGTCTTCTTCCACGACGAGTTCCCGTCGGCCCCGGAGATATCCCAGCGATTCGGTCACCGGCCCGGCATCGACATCGAGCGTGCGGGCCGCCGCTTCCACCAGCTTTTCCAGGGGGAGATAGGTGTTTCCCCCCTTCTCGACACCGTCGTCCATACAGTAGAGGAGACCGGCGCGGATACGGTGCGGTGAATCCTTGGAAATGCCCAGCTTCATGGATACCTGGTCCGCCTTGATGAATCCGATGCCCCGGACATCGCGGATGAGACGGTAGGGGTTGTCCCGCATGAGATCCACGGTCGAATCCCCGTATTCCTCATAGATTTTGGCGGCGTACGCGCTCGATATGTCATAGGACTGGAGAAACACCATGACATCGCGGATGCTGCGGTGTTTTCTCCAGCCCGCGATGACCTCGTCGCACTTTTTCGGGCTGACTCCGGGTACTTTACTGAGCTTCCAGGGTTCCTCGTCGAGGATGCGGATGGTGTCCGGCCCGAACGTGTCCACGATGCGATCCGCGAGCACCGGTCCGATGCCCTTGATGAGCCGTGAGGCGAGAAACCGCTTGATGCCCTCGAGCGTGGAGGGGATCACCGACTCGTAGCTGTGGAACTTGAACTGGCGGCCGTATTTTGGGTCATCCACCCAGTAGCCGTTGAGGACCACCGTTTCCCCTTCCGAGAGCATCTTCACCACGCCGGTGACCGTCACGACTTCGCCGCGCCGGCCCTTTTCCGGCTCGATTTTGGCCACCGTGTAGCCGTTTTCCTCGTTGCGGAACGTGATGTTCCTGACCACGCCGCGGAGCTGTTCAAGGTGTTCTTTCGACATGGGCCCGTTTCATATGGATTATTTTCCAGGAGAGGAAAAACTTGTCTGAACCGGTGATGCGCGTGATTGAAATGATGAAATGCTGATACTTGCATGCGGATGATGGAATTACGCGGATGAAGCATGCGTATTCCTTTCATCGGCTTTTTTATCATATGCATCACGGACGTTACCGGTTCATACAGACTTCTTCCTTTCCTGTACCGGAATTCGTTTCGGTTATACGCTGTGCATATACAGTACATCCATACCATGTATGGAATTCGGAAATTATCGCTGCTTCATCTGGACGCGTCAATATGCGGTGAACCCGAGAACCGTATCTTTCCCCGGAACGGATTCCGACCGCACCGTCTCCACCCACCCGGTCCAGGTCTTGGAGGACTCGTCCTGTTTCGTCGCTCCCCGCAGGAAGGACATGCCTTTCATTCCCGCGACGCCCACGCTGAAATCGGTATCGGATGTCCCGATGATCCGGAACGAGGCGTCGGTGACCAGGAGCGGCTTGTTGTCCGGTTTCCCGTAGCACCCGAACCAGAACCGGTCGCGATAGTATTCGACTGTCTGGATTCCCATGAGGGTGAATCCGCTGGCGATGGTGTGACGGCGGACGAAGGAGAATTTGCCGGTGTACTCGTAGACATAGTTTTCCGGATACCCCTTCGGAAGTCCCCCGACGATATAGAAATGTCCCTTGCGGCAGGTCATCCCGCCCGCGCCGTGAACAGCCTCGGGTATCTGATGACGGGAGAGGAAGTTCAGATCGTCCGCGTCATACACCCAGGAATCGGCGTATCCCGGCTCACGGTTGAACGCGCCGAGGTTGACCGCGACATACAGCTTCCCTTTCCAGAGAGTCGGGTCTCCGTGATGGCTCGGGACGGCTATGCTTTTCAGTACACGGCCTTTCAGGTCGGTTTTCACCAGCGCGACCGTGAACGACCAGAAGACCGCCTTGCCCGGATCGAGCGCGATTCCCTGGAGATGGCCGCCGTATGAACCCTCGCACCGTATTTCCTCCGCGGTCGCGAACGGGGATGTCAGGAGAGCGAGGAAAA
>CAYRTQ010000446.1:0-3195 GCA_964426865.1 uncultured bacterium
GTCTGGCTGAGAATGGCGGAGTTGATGCCGATGAGTTCTCCGCGCATGTTCACCAAAGCTCCGCCGGAATTGCCAGGATTGATGGCGGCGTCGGTCTGGATGAAATTCTCGTATTCCACTTCTCCGAAGTTCGCCCGCTGGAGCGCCGAAACGATGCCCATGCTCACCGAACGGGTGAGCGCGAAGGGATTGCCCGCGGCGAGCACCATATCTCCCACCCGCACCTTGTCCGAGTCTCCGAACGGAATGGGCTCCATATCACCGCAGTCGCCCTCCAGGCGGATCACCGCCAGGTCCGTGCTCGGGTCCGTGCCGATGACCGTAACCCTGAACTGACGCTTGGTGTTGCAGGTGGCGCGAATATCAACCGCGCCCTCGATGACGTGGTAATTGGTGACCACGATCCCTCCCGCGCCGATGAAAACGCCCGAACCCAGGCTGCTTTCCAGTTGCTCGGAAGGAATACGCGGGTCGATGTCCGGCCCGGGATACTGCTGGTTCCGCGGATCGAGGGTGAATGGATCCCGTCGGACCATCCGTTTGGTGGAGATGTTGACCACGTGTTCCGCCGCGTCCGAGGCGATATCGGAAAAGGAGTACGCTTCGACACCGCCCGAGGCGGCGTTTTCCGTCCGGCTTACCGGAAAGATGCCCACGCCGTCTTTCTGGTCGGAACACGAGGTGTTCAGGGTAACGAAGAGGAAGGAAAAGAAAAAGATCAGTATTTTTGAGGGTATTGATTTCATTACAGGCCTCCTTGCCGGAAAGCACGGGCGCCATGCCCCTTCGAACGGCTCCGAACGGAATTCGCCGTGCCAGTACGGCCGGATGAGGAATGAAGGAAGGGGGTGTATCGAGTGTAAACCGGAGAAAACCGCGTCACACGGAGCATCGATGACTTCGGGGAAGATGGTAGGCGGTCTGATGCCGATTTTGTTCCAATTCGGGCAAAATGCGGAACGTGTATGCTTTCTGCCCGCCACATACCGGAATTCGTTTTCGTGCCAAGGGGTCGATGCGAGGAAACCGGAATGGAGTATCCCGTGTGTTGGTTATCGTGGATATACCGGCAAATTCCCTCTCTATCGGGGAATCACCCCCGGCGGGGTGCATCGGCCCGCCGGACGGCGGCAAGCCACATGCATATATCATGCATATATTTCAATATAACACAAACGCCCGGATTCCGCTCCTCTTTTCTCGGCCTCTCCCGGGCGGGAGCGGTCAGGACGAACAGCGGGCACTGTGGCGCTTTTCATTTCGGGAGGGTGAACAGCACGATTTTCCCCGACCGGTACACCAGGAGCAGCAGGGGATCACGGGCGTTTCGGTACTGTTTGTGGAACATCTCCGCGGAGGTCACCGGCTTGCGATTCACCTCGAGGATGACATCGCCGGGAAGCATTCCCGCCCGATCCGCCGGGCCACCCTCCTCGACCCCGGAAACCACGGCTCCCCGGCCGATTTTACGCGGTATATTGAAACGCGCGCGGGTCAGGGAATCGATATCGTCGAGATCGGACCCGAGACTTTCCGGCTGGATGTTCGAAGGGGGGCGCGCGCGTTGGGATGCCCTTCTGGCCGGGAGTTCCCCCAAGGTAAGGACGACCGTCTTCTCACGGCCGTCCCGCAGAATGCGCAACTCCACCCGTTTCCCCGGCCCCATGAGCGCGATTGCATTCCGCAGATCGGGGGCGGACGCGACCGGCTGTCCGTTCAGCCCGACGATGACATCATATCGTTTAATTCCCGCCTTTTCCGCGGGACTGTTCGACTCAACATTTTCCACAATCGCCCCACGGATGGAGGGCAGTTTCATCGAGGCGGCGATAGCCGGGGTAACCGGCAGGATTTCCACTCCCATCCATCCCCGCACCACCTTCCCGGATTTGAGCAGACTTTCCACCACGACTCCGAACATCTTGGAGGGAATGGCGAACCCGATGCCCTGGTTGCCGCCGGACTCGGTGGCGATGGCGGAATTGATGCCGATGAGTTCCCCGTTCATGTTCACCAGCGCCCCCCCGGAATTGCCGGGGTTGATGGCGGCGTCGGTCTGGATGAAATCCTCATAATTCACGATTCCCACATTGGCCCTGCCCAGTGCGGAGACAATCCCCATGGTGACCGTGTTGGATAGCCCGAACGGGTTGCCGATGGCCAGCACCACCTCGCCGAGGCGGAGTTTCCGCGAATCACCGATGGGAAGCGGCCGCAATCCTTTCACATCCCCTTTCAGACGGAGCACCGCGATATCGCTCATGGGATCGGCCACCACGGTATCCACCTTGTACTGACGGCCATCGGGCACGGTCACCAGGATCTGCGAGGCATCCTCCACCACATGGCTGCTGGTCACCACCACGCCGTTGTCGGTGATAATTACGCCCGAACCCAGCCCCTGTGTTCGTCGCGGACGCTGCTGGAGTTCCGGACCGAAAAACCGTCGGAGCAAGGGATCATCGAACGGCAGTCCGCCCTGGGAACGCGACACCCGAACCGAGGAAATGTTGACCACGCTGTTCACCGAGTTCTCGGCGATTTCCGAGATCGAATGTCCCCCGGCGCCGATGGCGAACACCGGCTGCGGAATACCGGTGCTGTCGGAGCGGCTCCTGACAATGACGCCGGGCTGCTCCCGTCCCCCCCGCAAGTCGCAGGAAAAGCAGAAGAGGACCACCGTCAGCGGAATGAGGATGAACCGGGAATAACGGGCATGCACCGGGGTATGCATATAACGCTCCTGTCTGCCATGTATATAAATTCCGTTGAATCCCGCCCGGTACACAGGGAATAGCGGCGTTTCAGCGGCTGCAATTCATACGGCGATAATTCGTTCAAAGTACAAACCGACCGGGGAAAGCCCCGTTCTGATGCGAAAACAATTCCTGACATCCGCTCCCCGCCAGATTAGCGCCATCTCATCTGAAGCATGGTGTGTTCCCCGCGCCGGAAGCCCCCTTCCGGCCCTCGCTTTGGCTCGTGCCACCTTCCCCCGTGACCGGGGGCAGGTAAAAAGTGTTTTCCTGGCCATACCCGCCCGGAGTGGGATATCTTTCCTTCCCCGCCGTTTACGGGGAGGTGGTGCGAAGCGACGGATAGGGGGCCGCGGGTTTCCGAGTGTCATCGAATTTTATCCAGTTTTATCTGAAAATGAAAAGGGCCATTTTTTGGAGAAGAGACAAAGAAGCCTCT
>CAYRTQ010000447.1:0-3187 GCA_964426865.1 uncultured bacterium
AATCCGATATAATGCTGATATTTGATGAAGTCCAGTGCGAGGGGACCGGATTTCGGCCCGTCGGAACGGGGATCTCCGATGGGATAGGGTAAAAAAACGGGAGCGCCGCCTTTTTCGGGCGATTCTCCCGTTTCATGTTTCGATGTCCGGGGCGAACGGAAATCACTTTTTCAGCTTTTCCGCATCCAGCACCGTACTCCAATATTTCATGACCGCATCCACTTTGGCCTGGATCTCCGGAACGCGCTTCACATCCGGGTCGAGATCGGTGAAGAAGTTACGGTAGGTCGAAACCGTCGGGGCGCGTTTATCGGCGCGCTGCACCTCTTCCGGGCGGAGGTCCTTGTTCGCTTCCGCGTCGGTGAAGTCCGGGGAGCCGTTGACAAGGGAAAGTTCCAGACGGCCAACCACACGTCCGCCGTCGGGACAGCGGACGAGAAGGGTTTTGCCCTGTTTTACAGGCTGGAAGTTGGGATGCTCCGAACTCGGATTGTGGGAACGGGTGTGGCTGACAACCGCCACGTCGATGCCGGGGATATCGGTCACCAGTTTCTGAACCCGGTCCATATCCATGTAGGCCAGGCAGATGAGCACATCGCATTTTTTACGGAGCTTCTGGACTTCCGCCCGGACCGTTTCCGTGGGGTTGAGCACCTTGATCGGGCTGCTTTCGTCAAAGAAGGCCACTCCCATGGTGTTATCGTCCATGAAACCGAAAATTCCCACGGTGAGATCGCCCACCGTGCGGAGCGTATCGGCCTGGAAAATCAGCTTCCCGGAGTTTTTCCAGGCAACATTGGCGGAAAGCCAGGGAAGCCCGTTGCTTCCATACGCGACCAGGCTGTCCGCGGTATTGGAGAGGTCCATGTGCGATATGTTGGCGCCATCGATTCCCATGCGCTTGAATTCATCGACCAGGAGACGCATCCGCCTGCGATACACATCCTCGAGCGGAGGATTGAGACGGCTGGAGTCATGGAGAAGAGCGCCGGAATCCAGAACGATCGCATCCGGAGCCTCCTGTTTCATCTCCGCCAGCACCGTGGCGCGCTTCGCGATCCCGCCTTTGGGAATGCGGCACCCGCAGGATTCGAGGATGCCCCCGATATTTCCGGTGTAGATGACGGTCAGCTTCCCGCTCTTCCCGGCGGAACCGCTCTTGGAACACCCCGCCGCCATGCATGCAATGAGTACAATAAAAAACAGGAAAAACAGCCGTTTCATGCGAACCCCTTTCGTTTGCTCCATCCCGCTTCCAGTCGGAACAATATAATACAGGAATATAGCCGGGGCAAGATAAAGGAAATGGGAATGAGCGACAAAGTCCAAAGATCATAGACGATAAACGGTGACGAAAGTTCCTGCATTCCCCGGGATATTCCCGGGTCATACCGGTCTGTCGATCGCCCGGGTCAGATGGTTTCCGTTCAATCCGGGAAGATTGCGAATCACCGGTTCCTGCCGGATTCGAGGACATTCCCGCCCACAGGACCGGGAATGCGCATGAAGGGACTTTCCGCGAGAGCTTTGCGGGGAACGCTTCATCGTCAGGGGAGAGCGCATCGATGCCGTCCATCCGGGCTTCTTTTCACTGATACCAGTAACGGCGCTCGGATTTGATGTACTTTTTGAGCCGGGAAGCGCGGTTGGGGTCGAAGCGGCCCAGTTTGTCCTCCACTCCGAGACGGCCCACAAGGGTATAGATATCCTTGGAGGCCCCGCAGCCGGGGAACTGGAGCACGAAAGGCATCATGAGCTCGGAGGAGTCGATGACATGGGAGTCGTCGCGCACCATGCCCAGGTATTCCATGGAGACGCCGAGGTATTTGGAGGAGAGTTCCGCGAGCTGCACGCCCTCACGCTCCTGTGAGTATCTCCGGAGCTTGTTCATGATGAGCTTGGGGCGGAATTGGGAGAGCATGGCATGGACGGCCCGGGCGGAGGCCAAATCCACCGTGCCGATGCGACGGATGAGATCGGGGATGGAGAGGCTGCCGGCCTGGTTGTTGCGGCCCTCGTTGACAATGAGTTCGTTGAGGCGGGTGCCGCGTTTGAACTCCCGTTCGATGAGCCGGTAGACCACGCTTTTGAGGAAGGAATAGGCGTTGATTTTGGCGGTCGGTTCGGGATTGCTGACAATGAAACCCTCGGTGGACATGATGAAGAAATCGAGGGTGTTGAAACTGGTTCCCGCGCCGAGGTCGATGAGGATATAATCCGCTTCGAGCTGCTCCAGGTGTTTCTGGAGACGCAGCTTGCTCTGGTGGGGGATGTTGGCCAGGCCCACCATGTCGCTGCCGCCGCTGATGAGACGAAGATTTTCGCTGGGCGTGTCGAGCAGGATATCGCTGAGATTTTCGACGCGCCGGTTCAGGAAGTCGGTGAGGGTGAGTTCCGGACGCTTGATACTGAGAATGGTGTGCAGGTTGGCCCCGCCCAGGTCGGCGTCTACCAGGATGACACGGTATCCCATGGTGGCGAGCGCTACCCCGATATTGGCGGTAACCGCGGTCTTGCCGGTGCCGCCTTTTCCCCCCGCGAACGTCCAGACCCGCTTGGAGGTGTTCTCCTGCAGGATGTAAATGAGATCCTGCCCGCCCTGGAGATTGGCGCCGTCCTCACCCATGGATATACCTGTTTCCCTTACCTGTACCGTTTGACGGCCCGTGCCGCGCACTTTCTGTGGACCTGTAACCGTAGCCGCCCGCCCTGACCGGGAAGCGGAACCGCTGTCTCTTCGTATATCGGCGCCTTTCCGGGAAAACTGTACCAAAAAGTATTATGGACCCGCCGTGTCAATGGGACGGCTTCACCGTATCCGGACATTTCCGTGCTGGCCACACGGACGCCCCGGACCGAACGTATCACAGGGAGCCGCCACGGCCCCCTGGTGCACGTTCCTCCTTCGCCATCCAAAGTTCCGGCTTTTCACGCTTCACGCTTCACCGAATCGCCTTCACCACCAACTGGATGTTCTTCTTGCCCATCCATTCGTTCTCTTCCACGTTGTAGAGAATGTCCATGGGAGCCGCATCGGCCCGTACCCGGTCCTTGAGGTCCCCCATGTTGAACGCGATGGCGTCGAACATGTAGACGCCGTCGGTCAGTTTGAACTTCAGGTGATTCTTCCCCACGATACGGGAATCGTACATCGCCCGCAGGTTACGGGTGAGGAAGAGGGGGATGG
>CAYRTQ010000448.1:0-3186 GCA_964426865.1 uncultured bacterium
CACCAATGCGCTTCCCTCGGGATTGATCTTGGTGATAAAGCCGTTATGGTTGACGGTGTCCTTGGGGCCCCCGTACGTCGGTTGAAACGCTCCCGGTGTCACCGGATAGTCATCCGATTGTGTATACCCGCAGATGTACACATTCCCGATATCATCTACGTCTACCTCTGTCACATAGTCATCTTTTGTTCCACCGAATAACGCTGAATAGATGGATCTCGATCCATCCACACTGATTTTTGTAACAAAGATATCCCCGCCACCACGAAAATGTTGATATGAACCGGTTGTTACAGGATAATCCGAATATTGGGTTGCACCAGCCACAATCGCGCAACCAGAATAATCAACCGCTACGGAAGCTTTTCCGGAACGGGTTTTCCCTAAAAAAGTAGAATAGACCAGAGCGCTCCCATCATGATTCAGTTTTGTCAGAAATCCTTCCCTGTAGTCACTATCTTTTCTTACCCGGTATGCACCCGGGGTTACAGGGAAATCATCATACATAGTGTACCCTGTTACATATATGTTACTCTCCTCATCTAATGTCAGCCCAAGAATTTCCACGGCATATAAATAAGTTGAATATATCAATCCATTTCCTTGTGCATTTATTTTTGTAATGTAACATTCAAGGCGAGGGCCAAACTTTGTGTCAAATGCTCCCATCGTGGTCGGAAATTGCGATCCAACAAGTGATCCCGCGACATAAGCATTCCCCTCATCATCAACGGCAATACCCGAAACTCTTCCGTATAACCCATTGTCACCAAAGAAAGTTGAATACACGAGCGATGTGCCGTCGGCACTTATTTTGGTAATAAACATCGTGTTCACATGCGAATTCAATGCGCCCGGAGTAATGGGGAACTCTGGCGACTGTGTATTCCCCACCACATACACACATCCCGCATCATCAATCGCCACACCGGTCGCCGCATCTGCTTCTTTTCCCCCCAGATACGTCGAGAACACCAATTCCGGGTCGATCACCAGATCGTATTTCCCATCGTACTCCCCCACCCGGAACCGGTACATCCCGCCGCTCACCACCTCGTACCCAACCTGAACCTCCACTTCCTTCCCGTCTATCTTCTGATAGCAGTACGGCTTCTTTTCCACCAGTTCGCCCACCGGGGTTTTCACCACCAGTTCGCCATTCCCGTTCACCGCAAGCGATCCCCCGGAATCCCCGAAATCGTATTTGAGCAGAATCCGGCTCGGGTCCTCTCCGGGCTTGACCACGAAATCATACTTCACCCGCTTCTGGTTGCCGTAATAGACCAGATCGATCCCTTCGTAAACTTCCGTAAGCCGGATTTTCCCGTAGTTCGGGACATCGGTTTTCCATTGGTCCGGGTCGTTCCCGATGAAATAGTTGTTGTTCCAGGAGAGCCGGTCCTCTCCCTGTATCCGGGAATTCTCGTTTGCTCCCACGAAGGCCAGCTTGAGCGCGAAGCTCTCGTATTCCGGTTGGTCTCTGGTGGGGTCGTCCTCGAACACCACGCTCCGTTTCGCGGCGCGTTTGGCAATGGATACCGGAGTCTCGCGGGAAAGGAGGAACGTGGTTCCGGTGGGGGAGAACGCCATGCCGCACCCGCTGCCCTGCGCGGTAAACCGGATGGAGGAATGCGCCTGGCCCTCGTTCAGGGTGAACGCGAGGGGGATATGGCTGTACATCCCGTCCACGCGGGGTGAGGCAAAAGCCGTGGTGTACGCGAGAAAGCCGATCAGCACGACGAACAGTTTACGCATGACAATCTCCATGAATAGAGTTACTTCAGTATCATTGACAAGTTTATATATATCTACGGCGTCCTTGTCAAGTCCTTTTTGCAATTATTTTCACGCATGCAAAAACCGCACCAATGTGCAGGCTATTCGCCACTATCCGGAACCAACCCGCTCCAGATGTGAGCGGGCCGGAAGCCGAACCGGTTTTCCAGCACGAATGTGTATGGATGGGTATCTTGTTTCTGAAAGGGAATTTCAGAGAGTCGCCGGGAGGAGTGAAACGTATCCGCGAAAAGCATTTTTCTAACCATGTATTACCCTTCCCACTCCCTCGCGGCGAGGGAGTGGGAAGTCGATGATTGAGGAACTGTCGAACCTATTCCCGCCGCTCGGAGGCCGGAATATTGACCACCATGATCGAGCACTGGCCGAAGGTGTCGGAATCCTTGGTGGGATCGTAGTTCACGAACGCGCCGTTCCAGAGGATGAACAGGCGCTCGCCCTTGTCGTCCAGCTTGATGGAGAAGGTTCCGCCGGGGGTGTAGCCGTACTTGTCATAGAAGTACGGGAACATGAACGCCAGCACCTTCTTGGTCCCGGTCACCGTGTCGTACTGCACGATGGGGGAGCCGTCGGAATACCCGTGACCGTGCGCGCCGGGGACATAGTAGACATACCGTCCCTTGGGGCTGCGCTCCATGGAGGCGGTGTACTTCTGCTTGCCCACCCAGTTGTAGCCCTTGTCCACAATCTCTTCCTTTTTCGGGTCGAACGTGAACAGGCGTCCGCTGTAGGAGGTGCACCAGAAGAGGCCGTCGGGACCGAGCGTGCGGGTCTGGGCGCGCATCTGGGTGTATCCGCCCGCCTTGCCGCCGCGGGTGGAATCCTCGGATTCCTGGGGCATGTGGCACGCCAGCTTGGTGAAACGGTTCTTGAAGGGATCGTACTTGATGAAATGCATCTCCGGATCGGAGGCGGTGTCACGATTGGAGGTATATACCATGCCCGTGGTGTTGTCGATCAGGATGGCGCGCTCCCACCATCCCATTCCGGTGGGGAGATATCCGGCCCACTTGGTTTCCTGTTTGTTGATGTCCCAGGCGAGAAATTCACCGAACATCCCGACTCCGTACATGATGCCGCGTTTCGTATCCACCCGGTGATAAGGCCAGGAGGCGCGCTTGAGCGGAACGCCGTAATCGACGATGTCCCCGGTGAGCACGTCGTAGCTCATGATATGGCCGCCGTCATAGCCGGTGGCGTAGTCTTCTTCGTCCGGCTCATCGTATTTGGCCCAGTAGGTGCAGTACCACAGGTGCTGGCTCTTGAGATCCTTGCTCTTGTAAAAGTCCAGCCAGCCGTGGATTTTTCCTTCCATGAACTGATTCTTGGTGCGCCCGAGAACCTTGTTCACTTCCGGGAGGCATTTCACCTTCTTCGTCGCGGGATCAT
>CAYRTQ010000449.1:0-214 GCA_964426865.1 uncultured bacterium
TGCGCCACGGTGCGCCGCGAGGGCAGGGACTTCCCCGCGTCCTCGGCCTCGCTGGCGGATGGAACGCTCACCCTGGAGTTCGAGGGTTCGGGAATCACCGCGACGCTCGATGTGAAACCCATGGAACGATACCTGATCCTCGGGGTGCGGGAGGTCCGGGGCGGCGACATCGAATCGCTCACCTTCCTGAATGTCCCGCTGACGCTCAAGGGAA
>CAYRTQ010000449.1:224-3179 GCA_964426865.1 uncultured bacterium
CGCCTGCGCGCTCTCTCTCAATCTATATACCCGGGTGGACCAGCTTCCCGCGCTCATGACCGCGCTGAAAGCCACCTGTTATCCCAAATTCGGGGTGAAAGGCGCGAAAGCCGCACTGGTCGGAACTCCCCGCGCCGATATTCTCGCGGTGCTCCGGGATGCGCTGGACTCCGCCGACGAGATGCCCCATTCCACGGTCGCCGGACCCTGGGCGCAGGGAGTCCCGTTCAATCACGGCTCCTATCTTTTCAATTTCGGCTCGCTCACCGAACAGACCCTTCCCGACTGGATCGATATGGTGAAAAGCCTCGGAGTCACCCAGGTCGACAACCACGGCGGGAGCGCGGAGTTCTTCCGGTTCGGCGATTTCGAATTGAACCGCGGGAAGTTTCCGCAGGGCTGGGACACCTATAAGGAGATCGTCGCCCGCCTGCACAAGGAGGGTATCGGCTCCATATTCCACACCTATGCCTTCTTCATCGACAAGAATTCCAAGTATGTCGCCCCCGTCCCCAGTCCCTACCTCGACTCCTTCCGCACCCTCACCCTGGCGGAGACGGTTGGTCCGGCGAATACCGTGCTCACGGTCGCCGAGTCCACCAAGGGCATGCGTACGGTCACCGGGTTCTTCGAGCACAACAGCGTGGTGCTCCATATCGGGGATGAACTGGTCACCTTCGGCGGGGTGACCCAGGAGCCGCCCTACCGTTTCACCGGAGTCAAGCGCGGCGCGTTCGGCACCAGGGCCGCCGCTCATGACAAGGGCGCGAAAGCCCGTCATCTCAAGGAATGTTTCGGCCTTTTCGTGCCCGACGTGGATTCCCCGCTTTTCGCGGAGATCGCGAAAAACACCGCCGATGTCGTGAATTACTGCGGTTTCGACGGCATCTATCTCGATGCCATCGACGGCGCATCCATCCTGCGTGGGGACGACGAATGCTGGTACTGGGGGGACAAGTTCGTCTTCGAAATCGCGAAAAACGTGAAGAAGCCCATCGGCATGGAAATGAGTTCCATGTGGCACCACTGCTGGCAGTTCCGCACCCGCTGGCAGGCGTGGGATTACCCGGTGCGCGGCCAGAAACGGTTCATCGACCAGCACGCCGCGGGGGTCAACGGCGGCCTCCTGCTGCCGCTGCACTTCGGATGGTGGAATTTCCATGTGTTCACTCCGCCGCAGGTGGAACCCACATTCCCGGATGTCATCGAGTATCTGGGCGCGAAAATGATCGGCTGGGACGCCGGAATCTCCCTCACCGGGGCCATCGACCGTGAGAACCTGAAAAAGATCCCCGCCTTCCAGCGCTCGGTGAGCATTCTCCGCACCTGTGAGGAACTGCGTCACGCAAAATATTTCGATGAATCGGTACGTTCGAAACTCCGGGAGCCGGGAAAGGATTTCACCCTTTTCAAGGATGATGCCGGAAAGTGGCGTTTCCGCCCCATACAGTACGAGACGCACAAGGTGGAAAGCTCCGCCGCCTGGAGCAGCGCCTGGAAGATGGAGAACCGGTTCTCCCCCCAGCCGGCGAGAATGCGCATCGAGGCGCTCATGTCCGTGGCGCCCTACAATTCACCGGACGCCGTGGTGCTGGCCGATTTCTCCCAAACGGATGTCTTCGGCCCGGAACGCCGCGCCGCCGACGGCCTTTCCTTCGATTTCCGGACCGCCTCCGAAAAGGTGAAAACCGGCGGAACCAGCGGCCGTCTGACCATCTCCAGCGCCGGAACGGTTCCTCCCAACGCCTCCTGGGCCCGTCTGGACAAAAACTTCCAACCCGTGCTCAACCTTTCAAAACAACAGGGGATCGGGGTGTGGGTATATGGCGACGGTCAGGGGGAAATTCTCGCATTCCGTCTGGACAGCCCGAGGCACATCTCCTTCGGCGCGCTGGCGGACCGGTATCTCACCATAAATTTCACCGGCTGGCGGTACTGCGAGCTGGTGGAAACCGAATCCGTCCGCTGGGGCGATTACACCTGGAAGGACGGCAAGGGCGGCTACAACATATTCCGCGAAACCATCGATTTCGGAAACGTGGAGTCGTTCAGTCTCTGGATGAACAATGTCCCCGCCGGAAAAGAGGTCCGGTGCTACCTGAGCCCGGTGAAAGCGCTCCCCCTGGCGACCGGAACGCTCAGGAACCCCGCGGTGACCATCGGCGGCAAAACCATTGTCTTCCCGGTGGAGATGACCTCCGGAAGCTACATCGAGTTCAATTCACTTTCGGACTGCAAACTCTATGGCCCCAACGGCGAATTCCTGCGGGACGTGAAACCCCGGGGCGCAGCGCCGAAGCTCGGGGCGGGAACGAACACGGTGAAATTCTCCTGCGGAAGCGCATCCGGGCTTACCCCCCGGGCAAACGTGACCGTCATCAGCCAGGGCGAGGGATTGTAAAACCCGGTTTCCGAATTGATCGAACGTGAATATGCAGCGGGTATCACCAGGCCCCTTCTCTTTCCCGGAGAGGGGGCTTTTTCATGCCGTTTCCCTTCCCGTACCGTCCGTGCGCAGTCCGGGGATCGGGTGTTTTTAATACCATGTTTGAATCAATCTCCGCAGCAAAGACGGCCCCCTTTCCGGCCTTCGGCCACCTTTCCCCCGATGGGGGCAAGGAAAGACAACCATTCCTTTCTCCCCATTGTGAAGGGGAATTGGTATGACACGATTGCCGGAATCAGGCGCAAACTCTTTACAATATGCGTATATTACTATTAATCCCACAACCATCCATTCCACCAGGCCCAAATAGGGGCGCCGATCTGCGAAGCGCCCCGCGCCAAACACGATTCAAATTGCACCCGGGAGGTCCTCGTCATGAAGAGAACCGCTCTGATATTCCTGCCGCTCATTCTCGCACTGATCGTTTCCTGCGGGAACAAGCCCATACCGACAACGACCGAGCCCGTATCCGGAAAAATCGTCTATCTGGCCGGAGTGCTCGATACGGA
>CAYRTQ010000450.1:0-3143 GCA_964426865.1 uncultured bacterium
ATATCTGCCAGCTTCGATCCACCCCCTTGACCGTGGAAGGATGGCAGGCCACCGAGAAGAGCAGGCAGATGGGTTTCCCAGCGGTATCCTTCACGAACAGGACCGGCAGGGTGTTGCAGACCGCGCCGTCGGGATTGGGGCTGAACTGGACGCCCCCCTTGCCGTTGGGCAGCCGACGGCTCATGGGAAGCGCCGTCGTCCCCGCTCCGGCGCTGAGGACCGCTTCACGCGCCGTGCTCCGCGCCTGGAACGCCGATTCCACGATGGCTGATTCGAGCCGGTTCAGGTAGAACGGGTCGGCAGGGGTATAGAACCATGTGCCCACCTTGGGGCCGGTGTGGGTATGAGACGTGTTGAAGAGGATATTCCCCGCCGGGATGTTCAGTTTTCGCCCGATGGCGCCCTTGAAACGGTCCGCCTCGTCGCGGCTGAAGAAGAGCAGGTCGAAACCCATAACCAGCATCTCCCGGTCTCCCTGCGAAAGATACAGGGCGCGGGCATACAGATCGTCATGAATTCCACGGCATCCCGTGGAATCCCAGTCCCGGTCCCCGAAACCGGTCATGCGCGTCCCCACCGGGGGAGTGATCTTCACCCGGGCGAAACCGGCCTTGAAAGCCTCGTCCGGCGTGGTGGAGGACTGTTTCCCCGAGCCGAACTGTTGATTCGCGATATACACCATCAGGAATATGGCCAGGATCGCCGCCACCACTCCGATGAATCCCCCTGCCTTACCCATTTCACACCTCGCTTTTTGCTGTTCGAATCTCATATTCCCTCATAAACCAGCAAGGGATATAATACGGATGAATGCCGGGGATATCAACAGACTTTTACAGAAGAACGCGTTATACCGAGATTCCTGTTGATCCCGGGGCGCACCCCCTGCCGATATCTGTCCGGATGCCTCAAATGGATTGTCAAGTCCATACATTTGTGTGTATTGCGCTCCGACACTTCGACAGGCTCAGCGCCCGGCCTCTGGCTCAGCGCCTGCCGCTGGCTGAGCGCCTGCCGCTGGCTGAGCCTGTCGAAGCCGGCCAACCGAAGATCACACCCTGTATTCTCCGGTTATACGACACATAACGCAAAGCGCCCGCCTCTCTCCGCCCGGTAATCGTAATCCGGTCTCCGCCATCCCGTTTTCCCTTTACATTCGCCCCATCGGAATCTATATTTCGCGATTGCATGGACGAAAAAGGTTTTTTACACCGTTTCAGGAGAATTTCATGCCCAGCCGTCGCAATTTCATCCAGAACACCGCGCTCGCCGGTATCGCGGGGATAGTCGCCGCGCAGACCGCTCCCGCGTTCGCCCAGAATACGAAAGTCAAGAAAATTGGGGTGCTGGGACTCGGCTCCCACAGCTTCGCCGCCCGTTTCAAAACCCGCCCGGAAGGCTACACGAAGGAAATCCTCGCCAAACCCTACGGCGTATGGGACGATTACCCCGGTGTGGCGGAAGTCATGAAAGGCGAGGTGTACGAAAAGGTGTACAAAGATCCGGTGCAACTCGCCAAGGAGTGCGACTGCATCCATATCGAGCACGCTGATTATCGCAAGGTTCTGGAACTGGCCCAGCCCGGACTCGAAATGGGCAAGCCCACCTTCATCAACCGTCCCTTCGCCGCCTCGATCGCCGATGCCGAGGAAATTGTCCGTCTGGCCAGGACGCACAAAGCGCCGCTCATGAGCGCATCCTCGCTGGAATTCGGCGGAGAAATTCCGGAAATCCAGACTTTCGTGAAAGAAAAAGGTCCCGTGCGGGCTTTCGAGGCCTACTCTCCGGAGGGGCATTTCACCTGGCATCTGCCGCATGTCTTCAATTACGCCCATGCCGCGCTCGGCGGCGGGATCGACACGGTCTACTTCGCGGGCGACTACGAAATCGACCTGCGCCAATTCCGGTTCGAGAAAAAGCCCACCGGCGACACCCTCTGCGTTCTGACCTACAAGTCCCGCGACGGCCAGCCGCCCATCATCGGCATGTGCCATGTGAACAACTATCCGGGCAAGTTCCACATGAATATCTATGCGGTCAAGGAAAACCGTAATTTCGAACTCCAGGGCAAGTGGGACCTGAACATGTTCGACAAGCTCAACGATCTCTATTCCTTCGGCCAGGCCCCGCGCCCCTACGAAGCCATCCTCGAGGAACACCGCATGCTGGTGGCGGCGAATGTATCCCGTCAGACCGGACGCGCCGCGAAACTGGACAGCCTGGGCGGCGACGACGCGCTCCCCTACATCGACGGCATACGGCGCCATGTCATCGAGCGCACGCTCGCCCCGAAGAAGAGCTGAAATCCGCGCCCGATGAGGGTTTGCACGGGGCCGCGAGGGGACCGGGAAAGGAAAGAACCTCCCGCCGCAATGCGAGAGAGGCAATGAAAGCGTTATTCCGGAAAATTGTTCGATGGGAGGAATTCGGTGGGAGTGCGAGTGATTGTCAGCAATACAGCAATATGGGCGAGGAATTTCGCGGTTATCCTCCTGATGGCCGTGTTCGTGTCGGCGGGACAGGCGGGAGCGGAAGAATCCCTGTTCACCAGCAGCGTTTTCCTGGCCGCGGGTGAATTCAACGCCAGCATCGAAGGTCCCGCCTGCGACATGGAGGGGAACCTTTACGCGGTCAGTTACGGCAGCAAGCGGAATACCATCGGCATGGTCACACCGGAAGGAGTCTCCAGCCTGTTTGTCACCCTTCCCTCCGGAAGCACCGGTAACGGCATCCGGTTCGACAGCAAGAACCGCATGCTTGTCGCCGATTACACCGGGCACAACATTATCGCGGTGGACATGCAGACCCGCGCCACGAGCGTCTACGCCCATGAGTCCGCCATGAGCCAGCCCAACGATATCGCCATCGGTGAGAACGATATCCTCTACGCCAGCGATCCGGACTGGAGTTCCTCCTCCGGGCGGGTCTGGCGTATCACCCCCGATGGCGCGGTCACCAACATCGCCGCCGGAATGGGCACCGCAAACGGCATAGAGGTGGCTCCCGGGGACAGCGTTCTCTATGTGAACGAGTCCTCGCAGTGGAATATCTGGGCGTTCAGCCTCTCTCCCACCGGCGAGGTCAGCAACCGCCGCCTGCTCATACGCCTTCCCAATACCACGCTGGACGGCATGCGCTGCGAC
>CAYRTQ010000451.1:0-3137 GCA_964426865.1 uncultured bacterium
GGCCGAAGGCCGGAAAGGGGGCTGCCTTTGCTACGGAGATTGATTCAAATTTGGTTTCAAACACTTCCTTACCCGTTTGAACGCTCATTCGTATCAGACTTTTTTCCCCTCTGCCCCTCCCCTCACCCCTTCCCTCCCGTTTTCACGTATCATACTCCCCGGTAAAAAAAGGCTTGCGCGGCATGTTTGGTTTTGCTATATTTGTTAGGCTTAACTAACAACCCATTGAAAACCTTTTTCCGAGGTCCCCGAATGAACCTGTCGTCGAACATGGAAGATTATCTCGAAGCCATATTCGAGATCGCCCGGCAAACCCCCGCGGTGCGGGTTCGGGATGTGGCGCGCAAGCTGGGGGTCACCATGCCCAGCGTCAACGGCGCGTTGAAGATTCTGGAGGCGGCGGGGCTCATACGGCACCAGAAATACGAGTACATCGAACTCACCGAAACCGGGACTTCCGCCGCCGCCCGCATCGCCGACCGTCACCACACCATTGTGGTGTTCCTCCGTGAACTCATCGGGGTGGACGCGGAAACAGCCGAGAAGGAAGCCTGCCGCATGGAGCATGTGCTGAGCGCGGAGACCATGGAAAAACTTACCGGATATATCGAGACACACTGCACCGGCGGTGTGGGAAAGAAGTTATGCAGACCCTGAATGATCTGACTCCGGGCGATTCCGCGGTCATCACCGGAATATCGGCGACCGGGCAGGTACGGCAGCGTTTTATGGATCTGGGACTGTTCGAGAGCGCGCGGGTGGAAATGCTCTGTTCCGCGCCGCTCGGCGACCCCATACTGGTTCGGGTGATGGGGACCATGCTCGCATTGCGACGGAGTGAAGCGTCCACGATCGTTATTGATGAAATTAAGACGGGGGAGTGTCATACCGGTGGAAAACGGCATCGTCATCGCGCTGGCGGGTAACCCGAATTCCGGGAAGACCAGTCTTTTCAACCATATCACCGGCGCACGTCAGCACGTGGGCAATTATCCGGGCGTCACCGTGGAGAAAAAGGAAGGCACGGTGGTGGTGGATGACGCGGAGGTCACTTTTACCGATCTCCCGGGGACTTACAGTCTTTCCCCGCGCTCCGCGGATGAGGAAGTGGCGCGACACGAGCTTCTCTCCGATCGTATCAGCGCGGTAATCATCGTGGTGGACGCCACGAAGCTGGAGCGGAATCTCTATCTCGCCGCGCAGGTCATCGAGGTCGGGAAACCCTGCGTACTTGCGCTCAACATGTTCGATGAATTCGAGAGCGCGGGGGGATCGCTGGACATCGTGCAACTCTCCCGTATTCTCGGCATCCCCTGTGTAAAAACGGTCGGGAATCGCGGACGGGGGGTGACCGAACTCATGGCGGTGGCGCTCAAGGCCGCCCGGGGGGAAATCCCCGCGGTGGGCAAGCCGCCGGTATACAGCCACGAAATGGAACACGCCATCGAGCGGGCCTCGGAAATCATACGGGGGAAAACACCGTTCAACGAGCGCTGGACCGCGGTCAATCTCTTATCCTACGGCTCCTCGCTGCTCGCCGTCTCCGCGCGGACAAGCCTCACCGCCGAGGATTACCGCAAGCTCGCGGAAATCCGGCGCAAACTCCAGGAAATCGAAGGCGCGGACATCAGCTCCGTCGTGACCGCCGGACGGTACGGCTATGCCTCGGGCGCGGCGGCGGAATGTCTCCGCGCCGCACTGGAGAGTCCCCGTTCCCTGACCGAGCGCATCGATTCCCTCCTCGTACATCGCTGGCTGGGTTTCCCCATCTTTGTCGCGGTGCTGTGGCTCATGTTCCAGGCAACCTTCCGCCTGGGGGTCTACCCCATGGAGTGGATCGGAGCCCTGTTCGGATGGCTGGGCGGAACCGCGGCGTCGTATCTCCCCGAGGGCATCCTGCGCTCGCTTGTCGCCGATGGCGTCATCTCCGGAGTGGGCAGCGTGCTCGTGTTCGTCCCCAACATCATCGTGCTCTTCTTTTTTATCTCCGTGCTGGAGGATACCGGCTACATGGCGCGCGCGGCGTTCATCATGGACCGCGTGATGCACTGTTTCGGCCTGCACGGGAAATCCTTCATCCCCATGATCGTGGGGTTCGGCTGCACCGTGCCCGCCATCATGGCCACCCGCATTCTCGAAAACCGCCGCGACCGTCTGGTAACCATGTTCATTCTGCCGTTCATGAGCTGCGGAGCGCGCCTGCCGGTATACATCCTGCTGGCGGGAGCGTTCTTCTCTCCCCGTGACGCCGGGAATGTCATTTTCTCCCTCTACATTGTCGGGGTGGCGCTGGCGCTCGCGGTGGCAAAGATACTCACTTTCCTGCACGGGAATACCGCGCCCTTCGTGATGGAGCTTCCGCCCTACCGTATTCCCACCCTCCGGAGCGTCATGCTCCATATCGGGGAGCGCGCCTGGCTCTACATTCGCAAGGCGGGAACCACCATTCTGGGCTTCTCCATTATCGTCTGGCTGCTCATCTCTTTCCCGCGCGCGGAGATGACCGCACCGGGAACCCACATGCCGCACACGGGGCATCCCGCCATCGAGAGCACGTACGCCGGGATGTTCGGGAAGGCCATCGAGCCCCTGATCGCTCCGCTGGGATTCGACTGGCGCATCGGCGTGGCGCTCACCGCCGGACTCGCAGCCAAGGAAGTCATCGTGTCCACCCTGGGCACCATCTACTCCATCAGCGCCAAAGAGAACGGGCACACCAAGGAAACTCTCCAGCAGTCGCTCCGTAACGATCCGGCCTTCGATCCCGTCACCGGGTACGCGCTCATGCTTTTCATCCTCATCTACGTCCCCTGCGCCGCCACCATCAGCATCGTGCGAAGGGAAGCGGGCGGATGGAAATGGGCGGCTCTCCTCGCGGTGTACACCACCACGCTCGCATGGCTGGTGAGCTTCGTTTTCGTGCATGTGGCGCGAATGGTGGTGTGATTGCCGAGACGGGGCGATTTCCACGGAGGCGCAGAGAGCGGAGATGACATACCACATCGGACGGTGAATGCAAAGGGGCGCGGAGTGTGCGCCCCTTTGCATTGGTCATGGCCCGGTTCCGTCCATTACTCTGTCAACCGGAAAATGCGGGGTGCAGGTTGGCTGGCTTCGACAAGCTCAGCCAGCGGACC
>CAYRTQ010000452.1:0-3131 GCA_964426865.1 uncultured bacterium
TTGTAGGGGGCTGCGTTCCCAGAGAAGGCTATATCCTTATTTATGGATACGCTCTAAAGCATTTCGCCCTGTTTCATCCGCATGTCATTTCTTCGCGAACTTCACGGACCATGCGGAATGCTATACTCTTTCCGCCTCTTCGCGGGCGATACGGCACCACCGGGTGACATTTTCCGGGTTGTGTCCGATGGTATGGTTGTCCTTCATGTTGAGTTCCACCCGGCAGTGTTTCGTGGCGTCCAGCATCGCCCGGATGTTCCTCCGCGCCCGGTCCTCGTCCAGAACCGGGACAGCCAGATCCGCCGGGTTGGGTTTCCAGGAATAAATGTACCGGTTCCCCAGCTTTTCGGCCATGTCCGGTACGCTTGCCCAGGCGGAAACGGACACCCTGCGCAACCGGGGGATACGCTCCACGATGTGCCAGCGTTTGTCCAGCGGTTCGCAGCAACCGTAGCAGTTGAGCCCGAACCGCTCCATCAGGGGAAGCTGGGCGGGAAAGATGAATTCCCCGAACATGGCGGGGGAGAAGGTGATGGTTTCCTGGCTTTCCGCGAATCCCCACATGTCGATGGTCCGTACCTGGCCGGAAAAACCGGCCCCCGGAAGCTCCCGTGTCCAGCCGAACCCGCCCGAACCGACATAGGTGCCGTCATTGTTGAGACCGAGGAGGCCGTTCCGCTCCAGGAAGTCAAGACGTGCCATTGTCCCGGCGCTGAGGAAGGACATGAGTTCGCGGAGCTTTTCGGGAGAATCGTAGGTATCGAACATGATTTGTTCCAGCCCACGGAGATACACGAGGGTCATGGTCAATCCCAGAGTCCACCACCACTTTCCCTTGAGCCGCACGGGGAGCAGGTCGCCGAGAACTTCTTCCGCGAGCGCGACGAGGCGTCCGGTGGACTCGCGATCCACTGTAATCTCGGGAAACCGGAGCCGGGGGAGATCATCCCATGAACGCAACGGAGCCGACCAGACATAGGAGCCGCCGTCCTTTCCCCCGGTCCTCGTCTCATGCATGCCCCAATCGGTTTCCGAATACACGTACGGGACCTCGAAATATGGCTGCGTGACTCGGTCATCGCCCATGGATCCGCCCCAGAAGATTTCTTTCCGCAGAGTCATTTCCCATTCACGGGCCAGCGCGCCGGTACAACGAAGATCGCTTTCGGGGATGATTTCGTTCCAGCCGTTTTCCGGATCGCAGAAAACCAGGGGCCGGGTCGGTTCCAGGGCGTTGTGACCATACCAGAGTTCACGCTTCTCCATCTCGGATGGACGGGCGGCCAGTTCTGCGGTTCTCTCCGCGAGTTCACGGAGGATGGCGCGGTCGGAGGATGTCACATATATGGTTTCGGGATCGATGGTTTTGCTGGCAAGCGACAGCGTGGTCTGATCGGCCATGCGGTTTCTCCTCGGGGAAAAGCCCCAACAATCAGGGAAGCCAATACTCTGTCAACCGGAAAATGCAGGAAGCAGGTTGGCTGGCTTCGACAAGCTCAGCCAGCGTCGGACGCTGATCCCGCGGACACCGAGCTTGCGGACACTGAGCCTGTCGAAGTGTCGAAGCGCAATCCACCGACACTATCCGCTTGACAAGGCGCTAACGATCAATTATCCGGAAACGCACGGGGCGGGAATGGCTCGGCGCGCGGAAAGAACCGCCCGTACATCTCTTTTCATTACCATCGGACGATGGTTTCGATTTATATTGAACAGGCCGGATCGGAAAGCGTCGAATTCCGGCTCCGGTATTCCGTTTTCTTTTTCCATGATACTTTTCCCATCACCACGAGTCAACACAATTGTTCGGAGCGTACATGAACGAAGGAAAACCGTTCGTCGTACTCGCCGGGGCGGCCCATCCCGACGATATCGAATTCATGATGGCCGGGACGCTTCTCCTCCTTCGGAACGCCGGAGCGGAAATTCACATTTTCATCATCGCCAATGGCTCCTGCGGCACGATGGAGCATTCCCGGGAGGAAATCATCGGTCTGCGTCTGGCCGAGGCGGAAGACGCGGCCCGGGTTGCGGGCGCGGTATTCCACCCTCCGCTGGTGGACGATCTCGAAATCATATACAAGCCCTCCCTGCTGCGGAAGGTAACCGCGGTGATACGTGAGGTGAAACCCGGTCTGCTCCTCGTTCCCTCGCCGGACGATTACATGGAGGACCACCAGAACGCCTGCCGTCTCCTGGTGAGCGCGGCGTTTTCCCGCGGTATGCCGAACTGGCGGTCCGACCCGGAGGTGGATCCCTGGGATGGTCCCACCGCGGTATACCACGCCATGCCCCACGGCCTTCGGGATGCCATGCGGCGACGGGTGCGTCCGGGGCAGTATGTGGGTATCGGCGAGGTGCTCGCGGAGAAGCGTCGCATGCTCGCGCAGCACCGTACCCAGAAGGAATGGCTGGACCGCAGCCAGGGAATCGACGCGTATCTGCATCTCATGGAATCTTTCGGACGCGAGTTGGGATCGCTTTCCGACCGGTTCGAATACGCCGAGGGATGGCGTCGACGGCTGCATCTGGGCTTTGGCCCCGAGGATTACGATCCGCTCGCGAAATTGTTGGGAGACCGCTGCTGGACCGACCCCAAATACGAAATGTCGCTGGAATGACACGTGGAAAAGAACGGGGAAAAAGAGCAGTGGAAATCAGTTCCACAATCGTGTATCTTTGTGAATTCCCGTTTTCCTCGCATCACCCGTTCAGACCGGAGATGAAATCGTGCGCCGCGCGTTTTCCCTCTCCGGAAAAACCTGATTCGGGTATTGCCTTTCAGAAGGAGAGATAGCCATGGCCCGGCCGATCAGCAAGGTGGCGCCCCAGTGGTGGGATTACACGACGCTCGACCGCGCAATTCTCGATGACGCGGCCCGTCTGGAAGAGAAGGATTTGTTGCAGCTTTCCCGTCCGGGATTCCGGGTGGTTTTTTACGATACCCTGGAAGAGTTCTATCTGGCAGAGGCGCTTGAGTATATCGAGGCCTGGAAACAGGCTTCTCCCGGCAGTCCCGCCGGCATCTGCGGCCCCATCGGGCCGACCGAGCAGCTTCCCCTGGTGGCGCGCATCGTGAACAGTCTCGAAATGAAACTCCAGCACGCCCATTTCTGGGGCATGGACGAGTG
>CAYRTQ010000453.1:0-3130 GCA_964426865.1 uncultured bacterium
GGCGCTCTTCAGCTTGTCCTTCTCCACACCGGCGAAGTGCGCCTCGACGATTGCCCTTTCCCTCGGGCCGTCCACATTCCCGAGCGGAATGGTGCAGACGAGATACAGGCTGCCGTCGCGGCCCACATCGACTCCGGAGCAGGAGGAGGGTACGCGGCCATCATCGAGCACGATGGGGCCGTGGTCGATGTACCGTCGGGCGGCGATGTCGTAGGTCACCAGGCGAAGGGCGGACTGGATTCCGGGCTTTCCGGGAACCGGACCGCGCGCGGAGGTGATGTAACAGATGCGTTTGCCGTCGGGGGAAAGCTCGAACGCCATACTGGCGCTCCCCCGGCTGCCGGACCTGCGGTTTGGGGCGGCGGCGATACGGTCGATAATCTCGATGGCCCCGCTTGCGGGGTCGAGCGAGAAGAGGTATTCACCGCCGGTGTCCACGCCGTAGAAACGTTTCGCGGCGATACTCCAGCGGATGGCGCGCCAGAGCACCTTATTGAACCCGGAGGATGAGGACAGCTTGAGGATGGGGATGTTCAGGGTGGGTGAGGCGAGGATTTCCACGCTGTCCCTGGCGCGGGAATACCGGCTGAGCGTTTCGTCCATGTTGTGCCAGTATACATCGCCCGTGAGCGGGTCCACCGCGATGGCGCGGTTTCCGGGGACAGCGGTGAGATCGGTGACACCCGGGGTGGCCACCTGCTTCCCGAAATTCCGGATCTTCCCGGTGGGGATATCGTAATAGACGAAGAGCATCCCCGGCCAGGTGATGCCGAACATCCGCCCACGCACCGTATCCATGCCCATGCAGACGATGCCCTCGCCGGGCACGCTGCCCTCGCCGGGCACGTTGCCTTCACGTGGGGCGGCGATGCCGAGATCGCTGATTTTCCCGGTCTTGAGGTCATAACTCAGGAAGTGCCCGCCGGGATAGGGGCCGTAGTTTCCACCGCCATAGGACCCGCCCTGGGTGGAGAACCAGAGTTTCCCGTTCATTTCGTAGAGATCGCAGTGTATCTTGTCCTGATTGAATACCTTCGTGCCGTCCTCGCCGACCGCGGGATTCATGGAGCCGAGCGATTTCACCGCCCCGGTCCGGGGATCGTACCGGAAGAGCGTGGCGCTTTGTCCGTGGGCATGCGAGTTGATCGCGTAATACACACAGCCATCGGAGGCCTGCTGCACCGCGTGGTAGTTCGTTTCGCCGTACAGGAACCCGGCGTCGATCATTTTCCCGATGACCGGACCATCCCGGTAGATGGCGGCGGATTCCGCCGGGGAATCTCCCGCCTTTCCCTGGGCCGACGCCGTCTGGCCAAAGGACAGCAACCCGATCAAACCGATCCCGGCCCATACCGCCGTAAACCTCATGTTGCTCTCTCCTGTGGATACTATGAGTCTTCTGAACGAACCAATCCCGGCATTCCATACGGAGCAGGCGCATGCCATGCGCTCCTGCGCAAATTTCGTTCTCACCCGCCGGCATAAAAAAACACCGCCCGTCTTTCATCCTGGAGATCAGGAATCACACGATTGCGGTTCAGACCGTGGACGGGTACGGAGACCCGCCCACGGTTGCCTCATTTTGCAGTTTTCGATCTGACTTCCGGTTTTTTCATCCCGGATTCCACCATCAGAATCCCACGCGGGTCACACTCCAGCCCAGCCAGTCGAAGTACGAGCCGACGCCGCCCCAGTTGTAGCTCATGTAATACTTGGGATACCAGCCGTGGTTGTTCATGCACTTCACCATCTGCACGGAGAAGGCGCCGTAGACGATGCTGTTGATGAGCGAACCGGCGAGCGCGATCCTGTTGTCATGTCCCTTGATCTGGAAGAGGCCGTAGCCCTCGGGGCTGAGATTGTCGAAATACACGTCGGACAGTTTTTTGAGCTCGGCATTGTTCGCGGGGCCGATGGCGACGATATATGCGCCCTTGGCCTTGGCGGCGCGGGCTTCCTCCACCATGGTGGAATTGGTGCTGTCGGAGACCTCGCAGACGAACATGATGTCGCCCGGCTTCATCTTGTTTTTGGGGAAGTGGTTGGTGAACACCAGCCCCATGGAAGCTCCGGAGGCATCGCAGTTTACGCTTTTCGGGTAGGAATCGACCCACATGTGCGCGCCGTTGCCCACTTTCACCGCCAGCTTTTCCGCGGTGGACCAGAGGAGCGGTTTCTGGGTCTTCCAGATGGTGTCGAGCCGCTTCATGATCGTGTCATGATACTGTGTCGAGTACTGGAGCGCGGGGGCGTCGGGATTCTTCATCTTGTTCGCCACATCGGAGACCACGTACCAGTACAGGGCGATCATGAAATTGCCCACTCCGGCGCCCACCTTCATCTCGGGGATATAGGGCATGCTCACCAGACCCACCTGCCCGGGGACCTCGGAAACGAGAACTTCGCTGGAGATGTCTTCCAGTTCCAGGTTCTGGTAATTGGGCTTCTTGTCCTTGTTGTCCTGTTCGGGGAAAGAGCGGTGACGGAAATAGCTGTCGGTGACTCCCACCACATACACCCCGCGTTTGTGGGCGGCCACCGTCTGCTCGTTGATATAGTTGGTGATGAGCATATCATCGCTCGTAAGCGCGTCGATGGTGGCTTTCTGGCCGCTGAATTCAGTGGCGGAGATCATGCCGCCCTGCGGCAGGCAGGGAAGGCTGGGCTCGACCTCATAGATATTGGAGTGGCCCGCGGTGCAGTCCCAGACCACCTTGTGCCCGGCCCGCAATGTGGCGGCGGCGCGGTCGCTGATTTTGCCGATCTGATCTTTCCGCATGTCCCACATACGGTTGAGCACACGCACCGATTCAGTGTAGTACTCGGTGCCGTAATCCATTTTCTTCGCGATGGTGACTTTGGTCGCGCTTTTCTTCACCTTCGTGGTCTGCGCATACCCGGTCATGCCCGCGGTTACCAGGAATACCATGCCGATCATCCCGGCCGCAATCGCTTTTCCTCTCATTTCGCGCTTTCCTTTCGTGAGTATTTTCCGATATCGAACACGTTCCGCACTCTTTCCTATTCCTAAAATGGACTTTTTTTCCTTTCGAGGCAAGGGAAACTCTGGCCGGTGATTCGCGCAACGGAAATAATCGGCGCTTCACGGTTTTCAATGGGCAGACGCACT
>CAYRTQ010000454.1:0-3123 GCA_964426865.1 uncultured bacterium
CCCGCCAACCATGATCCGGAATTCGCCCGGCTCCACCACCCATTCCATATTCTCATCGAGGAAGGAAAGCTGGTCGGGAGTGAGTTCGAAGGTGACCGTCCGCTTCTCGCCGGGCTGGAGTGTAATGCGCTCGAATCCTTTGAGTTCCTTGACCGGGCGGGTGACCGATCCGACCACGTCCCGGATGTAGAACTGCACCACCTCGTCGCCCGCAACCCGCCCGGAATTGACCAGGTCCACGCTGACCGTGGCCTTGCCGGAGGGGCCGATCTTTTCCGGGCTGACCCGGACATTGGAGTACGAAAACGTGGTATAGCTCAAACCATAGCCGAAGGGGAAGAGCGGCTCCTTCGTTTCGAAGAGATAGTCCACCCCGACCGTGGGCTTCTGGTAGTAGTATGCGGGGATATGCCCCACCGAGCGCGGGAAGGTGATGGGAAGCTTGCCGCCGGGATTGACATCGCCGAACAGGACGTCCGCGAGCGCCGTGCCGCCCTCCTGCCCCAGATACCACCCTTCGAGGATGGCGGGAACATGTTCCGCGACATAATTGATGGAGAGCGGACGGCCGTTGTTGAGGAACACCACGACCGGAACGCCGGTGGCGAGCACCGCTTTCACCAGATCATCCTGCTGGCCGGGAAGATCGAGGGTGTTACGATCCCCCAGATGGTTTTTGGCCCAAGCCTCACGGCACATGGATTCGTTTTCCCCGATGCAGAGGAGAACGGCATCACAGGATTTTGCCACCCTGGCCGCCTCGCGGATGAGTTTCGCGTTCAGCGCGGGATCAGCCACTTTCACCGAGTCCTGCAACCAGGAGGGCACGGTTTCGGTAATTCGGCATCCCTCGGCATAGCGGACTTCCATGCTCTTGCCCACCTTGGCGCGGATGCCGTCGAGAACACTCACCCCAACTCGCGGCTCCCAACTGTATCCGCCCAGGTGCACATCCGCGGCGTTGGGGCCGATAACCGCGAGCCGCCTGATTTTCGCACGGTTCAACGGGAGAAGATTTCCGTCGTTCTTGAGCAGGGTGACCGTCCTGTGCGCCGCCTTGAGCGCCAGCGCGCGATGTTCCGGGGAGTTGGTGGTTTTCAGGGCGTATTCCGGGTCCACGTAGGGTTGTTCGAAAAGCCCGAGGAGGAACTTGGCCCGCAGCACGCGCGCCGCGGCACGGTCCACCGCTGTTTCCGCCACTCTCCCGCTTTTCACCAGCCCGACCAGCGTTTTGAATGTATCGCCGTTGGGGAGGTCCACATCCACCCCGGCTTCGATAGCCCGTTTCGCGGCCTCTTCACGGTCGCGGGCCACGAAATTGGTATCGAAGAGTTGGGAAACGCCGCTGTAGTCGGAGATGATCAGCCCGCTGAATCCCCATTCCTCGCGGAGGATATTCTGGAGCAGCTTTTTGTTGGCATGGGAGGGAACGCCGTCGATCTCGTTATAGGAGGGCATGACGCTCAAAACCCCGGCCTCGGTGACCGCCGCGCGGAAGGGAACCAGAAACTCGCCGCGCACCACCCGCTCGGAATAATTCCCCGTCCCCTGATTCAGCCCGCCCTGAGGCTGGCCGTGCACCGCGAAATGCTTCATGGTGGCCATTACATGACGGCTGTCCACTCCGGGCCCTTCGCCCTGGAACCCGGTGATGCAGGCCACGCCGAACCGAGAAACGAGATATGGATCCTCGCCATAGGTTTCCTCGGTCCGCCCCCAACGGGGATCGCGGGCCAGATCGAGCACCGGGGTCAGAATCTGGGTGATGCCCCGGGAACGCGCCTCGTCCGCAACCACGGTGAATACCTCGTGCGCCAGCGACGGGTCCCAGGTCCCCGCCAGTCCGATTGCCTGGGGGAAATGCGTGGCGCCCTTCGCCATCAGCCCGTGCAGCCCCTCGTCATGGAAGATGACCGGGATGCCGAGACGCGAACTCTCGATGGCGGCTTTCTGCACCGCGTTGGAGCGCTCGGCGCCCTCTTTCGGCCCGACTTCCTGGTTGATGCGAGCGACCTCTCCGAGACCGTCGCGGAAGACTTCACTCGCTCCCGCGGCATTGAATTTCCCGCTCTTGTCGATGACCTTCTCATTCTGCCAGGTACAAAGGGTCTGGGCGACCTTCTCCTCCAGTGTCATGCGGGAGAGCAGGTCCGCCACCCGTTTTTCCACCGGCAGGTTCGGATTCCTGTAATCGGGCATACCCCCTCCGGAATTCTGCGCCGAAGCGCCCATGCTCAACAGCAGAGATATGGCCAGAACGGATGGAAACAGGTGTGTCGGCTTCATGAAAAACTCCCGGACGGCATATTGGAATTGAATGCGAAGATTTCGCCGCGATTGCATACACGGCTCCCGGACTGTCGCCGCGATGCCTTTGGACGGGTACGGAGGCCCGCCCGGCGGACAGCGGCGTCCAGAACGGTCTTGAACTTCCCCGACCCGTCATTTGAGCGAAATCAGGGCCAAAGTCGAATCGAATCCGGGGGCTATTTCCCTTCCAGAATCCGCGCGGCGATCCCGGCCGCCGCTTCCACATAGTCCGCGCACCGCGCCCGGAGGTTGTTCACTTTCACCTTCTCCCTGCCCTCCGGGGTATTGAGATCGCAGCCGAGCAGTTCCGCGCAGTTCGAGGAACCAAACCGTTCGCCAAACTCCTTCAGGAATTCCTGCACCATCCCAAAGATTTCATCCCGGGGTTGGTCCGGCCGTTTGCGCCCGGCGAGGAGCCCGATGCCCATGACCGCGCCGCTCGCCGCGCCGCAGATACCCGAGGTGTGTGAAACGCCGCCGCAGAATCCCGTGGCGATCCCCGGAATGTGGTCGGATTGTATGCCCCTGCTTTCCGCGATGGCGAGCAGCACGCTCTCCGAACAGCAGAACCCCTCGACCAGAAAGATTTCACGGCCCCGTTTTCCCACTTTTTCATATACAGATTCCATTGTTCCTCCACAATAATAAAGATACTTCGCAGTTTTCAATGGATAGTTGCCATGATCGGACAACAACAGCATGTGCCGGCTACACAGTCGCTTTCGTTGGGTATGAAGCCTGCACCCCTTTTACTGCCTCTGTACTTTTCTGGTGCGCCCAGAAAAGCGCCAAAAGAGGGCGGTCCGGGAAAAG